>DDUN01000048.1:477-30771 GCA_002344825.1 Candidatus Multiplicimicrobium inquinatum | reverse complement strand
GACAATATCTGCGTTGAAGGACAGGAAACCACCTGCGCTTCCAAGATTTTAAAAGGACATGTCCCGCCGTATGACGCGCATGTGATTCAAAAATTAAAAAACGTCGGAGCTTCAATTTATGGCCGCTGCAATATGGATGAATTCGCCTTTGGTTCCTCCTGCGAAACATCGACTTATGGCCCATCAAAAAATCCGTGGAATTTAAACTGTGTTCCGGGCGGTTCTTCCGGCGGATCAGCCGCGGCGGTTGCCGCGGATATGGCTTATGCCGCGCTGGGCAGTGACACCGGCGGTTCCATTCGTCAGCCTGCCGCGCTATGCGGACTTGTGGGGCTGAAGCCGACTTATGGCCGTGTTTCACGGAATGGTTTGATAGCATTCGGTTCGAGCTTCGATCAAATTGGGCCCATCACCAAAACCGTTGAAGACAGCGCGATTTTGTTGAATGTTTTGGCAGGGCATGACGCGATGGATTCTACATCGGCAAATGTTCCGGTTCCGGATTATACGAAGAACTTAAATGCTTCGATCAAAGGTCTTAAAATCGGATTGCCCAAAGAGTTTTTCCCGAAGGATTCCGCGGGCGGCATGGATAAGGATGTCGAAAAATCCGTGCGCGAAGCGGTGGAAGTTTTAAAAGGGCTAGGCGCGGAAATCAAAGAAATTTCGCTGCCGCATGTGCAGTATTCGGTGGAAGTTTATTATATTGTCGCGGTCGCGGAAGCGAGCTCTAATCTCGGACGTTTTGACGGCGTGCGTTATGGCGCGCGCGCGGCCGCCAAAGATTTGAACGAAGTTTATTTTGCAAGCCGCAGCGCGGGTTTCGGACAAGAAGCAAAACGCCGTATTCTTCTCGGAACTTTCGTTTTATCCGCGGGATATTACGAAGCTTACTATTTAAAAGGTCAGAAAGTCCGCACTTTAATTCGCAATGATTTTGACAATGCGTTTAAAGAAGTCGATGTGATTCTTTCGCCGACTTCGCCGTGCGCCGCGTTTAAAATCGGTGAAAAATCAAGCGATCCGCTTGCTATGTATTTATCGGATATTTATACCATCCCCGCGAATCTGGCAGGTATTCCGGCTTTGTCGGTGCCTTGCGGCTTCACCGCAGCGGGCTTGCCGATTGGCTTACAGCTGATGGGGCGTGCATTTGAAGAAGAAACGATTTTGCGGATGGCGCATCAGTATGAGCAAAAAACATTATTTTTTAAGCAGAAGCCAAAGTTATGACCAAAAAACTAACCTTATCTAGAACCAAGAACCAGGAAGCAGGAACCAATCTTCGTTCTTGGTCTTTGGTTCTTGGTACTATTTTATGAAATACGAACCCGTTATCGGTCTTGAAGTGCATGTTCAGCTTGGAACGAAGTCCAAGCTTTTTTGCGCTTGTCCGACCGACTTTGGCTCGGAACCGAATGCGAATACGTGTCCTGTGTGCCTTGGAATGCCCGGCAGTTTGCCGGTTTTAAACGCCGAAGCTTTGGAGTTAGGAATGCGCGCGGGTTTGGCGCTGGATTGCGAAATTAATGCGCGGTTGAAATTTGACCGAAAAAATTATTTTTATCCCGATTTACCGAAAGCGTATCAGATTTCTCAATATGACATGCCAATCGACAAGAATGGTCATCTCGTTGTTGAAGTGAAAGACAAAGAGGGGAAGTGGATTGAAAAACGCATCGGCATTACGCGTGCGCATTTGGAAGAAGACGCGGGCAAGCTTTTGCATGAAGGCATTGTGGACGGAACTTTGGTGGACTATAACCGCGGGGGAATTCCGCTTTTGGAAATTGTGTCTGAGCCGGATATCCGTTCCGCCGAAGAAGCTTACGCTTATCTCACCGCGCTGAAAGCTGTTTTGCAATACGCGGGTGTCAGCGATTGTGATATGGAAATGGGCAAACTGCGCTGTGATGCGAATGTCTCGGTGCGCCCCGTGGGCCAGGAAAAATTCGGTACCCGTACCGAAACCAAAAATTTAAATTCTTTCCGCGCGGTTCAAAAAGCGATTGATTATGAAATCGCGCGTCAAATTCAAGTCATTGAAGACGGCGGAGTGGTTGAGCAGCAAACCCGGCTTTGGAATGAAGCCAAAGGCGAAACCGCGCTGATGCGCTCCAAGGAAGACGCGCATGATTACCGTTATTTTCCCGAGCCGGATTTAGTGCCCTTTACGATTGCCCGCGAAAAAGTGGAAGCTGTACGCAAAACTTTGCCCGAACTTCCGCGCGCGCGCGCGAAGCGTTTTGTTGAAAAGCTCGGGCTTCCGCGTGCGGATGCGCATGTATTGGTTGAAGACCAGGTTTTAGCCGCTTTTTTTGAGGCCACAGTCGCAGAAGGGGCAAGCGCCAAGCTGGCCGCGAATTGGCTCTTGAATGATTTGCTCGGGACGCTGAATGAACAGAAAATCAAAATCGAAGACTCGCCGATTTCGCCCAAGGCTTTGGCAGGGTTGATTCAGCTGATCGACAACAGCACGATTAACGGAAAAATCGCGAAAGATGTTTTGCCCTTGATGCTTTCGGAAAATAAATCGGCCGACCAAATTGTGAAAGAAAAAGGCTTGGCGCAGGTGCAGGACACAGGCCTCATTGAACAAATTGCTGACAAAGTTATTGCCGCTAATCCCAAGTCGGTTGAAGACTTTAAAGCCGGAAAAAAACAGGCGCTTGGATTCTTAGTCGGGCAAGTCATGAAAGAATCTCAGGGGAAAGCCAACCCCAAGATGATCAACGAAATTTTGAGCAAGAAATTATCTTGAACCAAGAACCACGAAGCAAGAACCATGGGCAAAGCCTGAGTTGCCTTGTCTTTCTTCTTGGTTCCTGTTTCCTGGTTCCTTAGTATGTACATTCTTGGCATCGAAACCTCCTGTGATGAAACATCTGTTTCGGTCCTGCGCGGTCGCGATGAAATTCTTTCCAATGTTATTTCTTCCAGTTTATTCCGTCATCAGGAATTCGGTGGCGTGGTGCCCGAAATCGCTTCACGTCATTGTCTCGAGCAAATTGACTTTGTTTTTAAGCAAGCGCTTAAAGAAGCCGGTGTTTCCGCACAGGAGCTCAACCTTATTGCGGTGACCGAAGGGCCGGGGCTGATCGGGTCGCTTTTTGTCGGGGTTGGTTTTGCCAAGGCGCTTGCTTATCAGCTGGGAATTCCCGTAGTCGGAGTGAATCATCTGGAAGCGCATTTGTCCGCAAATTTTGTTGGGCAAGCAGTTCCTGAAAACTATATCGGATTGCTTGTCTCGGGCGGACATACTTCGATTGTGCATTGCCAGGACGCTCACTTTGAAACGGTGGGTGAAACGGAAGATGACGCAGTGGGCGAGGCTTATGACAAAGTCGCAAAAATGATGGGGCTGGATTATCCCGGCGGGCCATTGATGGATGCTTTGGCGGCAAAGGGAAATCCGCGCGCAATTTTGTTTAAGAAACCGAAACAAGCAAAACCTCTCGATTTTAGTTTTAGCGGAATTAAGACCGCTGCGCTTTACGCGATGCGCGACATGAAAACAGGTTTGCCTAAAGCGGATGCGCCTTCGCGCGAAGATTTGGCCGCAAGCTTTCAACAGGCTGTAATCGGCTGGATTGTGGAGAAGACTTTTGCCGCCTGTGATTTAAAAGGCGCTAAGAGCGTGGTGGTTGGCGGCGGGGTGAGTGCGAACTCTTATTTGAGAGTCGAGTTGGCGCGCGAAGCGGCCGAGCGCGGTATTCAGCTTTTTCTTCCGCCGTTGGGGTTGACCGGTGATAATGCCGCCATGATTGCCCGTCGCGGGCTTGAACTTTTTGAAAAAGGCCGTATTTCCGATTTAAGACTCACAGCACGGCCGAATTTGCGGATTGCTTCCGCCTAAAATTCCCTCTTGTCCCTAAGGGCATGTCCCGATATAATCCGCCCTCTATGAATACACTTAAATTAGCGCTGCCCAAGGGATCTTTGGAAGAATCCACCTTTGCCTTATTCAAAAAGGCCGGTTTTGAGATTCGTAACAGCTCCCGTTCCTTTACTCCGGCGGTAAACGACCCAGAGCTGGAAATCATCCTTTTTCGCCCCCAGGAAATGTCTCGTTACATCGAAGACGGTATTGTGGATTGCGGTTTAACCGGACACGATTGGATTGTTGAAAACAGCTCCAAAGTCACCGAGCTTTGCCAGTTGCAGTATTCCAAGCAAACCTCTAACCCTGTGCGCTGGGTTTTGGCCGTACATGAGTCTTCCAAAGTTCAGAGTATTAAAGATTTACAGGGTAAAAAGATCGTCACCGAGCTTGTGAATGTGACTAAGGCTTATCTTAAAAAGAACAAGGTCAAAGCTGAAGTGGAGTTTTCATGGGGCGCTACGGAAGCGAAGCCGCCGCGTCTTGCCGACGCGATTGTGGAAGCGACTGAAACCGGTTCCAGCCTTAAGGCAAACCGCCTGCGCATTGTGGATACGGTGATTGTTTCGATTCCGAAATTTATTGCGAATAAAGACAGTATTAAGAATGAGTGGAAAAGCAAGAAGATGGACCAGCTGGTCATGCTTTTGCAGGGCGCGATCCGCGCGCAGGAAAAAGTCGGCCTCAAAATGAATGTGGCTGAAAAAAATCTGAACAAAGTTGTTTCGCTTTTGCCCGCATTAAGAAAACCAACCGTTTCATCGCTTGCCGAAGACGGATGGTATGATGTGGATACGATTATCGATGAGTCCGTTGTGCGCAATTTAATTCCCGATTTAAAGGTGGCCGGCGCACACGGCATCATTGAATACCCTTTGAACAAAGTAATTCCATAATCGACTGAGGAGAACCCGAGCATGCCCTGGGCAAAAAAACAGCGTAAGAAAAAGATGAACAAGCATAAGCGCAAAAAGAAATTGCGTAAAAACCGTCATAAGAAAAAAGACTGGTCATAACAAATTCTAAATCGAGTTTGTTAAAGAAAAGGACAAGAGGCTTTGGCTTCTTGTCCTTTTCTCTTCTTACCCATGAATCGGATTACGCTTCAATCACCGGCTAAGGTTAATCTCTATTTGCGCATTGTCGGCCGCCGTCAAGACGGCTACCACATGCTGGATACGCTTTTTCACCGTCTTTCACTCGCCGACACATTGACGCTCACAAAGCAAAAAGCGGACTTCTCTTTTTCTTCCAATGCAAACTTACCCGCGCGCGAAGGCAACTTGCTTTTTAAAGCTTATGTGGAGCTTCAGAAAAAATTTCCCAAGCTGGGTGGCGTTCATGCCCGGCTTGTAAAGCGCATTCCGATCGGCGCAGGTCTGGGCGGGGGATCCAGTAATGCCGCTTTTTTTCTGCTTGGAATGGCTAAGTTGTATGACCTCAAAATATCTCAAGCGGAGTTAATGAAAATGGGCGTGCGTGTGGGGGCGGATGTGCCTTTTTTTCTTCTTCAAAAAAATCAGGCGCGCGCGCTGGGTATCGGAGAAAAATTAAAACATTTACCCTCTAAGAGAAAGAGATATTTCTTGCTTCTGACGGACCCCAAACCTTTATCGACGCCGGCTGTGTATAAACAATATCGTGAGCAAGGCGGACCTTTTTCAAAAAAATCCGTGGATTTGAATGAATCCGTGAATGATTTACAGCCTGCCGCCTTAGCTTTGCGTCCCTCTCTCCAAAAGACTTTCAAGCTATTGGAAAAGGGCGGGGCGGAAACGGTTCTATTGAGCGGAAGCGGTCCGACGGTTTTTGCTGTTTCGGACTCGCAAGCAAAGATCAAAAAGCTGTATAAATCGTTGGCAGCTGCCCTGCGGAAGCGGGCTATTCTTTGCTATTCGCTCTGATTTTGTCTTTCTGAGGACTTCGAAAATCGGGTCTTGGGAAAATGAGCAAAATCGGGTAGATTATGCGCTCTTGAATTCGTCCGTTTTGCGCTGATTTTTGTTTTTGGATACTCTCGTTGCCCGATGGTGAAATGGTATCACACTGCCCTTTGGAGGCAAGGTTCCAGGTTCGAGCCCTGGTCGGGCAGTACTTCGGCTCGCTTTTCGGCGAGCTCAGTACCGGCCAATTTTTTCGAGGCGAAGTATCCTAAGCGTAAGTCGAAGGACCAAGTATGTGGTTTGTTTATGTTCTGGAATGTGGGAACGGTGCCCTGTACACAGGAATGACAAATAACCTTGAGAAAAGAATCAAGGAGCACAAGGCTGGAAAAGGCGGGAAGTTTACCCGGTCATTTAAAGTTCGGAGATTGGTTTACAGCGAAACTTGCGCAACCAAGTCAAAAGCTTTAAAGCGCGAGGCGGAAATTAAAAAATGGTCTCGGAATAAAAAAATAAAGTTAATTCAAAGTAAAAATAAATGACCACTCAAAAAGATAATCCGAATGCCAGCTGTTCTTTTTGCGCCCGCAAAAAAGCAGAAGTCAAAAGACTGTTCGCGGGCAATCAATCCTTTATTTGCGATGTGTGCGTTCGGGTTTGCCATGATGCTTTTCTGAAAGAGCCTCTTCCCGCGGCGGTTCAACAGCCTTTTAAAGTGGAAGACTTTAAAGTTCCCAAGCCGCAGGATATTAAAACGAAGCTGGATCAGTACGTGGTCGGTCAGGACTTGGTTAAAAAGCGCCTCGCTGTCAGCGTTCATAATCATTACAAACGCATTGTTTCTAAAAACGAAGATGACGTTGAGATTGAAAAAAGTAATGTCCTCCTAATCGGCCCTACTGGTTCCGGCAAAACCCTTTTCGCGCGCACGCTTGCGCGCATTCTCGACGTTCCTTTCGCGATTGCCGATGCAACGTCTCTAACCGAAGCGGGTTATGTGGGTGAAGATGTTGAGAACGTACTTCTGCGTCTTTTACAGGCGGCCAACTTTGACGTGAAACGCGCCGAGATCGGCATTATTTATATTGATGAAATCGATAAGATCGCAAAAAAGTCCGACAATGTTTCCATTACCCGCGATGTTTCCGGCGAAGGTGTCCAGCAGGCATTGCTTAAAATTTTGGAAGGAACCACGGCAAATGTCCCTCCGCAGGGCGGCCGTAAGCATCCGCATCAGGAATATATTACGGTTAACACACGCAACATTCTTTTTATTTGTGGCGGCATGTTCGGCGGAATTGAAGAAATGATCGAACGGCGCATCACCAGTAAGGCGATGGGTTTTGGAGCGCAAAACGCTTCTTTGAAGAAAGAAAAAGAGGCCGGTAAGATGATTGATCATCTCGAGCCGGAGGATCTTGTGAAATTCGGATTAATTCCGGAATTTATCGGCCGCTTTCCGGTGGTTTCCGGATTGCATAAACTGACAGAAGAGGATTTGGTGCGGGTTTTAACCGAACCCAAAAACGCGATTATTCGTCAGTATCAAAAGTTGTTTAAGATGGAAGGTGTTGAGCTCAAGCTTACCGAAGGCGCCCTAAGAGAAGTTGCCCGGCGTGCTTTGAAAAAGACGACCGGTGCCCGGGCATTGCGGTCGATTCTCGAGACAGCCATGCTTGATTTGATGTATGATATTCCTTCCGCTCAGGACGTTACCGAGGTGCTGATAACCGAAGATGTTATTTCCGGAAAATCAAAGCCGACGGTGACCCAAACTGAGCGTATGGAGAAAACCGCGTGAAAATTATTTTAAAACGGAATTTGGAGCAGTGAAATGAAGCGGGTCCTTAAAGATAAGACAAAAGAAGCGCTTGCTGCTTACGCGTTTCTCGCCCCCAATCTCCTTGGATTTTTTGTATTTACATCGATCCCCGTGGTTGTTTCTCTTCTGCTTAGTTTTACGGAATGGGGGTTGTTTACTCCGCCGAAGTGGGTGGGTCTCAGAAATTTTATCGAGCTTTTTCAGGATAAGCGTTTTTGGCAGTATTCATTTAATACCGTCTATTTAATGGCGGCAATTCCCATTTCGATGACGGGATCTTTGCTTTTGGCCATTGCTCTCAATCAAAAGTTAAAAGGAATGGTTATTTTCAGGACGATTTATTATCTTCCCACGATTTGCGCCGGCGTCGCGATTTTTATGCTTTGGCGTTTGATGTACAACCCCGAGTTTGGCGCTTTCAACACCATGATCGCCGGTTTGGGGGACTTGTTGGGGCTGAAGCTTCAGGGGCCGAATTGGTTGACGGATACGCTGTGGGCGAAACCGGCTTTGATTATTATGAGTGTTTGGCAAAGCGTCGGCGGGCAAAACATGATTTTGTATCTTGCCGCGCTTCAGGGTGTTCCGCGCGATTTATATGATGCCGCGGAAGTGGACGGCGCGAACGCGATTCAAAAATTTTGGGCAGTGACCTGGCCTCAAATTTCTCCGACGACTTTTTTTATTGGCATCATGAGTTTAATTGGTGGATTTCAGGCCGGTTTTGATCAGGCTTACATGATGACCGGTGGCGGACCGAACGGCTCTACGACCACGATTATTTATTATCTCTATAACAATGCTTTCGTTTGGTATCACATGGGTTATGCCGCGGCGATTGCGTGGGTTTTATTTTCGGTTATTTTTCTGATTACTTTTTTGAAGTGGAAATTCTTTGGCAAAAATATTCACTACACTTAAAAGCAGAAGCTAATATTTATGTCGTATCAAGATGAAATAGAACCGGTGGTCAGATCAAAGGAAGCGCGTAAACAGCGCCAGTGGGGAAAGGTCATGCATGACAGCCTGATTTATATCGGGTTGTGCTTGGGGGCCGTAACCATGATTGCTCCTTTCATGTGGATGATCACAACTTCTTTATCCGCTCCTGGAGCTATTTTTTCCGATCGGTCGTGGTGGAAAGAATGGATCCCGACTGTTTTTTATTGGAAGAACTATATCGATGTTTGGACGGTGGTTCCGTTCGGCCGTTTTTATCTTAACTCAGTCTTTATTTCGGTAGCATTGACTGCAGGGCAGGTTATCACCAGTTCGCTGGCTGCCTATGCTTTTGCGCGACTTGAATTTCCGGGCCGTGACAAACTCTTTTTTGGTTATCTAGGTACCATGATGATTCCTGGAGCCGTAACCATGATTCCCGTGTTTGTGCTGCTGCGGTTTTTGGGTTGGATTGACACTTATCAAGCGATGATTCTTCCGGGAATTTTTACGGCCTATGGAACCTTTATGCTTCGGCAGTTCTTTTTGACCATGCCCAAAGAGCTGGAAGATGCGGCCAAAATCGATGGCTGTTCTTATTTGAGAATTTTTTGGCATATTATTATTCCGCTTTCCGGCCCCGCGCTCGCGACTTTGACTACGTTCACTTTCATGGGGTCGTGGATGAGCTTGATGTGGCCTTTGATCGTTGTAAATAGCGCTTCCAAATTTCCTTTGCCGGTAGGGCTTTCTTATTTTCAGGGATTGCATAACACCAACTGGGAGCTTTTGATGGCCGCGACGGTGATGATGATGCTGCCGATTTTGATTGTCTTTGTTTTTGCTCAACGCTTTTTTGTTGAGGGTATTAAACTTTCCGGCATCAAAGGTTAGAGCGTTCGACTGAAAAATCCCGTCTACGGCGTTGCGCACCTCGCTTCCTTGTGCGGCGTATTTTGAATACGCCTCCACGGGCGCTTGTGCGCGCCTTGTATCCGAGAATTTTTGAGCCGAACTATAGAGTTAATTTTGATTATTTATGTCTAGAAAATCCTCTCCCAAAAAATTGGACGCTTTGATTCTCGCCGCGGGTAAGGGTACCCGTATGTATTCCAAGCTTCCTAAAGTCTTACACCCGATTTGGGAGCGTCCGATGTTAGGGCATGTTTTAGACACCCTTGCTTCGCTTGGCATCAAGAGCCCTTGTGCCGTAGTTGGATATCAAGCGGCGAGCGTGCGCGCGTTTTTAGGTAAATCGGCGCGTACTATTTTGCAAAATCCGCAAAAAGGAACCGGCCACGCGGTCATGGTGGCTGAGAAAGCCCTGTCACGAGCGGACGAAGTTTTGATTTGGCCCGGCGATATGCCTTTGCTTAAGAAAGAAACGCTGCGGGCTTTTTTTAGCGAGCACCGTAAAAGCAAAAAATCAGCCAGCGTGTTAACTTGCCGTCAGGCCAATCCATTTGGGTATGGAAGGGTTGTGCGTGATTCTTACGGTGAGTTTGTTGCGATTCGCGAAGAGCTGGACGCCAGCGAAACCGAACGCAAGATAAACGAAGTGAATACCGGAATTTATTTATTCAACCGCGAAGACCTTTTTTCGTCATTGAAAGATGTTCAGCCTCACAATCAAAAAGGCGAATATTATCTGACCGATACGATTGAAATTTTGAGAGCCCGCGGAGAAGGTGTGCAGGCTTGCTGTTTGGCATCATCCGAGGAAGCCGTCGGAGTGAATTCGAAGCGCGATCTTGCCGTGGCGGCACGGTTTTTAACGGACCGTGCGATTGACGGCCATTTGCGTGCGGGCGTGAATGTGTTGTCGCCGAATGATACCTGGATTGCCCCCGGAGTTAAAATCGGAGCGGGAACCACGGTTTATCCCTGGTGCTGGATTGAAGCGGGAACCGTCATCGGAAAAAATTGTCAGATTGGGCCTTTCGCTAAAATTCGCGGCGGATCAAAAGTGGGTGACGATTCGGTTGTCGGGAATTTTGTCGAACTGAACCGTTCCAGTCTCGGAAAAAAAGTAAACGCGAAGCATCTGACTTATTTGGGTGACGCGGTTGTCGGCGACGGAGTCAATTTTGGAGCAGGGGCAATTACCGCAAACTTTGATGGGAAGAAAAAGCATAAGACGCAAGTCCGGGGCGGCGCCGCGATCGGGGCGAATACTGTTTTGGTTGCCCCAGTGGTTGTTCCCCAAAAAGTTAAGACGGGCGCAGGGTCTGTGGTAACTAAAAAAACACGCATGCGTGTCGGCGATACGGTTGTGGGCGTTCCGGCCCGTGCTATTAAATAATTTTTTCTCTGGGTTGCACCCCTGCCTACCGGCAGGCAGGCAACCGAAAAAGTAAAAGTTTATTAAAAATTTAATCAATACGAACTGAGGTTTTTATGGCAACGAATTTGAAATCAAAAAATCATGACTCTTTGATGCTTTTTACCGGCAACTCGAATCCGGAGCTTGCGAAAGAAGTTGCCAAACTTTTAAACGTAAAAATGGGCGATGCGCTTGTGAGCCGTTTTCCGGAAGGCGAAATTCAGGTTCAGATTCGAGAGAACATCCGCGGTAAAGACGTTTTTTTGGTTCAATCGACTTGCAATTCACCCAACGATTATTTGATGGAACTTTTGATTATGGTGGATGCCGCGCGTCGCGCTTCCGCACGCCGCATTACCGCGGTTCTTCCATTTTATGGATACGCTCGCCAGGATCGTAAAGACCGTCCGCGAGTTCCGATTACGGCGAAACTTGTCGCCAACCTTTTGGTCAGCGCGGGAGCAAGCCGGGTTTTGACCATGGATTTGCACTCAGGTCAAATTCAGGGCTTCTTTGATATTCCTGTTGATCATCTTTATTCGATTAATGTTATGGGACAATATTTGAAAAAGAAAAAGCTGAAAAATCTGGTTGTGGTTTCACCGGACGTCGGCGGTATTAAAATGGCGCGCGCTTATTCCAAGCTTTTGAACAGCAGTTTGGCGATTGTCGATAAACGGCGTGAGGACGCGGCAAAAACTTCCGTGATGCATATCATCGGAGAAGTCAAAGGCAAGAATGTCGTTGTTGTGGATGATTTGATTTCCACCGGCGGATCGGTTGCCGAAGCAGCCAAAGCTTTAAAAGCGAATGGTGCGCTTGATATTTATGTGGTGGCAGTGCATCCCGTGCTGGCAGGGCCCGCGATTGAGCGGATTCAAAATTCGCCGATCAAAGAATTAATCGTTTCAAACACAATTCCACTTTCATCGGGAAAGAGAATCAAAAAAATCACCCAGCTTTCCGTGGCAACACTTTTGGCGGATGCGATCTCCCGCATTCATTACAATGCCTCTGTCAGCGAGCTTTTTAAGCGATCAGGAGTTGAAGCTTAAGTTTTTAAGCAAGTCCTGCTGCGCTATATGCTGATTAATAGTGTGTTGGCAACGCGAAAATCGGACATAGCCCTATTGCTCGCTTCACCGGATGCGTCTGAAAAAGTGAACGGAAAAGGGGTCATGGTTTTGCCCTAAACAATCCATGCCAGCGATGTTCGGGCTTTAGTTGCGCTGATTCTAGTTTTAAAACAAGCTGCAGTATTTGAATAGCAAGGCGACGGAGAGTTACTTGCGCCGCCAAGGGCGCGGGGGGGCTTGCCGATTCAATTCAGATCCTCATCAGCGGCTTAATTGCCAATCACGAATTGACAGCAATTTCTGCTTCATGCTAGCGATTGTTAGAAACTCCGTTTATATGCACCGTTTAAGCGGAGTAGCCTTTTCTGACACTTAAAATCTAGTAGACGCTAATCGGCAGATTGAGTATCATTCCGCTCACATTTTTTCGCCCTGAGTAAACTCTATTTTGAGTTGATGGGGGGCGGGCTTAATCCGCATGGATAAGCGTAACTTAAGGAGATAGAAAAATGGAAACCGTTGAATTACAAGTAACACAGCGCACCAAGCTCGGTTCAAAAGGCGCCAACGATGCGCGCCGCGCAGCGACGATTCCTGCAATTGTTTATGGCCACGGCATGACCCCTCTTCCGGTTGCGGTTCCCGAAAAACTTTTTAACACCACGATTCGTTCTGGCCATGGTTTGAACCTTTTGTTTCAGCTTCAGGTTGAAGGCGTTAAATTGAAAGAGAGTACTTGCCGTGTGAAGGATTATCAAACGAATCCCGTTACGGACAAAATCAGCCATATCGATTTTATGGTTATTTCGATGACGGAGAAAATTGAAGTCTCGGTTCGTATTAAAATTAAGGGTGCGGATTCAGCCCCGGGTGTGAAGGCCGGTGGTTCTTTGGATTTGGTGCATCATGAAGTTGAAATCGAGTGTTTGCCTAATCAGGTGCCTGACTTTATTGAAGTGAATGTAAAAGACATGAATATCGGTGATGCGATTCATTTCAGCGACATCAAACTTCCTGAAGGCGCTACTTCGAATTTTCCTTTAGAGGAAGTGATTGTTGCGGTTCATGCTCCGAGAGCGGAAGAAGAGCTTAAAGCTGAAGAAGGCGATGCGGCGAAAGAACCTGAAGTTCTTACCGCGAAGAAGAAGGACGAGCCTGCTGAAGGTGCGGCAGCTCCTGCGGCTCCTAAGGCTGACAAAAAATAATCAAAAGGATTTTTATCCTTTTGATTATTTTTACTTTTTTTGCCTCTGTGACTTTGTCACAACCGGCAGTTCAGTTATAATCGACGCATGAAACTGATTGTTGGTCTTGGCAACCCTGGATTAAAGTACGACCTTACTCGTCACAATATTGGTAAACGCTCGGTTCTCGCTTTTGCGGAGACCGAGCGTTTGTCTTTTTCGGATGACACGAAATTGAAGGCCTCTTATTACGCGTGGAATCCTCCCGCCGGAAAAGTGCTGCTGGCGTACCCTCATACCTATATGAATCTTTCCGGTGAGCCGATTCGGGCGCTTTGTGATTATTTTAAAATTGACACGGCCCATGATTTGCTCGTTGTTTTGGATGATGTCGCGTTGCCCTTTGGAACGGTTCGGCTTAAAATTTCGGGCAGCACGGGCGGACATAATGGCCTCGCCTCGGTGGAACAGCAGTTGGGGCACTCAAAGTATCCCCGTTTACGTATTGGTGTAGGCGGGCATCTGAACGCTTGCGATTCCATTAATGATTTTCTAAAGGGGAAGCCGCTGGAAGATTATGTTCTTGAAAGACTTAAAGATGACGAGGAAAAGGCTTTTCCGGCTGTTTTTAAACAGATCGACTATGCTTTTCGGCTTTGGGCGGAGAGGACCTTTGAAGCCGCCGCCAGTCTTGTAAATATAAAAAAAGATAGCATTTAATAGCATTTAAGTATAAAGACAGAAGGCTAAGGACAGAAAGAACAGAACAAAGCCGGTTCAATCAAAAGTCTGTAGTCTTTGGTATGTGGTCTTTCTGTATTTTCCCTATTGCTTCCCAGTATGACTCATGATAAATTACCCAACCTTTTTCACCGAAAATCGGGTGCTTTATTTAGGAAGGAAATGGCCTTTGCCATTTCTTTTTTTCTCTTAAGCGCGTAAGCAGCCGTTGTAAATGGGTTAAAGCAAAGCAATTTTATTTTGAGCAGGGAGTGCTATTCGAATGAAAACATACGAGAGTCTTTTTATTTTTTCGCCGGAAACCGCCGCGCAGGACAACATTGCGGCTGAGATTACCGGATGGATCCAGCGCTTTGAGGGTGTTGTTGAGCAAGTTGTTGATTTGGGAAGCCGCAAGCTTGGTTTTAAGATCGGCAAATTGACGGAAGCCAAAGCTTATTCAATTCAATATCAAATGAACCCCGCGCAGGTGGATGCCTTCAGAAAATTTCTTAACCATGAGCCGAAGTTGCTTTCATTTACGATTACGTTTCCTCCTTCTAAAAAACCCGTACCGAAGTTTTTTAAGCAGGATGAAGGCGGATTTGCCGGCGCCGGATACGGACGCGAAGGCTACGGAAGGGATTAATTGTGGCTGCCAGTCTGAATAAAGTTTTCTTGATGGGGAATTTGACGCGCGATCCCGAATTGCGTTATTTGCCTTCAGGTCAACCCGTGACGAGTTTCTCGATTGCGATGAATCGGGTTTACAACTCTCAGACCGGCGAGAAAAAAGAAGAAGTCAGTTATGTGCGAGTTGTGGTTTGGGCGCGGCTTGCTGAAATTTGCAATGAATACTTGAAGAAGGGTAGCCCGGTTTTTGTTGAAGGCCGTTTACAGAGCCGCAGCTGGGAAGCTCAGGATGGAACGAAGCGCTCCTCGATTGAAGTTGTCGCGCAAAACGTTCAGTTTTTACCGCGGGGCGGACAAGGCCGTGGAGCGGAAGGTTCCGCACCGGCGATGGACGGCGGAGATGAAGCCATGTTTGACGATGTTGATGCTTTTCCGGGTTCCGGAAGCACCTCTTCAAGCGGCGCCAAAGGCGCCAGAGGCGCGTCTTCAATTCCGGCGGATGAATTGAAGCCCGATGAGGATGTTCCGTTCTGAAGAATATTTTGCTCTGTTCGCCTAAGGCGAACAACCGCGAATAGTATAAAAGTTTAATGAAATAAGGATTAAAGGGAGACGAGAGAATATGCCAGAGCCGCGTAAACGAACAAACAGCAAAGACGGAAAATTTAAGAAAGACCGCAAGCCGCGTGACCGAGACGGCATGGGCGCGGGCATGCCCCGCGGAGTTCGTCCGATTCCGACTTATGATTACAAGAACACTGAATTGTTGATGAAGTTTGTTACTGAAAAAGGCAAGATTTTGCCGCGCCGTATTACGCGCCTGAACGCGAAAGATCAGCGGACTTTGAAGAAGTTGATTCGTAAGGCTCGCCACGCTGCGTTGATGCCTTTTCAGGTTTACTGAGCGATTAAATTTTGGCTCTGTGCGCCGAAGGCGCACAACCGCAGAGTATTTAGTGTGTTGGCCGAAGGGATTTTGGCGCGAGACAAGAAGTGAGAACGCCGGCGTAGCCATAGTGCTACGTCAAGGACGAACGACGCAGTCGCAGCCCAAAAGAACGAGGTCTTAAGATTAAGGAGTTTGGTCATGGAATTACTATTAATACAAGATGTGCCACATGTAGGCAGAAAAGGTGATGTCGTAAAAGTTCGTGATGGCTTTGGGCGCAATTACTTGATCCCCCGTCATTATGCTTTGCCGGCAACCCGCGCAAACCGGGACTTCATCCAAGAACAGCGTGTTCGCGTTGAAGCCCGCCGTGCGAAAGAAAAAGCTGCTGCTGAAGAAGTAGTGAAGTCGCTCGAGCGCATCAAGGTTGTTATCTCCGCCAAGGTTGGCGCGGGTGAAAAGCTTTTTGGTGCCGTCACCGCGGAGCAAATCGCGGATAATATTTCCCGTAAAAAGGGACACAAGGTTGATAAGAAGCAAGTGCAGTTGGCTGAGCCGATTAAAACGCTCGGAACGCATTTGGTGGAAGTCGAAGTTTATCCTCAAGTTAAGGCCAAGGTCACGGTCGAGGTTGTCGGCGAGCCGCAGCCTGCCTGAGATATTTTACTCTGTGCCTCCGGCACAACCGTGAATTGTGCCGTGCTCAGTAAGCATTAATTTAGTTAAGGTTGTTTCATGGCCGAACGAAACATGATTGCCGGCGGTTCGGTTCAAAATCTCGAGAAAGTTCCGCCGCACAGCCGTGAGGCTGAGATGAGCGTGCTCGGCTCCATGCTGTTTGATGAGAACGCGCTTACCCTTGCTATCGAAGTTCTCAAACCCGAATATTTTTACGAAACAGCTCACAATCACGTTTTTTCCGTTCTTCAAACTCTTTTTGACCGCAATCAGCCGGCGGATCTTCTTACTGTTTCCGAAGAGTTGCGTAAACGCGGACAATTAGAAACAGTTGGCGGAGCCGCTTATTTAACTCAGTTGACTGCGGCTGTTCCCACTTCCGCCAATATTCAGCATTACGCTAAAATTGTAAAAGAGCGTGCCTTGCTGCGTATGTTGATTCATTCCGCGACAACGATTGTTCAGGAAAGCTTTGATCCTGCTAAAGATGCCCGCGAGGTGATTGATAAAGCGGAGCGTTCTATTTTTGACATCGGGCAGGATCAGATCGAGGGTAAGGCTTATTCCATGCGTGACATTATTCATAACACGATGGAAACGATCGATCAGCTTTTCCAGCGTAAAGAACATGTGACCGGACTCGCGACGGGATTTCATGAGTTTGATACTAAAACCGCCGGTCTTCAGCCTTCCGATTTAATCATTGTTGCGGGCCGTCCCTCGATGGGAAAGTCTGCTTTTACGACCGCGCTTTGCGAGCACGCCGCGGTGAATTTAAAAAAACCTGTCGCGTTTTTCTCGCTCGAAATGAGCAAAGAGCAGTTAGTGCAGCGTATGCTTTGCTCTTACGCGCGTGTGGACGCGCAAAAGGTCCGTACCGGGTATTTGTCGCATCAGGATTGGCCGAAGCTGACGCAGGCTGCGGGTAAACTTTCCGAGTCACCGCTTTATATTGATGATTCTCCGGGGCAAACGGTTTTGGAAATTCGAGCAAAAGCACGGCGCATGAAAATGCGATACGGAATTCAAATGGTTGTGATAGATTATCTTCAGCTGATGCATATGGGCGGCCAAGTTGAGAGTCGGCAGCAAGAAATTTCAGCGATTTCAAGATCGCTGAAAGCTTTGGCACGTGAACTTAAAGTGCCGGTAATCGCGGTAAGTCAGCTTTCGCGCGCGGTCGAAGCCCGTCAGGGCAACCGGCCGATGCTTTCAGACTTGCGCGAATCGGGCGCGATCGAGCAGGATGCGGACGTGGTTGTTTTTCTTTTTCGCGAAGAGTATTACAATCCCACCGAAGAAAATCGAAACCGTGCTGAAGCGATTATCGCAAAGCAAAGAAATGGTCCCACCGGGACTGTTCCGCTCGTATTCTTGAAAGAATGGACGCGGTTTGATAACCCTGAGTTTTCAAGGGAGCAAGAAGTTTCAATATGAAGCGTGGTTTGTTTTGGATCTTTAGAACGCCTGCCAAGCAGTGTATCCGCTGTTTTGCTTGTTTCTTTTTGCTTTCAATCGTTTTTGCTGCGCCGGCTGTGTTTAGTCAGTCTGACGCGGATACTTCCTCTTCTTCTCAGGTGTCTTCGGAATTTGTTGATGCGGCTGTCGAAACAACACCTGCTGAGCCGGCTTCAAACTCTGCCGCAGTTGATGCAGCAACTGCCGATCCGCTCGATTCTGCTTCGGTTGATTCTTCGGCTGCCACGGAGAAAAAAGTGGTTGCAGTGGAAATTCTCGGCAATCAGGTGATCAGCACTCAGACAATTCTTTCCCAAATGCGCACTCGAAAAGGCGCGATTCTTCGTCAGCAAATGGTCAATGAGGATCTTAAGCGCCTTCACGCGACCCGCTATTTTGAAGATATCCAGATTAAGCTCGAAGATTTAGCGGATGGCTACAAGCTCTATGTTACGGTGACTGAGAAGCCGGTTATCAAAGAAATTCAGATTTCAGGGCATACTATTTATAAGGATGAGAAGCTTCGAAAAGCTCTTGGGATGGTTGAAGGTGAAGTGATTGACGAGAATAAGCTGCGTGAAGGCGTTGAAGAGATCCGCAAGCTTTACGCTAAAAAAGGTTTTCGCTTTATTGAAGTGAAATCAGATGTCCAGAAAGACACGGGCTCGGGTCAAGCTACGGTTAAGATTCTGATTGAAGAGGGGAAGAAGTACAAAATTGGTAAGGTTGTTTTTGATGGAAATACTCGCTTTAAAAACAAAGACCTGCTTAAGCTGATGAAAAATCGCCCCAAGAAATGGTTTATGTTCGGGACTTTCAAAGAAGATGAGTTTGATCAGGATTTGGAACGCATTTATTTTCAATACCAGAAAGAGGGGTATTTGGATGTAAAAGTCGCTCCTGAGTTTGAGTATAACGAAGAAAAAAATCTCATGACGATCAAGGTTTTGATCGAAGAAGGTTCGAGTTATTTAACCGGCGAAGTTAAGTTTAAGGGAAATCAGCTTTTCCCCGAGTCGGAGCTCTGGCAGGAACTTGAGATGCTGCCGGGGTTGACTTATTCCCAGTATTACATTGCGGGCGACGTTGAAAAACTCCGTTCTTTTTATAACGAGCGCGGATATATGGACGCCCGCATTATCCCCGACACCAATCTGAACAAGACCAGCGGCAAGGTTGATGTTATGTATGAAGTTGTGGAGGGCGACCTTTACTTTGTTGATAAGGTTGTGGTTCGCGGTAATACCAAAACGCGCGATCAGGTCATACGCCGGGAACTTCGTATTCGTCCCGGAGATCGTTTTGACGGCGCAAAGATCAAGCGCTCAAAAGAGCGTCTCGATAATCTGAATTATTTTGAAGAAGTGACTTATGACACCGTTCCTTCGGAGACCGAGCCTAATCGAAAAGACTTGGTTTTTCGCGTTAAAGAAAAGCGCACCGGTGAACTTTCATTCGGCGGCGGCATTAGTTCGGTAGATCGATTTTTGGGATTTGCTGAGATATCACAGAAGAACTTTGATTTATTTAACTTTCCGCGTTTCACCGGCGGAGGCCAGTCGGTGTCTTTGCGCGCCCGCGTTGGAACGATCAGCCGCCATTTTGCGTTTAGTTTTGTTGAGCCGTATTTGTTTGGCAAACCTTACGCTTTTGGGCTTGATATTTATAATACGTTCCGCGACAACACGAATGTTCACTATGATGAGTCGAGAACCGGTGCCGGGTTTACGATTTCAAAATTAATCAAAGACGTTTTTCGTTTGGGTGGCGGTTACACAATGGAAAATGTGAAGCTGAAGAACTTGTCCGATGATGCGCCTCAGACTGTACTTGATTTTGAAGGAGATACGCTGCTTTCAAGGCTGAAATCTTTTGCCACCTATGATTCTCGCGATAATTATTTTAATCCAACCAAAGGCAGTCAGGCTGGAATTAATGCTGAGTTAGTTGGAACGTTCTTGGGCGGCGATGCTGATTACTATATTTTAGGAGCGAACTATACCAAGTTTATTCAGTTGTGGAAAAAGCATTTGCTCGAAGGCGGTATTCGGTTTGGATTGTCGGATGCGCTCGGGGGATCCAAGGAAGTGCCTGTTTTTGACCGTTTTTATGCGGGGGGATTGGGGTCCGTTCGCGGGTTTAATTATCGCCGTGTTAGCCCGATCGAAAACGGTGAAGCCGTGGGCGGTCAATCGCTTGTTGTCGTTAACCTGGATTACACTTTTCCCGTGCCGTTTTTAGATATTATGCGCGGTGTGGTTTTTATTGATGCGGGAAATGTTAATCGCGACACCTTTAAAGTTAACTTCAGTGATTTTTCGACCAGTGTGGGACCCGGTGTGAAAATTAAAACCCCTCTTGGTCCGATTGCGCTTTACTACGGTTATCCCATTTTCAACAAAGACACGGAAAATGAGAACGGCCGGTTTGAGTTTAGTTTAAGCCGCGGGTTTTAATTGTTTGGCTCTGGGCTTTGCCCAACCGCAATTTATCCCGCAGTGAATGATTTGAATGGATTGTCATTAAAATAAAAAGCAACTTGGATTGCTGAATAAAGGAGAACCTTAAAATGAAAAAAAGTATTTTTATGAGTTTGTTGATCGCTGTCACGCTGATGGTCGGCGGAACGGCTTTTGCAGCCGGGGTGGCGTATGTGGATGTGGCTGAGGTTTTTGATAATTATCAAAAAACAAAGGATCAAGATTTGGCGATGAAAAACATCGGCGAGCAAAAAGAAAAAGAGCGGGCCGCTTTGGTTAAAGCTGCGCGCACGCTTGAAGATGAAATCAGTTTGCTTGCGAAGGACGCGCGTCAGCCGAAACAGGAACAGCTAATCGAGAAAAAACGTCAGCTGGAAGATTTTGACCGCGAAGTCCGCCGCCAGCTTGGTGAAAGCCGCGAAAAAGTTGTGCGTGAAATTTTTCAAGATATTGATACGACGATCGCTGAATACGGCAAGGCCAAAGGTTATGACTTCATCTTGAATGACCGTGTTTTGCTTTACCGCAACCCGACGCTGAATATCACCAAAGATATTCTTCAGGAGCTGATGAAGAAGTATAAGAAGGCTTAACTTTCGGAATCAGAATGAAACAGAGAACGCTTAAAGAGCCGGTTGAACTTCAAAGCGCGGGCCTGCACACCGGTCAGACGGTTAAGGTTCGGGTTCTGAGCGCTCCGGAGAACACGGGAATTTGTTTTTGCCGGGTTGATCTTGATCCGAATTTAAAGGTTCGCGCGTCCATTGATAATGTTCGGACGGATGAACTGCGCCAAACCGCGCTTGCCGTCGGAACTGGTGTGATTAAGACTATTGAACATTTGATGGCAGCCTTTCATGGTCTTGGAATCGATAATGCACTTGTTGAGGTCAATGGAGATGAATTGCCCGGGATGGATGGCAGCGCGCTGGAGTTTACTCAGGCGCTCTCTCGTGCCGGATTGGTCGAACAAAATGCTCCGCGTGCTTATCTCGAGATAAAAGAGCCTGTTTTTGTTGATCGCGGAGAGCATTCCATCATTGTTTTGCCGTCGCAGCAGTTTATTGTTTCTTACACCCTTTCTTACTCTGATCCTAATCTCAAAGATCAGTTTTTGATGATTCCGATATTGCCGGAAGTTTTTGAACGTGAGCTTGCTCCGGCCCGCACTTTTTGTCTTAAAAAAGAGGCGGAATATTTGTTGGCACAGGGTTATGGAAAAGGGGCCAATGTCGCTAACACACTCGTCTTTGAGAATAATTGTCCTATTGATAATGAGCTTCGTTTTCCTGATGAAGCATGCCGGCATAAAATTATGGATTTGCTCGGGGACTTATTTTTGCTCGGAAAATTTATCAAGGGGCATGTGATCGCCACTAAAAGCGGTCATGCCCTTAACACGGAACTAGTGAGGAAGCTCAGTATGACAGAAAGCAAACTCCCGGCTGTAATGCCGAAGACGTTGACGGTTGAAGAGATTAAAAAAATTATTCCGCATCGCTATCCATTTTTGTTTGTCGACCGCATTGAAAACTTTGAGCCCGGAAAGCGTGCGACCGGAATTAAACAGGTTACGGTGAATGACTATTTTTTTGAGGGCCATTTCCCCGGACATCCGGTGATGCCCGGAGTCTTAATCGTGGAGGCGATGGCGCAAGTGGGCGGGGTGATTATGCTTGCGGAGCCTGAAAATCGCGGGAAGATAGCCTACTTTATGAGTTTGGACGGAGTCAAATTTCGTGCGCCCGTGGTTCCCGGAGACGTTTTACGCATGGAAGTGGATGTGATTAAAAAGCGTTCCCGCACAGGGCAGTGCGAAGGTAAGGCTTATGTAGGAGATAAACTTGTATGCGAGGCGGAAGTCAAATTCGCCGTCGTCGACCCGTAATATTCCGGACTGTTCTTTTTTGCCTCTGCGCGAAGCGCAACTGGCATTAAGCTCAACCGCGAGAAACTAAAAATTGATTATGAAAACTGAAACTCGAATTCATCCTACGGCGATTATTCATCCCGATGCCGAGCTCGGTGAGGGTGTGGAAGTTGGCCCATTCGCAATTATCAGCGAAAATGTCAAAGTTGGCGACCGCACGAAAGTTGGTTCGCGCGTCACAATCGAAGGCTACACCACACTTGGCTCTGATAATGAAATTTTTACCGGCGCGGTTATTGGCAGCCCTACTCAGGATAAAAAATTTGACGGCGGTATTTCTTATTTAAGAATTGGCAGCCGCAATAAAATTCGTGAATATGTCACCATGAACCCCGGAACGAAAGAGGGTGCGGAAACGGTGGTAGGGAATGACAATTTGCTGATGGCGTATGTTCATATCGCGCATGATTGCATTGTTCATAATCATACGGTTCTTGCGAATGCCGCCACTTTAGCAGGGCACGTGACTGTCGAAGACCGCGCGATTATTGGCGGGTTGACGGGCATTCATCAGTTTGTGCGTGTCGGTACGCTGTCGATTACCGGAGGCTGCTCAAAGATAGTTCAAGATGTTCCGCCGTACATGATGGCTGATGGGCACCCGGCGCGCGCTTTTGGAGTCAACTCAGTTGGGTTGGAGCGGGCCAATTTTTCAACCGAAGAGAAATCCGCGGTCAAAAAGGCTTATAAAATTATTTTTCGCTCCAAATCAACATTGAAAACAGCAATTAAAGAATTAGAGAAAATTTCATCGTCTCACGCCATTCCGACTTTGATTGCGTTTTTGAAGCAGTGTGAGCGCGGTATTTGCAGATAAGGACATCTGAAAAAGGTCATCTGCTGCGTTGCCAGCTGCGCGGTCCTCGTGCGGCGTATGTTTGAATACGCCTCCTCGGGCGCTTGCTGGCGCCTTGTATCCGATCCTTTTTGAGATATCCTCCGGAAATTAATAGGGAAACAAATGAAAACAGTAGGACTTATTGCCGGGAATGGGCGCTTTCCATTGCTTTTTGCCCAGCAAGCGCGCGCGCGCGGGTACCGCGTGGTGACCTGCGGTATTGAAAAAGAAGCGGACCCTCTCCTGACGAAAACTTCCGATGAATTCGAGTGGGTTAAAATCGGCGAGCTGAAAAAAATGGTGAAATTTTTCAGGTCTCATGGCGTGCATGAAGCTGTTATGGCCGGCAAAGTTGAGAAAGTTCGGTTGCTGCAGGAGAATGTTCGTCCGGATTTAGACATGCTGGGTGTGCTAATGAAATTGAAAGATCATAAGGATGATTCGCTTCTGGGGGGTATTGCTGATTACTTGCATCATCAAGGGGTTGACCTTATGGACTCGACTTTTCTTATGGATGACTATTTACCCGGTCCCGGTCCGCTCGGAAAAAGAAAATGTTCCAAGGAAGATTTCGAAAATGTGAATTTTGGCTTCAAAATTGCAAAGCATATCGCAGCCGAGGACATCGGCCAGACTGTTGTGGTTAAAAACAAGACGGTTGTGGCTGTGGAATCGGTTGAGGGGACGGATCAGGCTATTCTCAGGGGTGGTCAACTAGGCGGCGGGGATGTCATTGTGGTTAAGGCTGCTAAGCCGAAGCAGGATATGCGTTTTGATGTGCCGGCTGCGGGCTTAACCACTTTAGATTCTTTGATCGCCGCCCAAACCAAAGTATTTGCTTTTGAGGCCGGAAAAACCCTCTTCTTAGATTTAGAACTTTTTATTGAAAGGGCCAATAAGGCGGGGATCGCTCTCTATGGAGTTGATGCCAATCAAATTTTATGACACAGAAATACGACACGATCCAGGGGTTGCGCCGTGAAATCATGGAGGTTCAGACCCTTTATGAAATTTCCCGCTGTTTAAACTCGTCTGAGCAGATGGAAAAACGGCTGCATAAAGTTTTAGATATTTTGCATGACAAAATGGGGATGGCGCGCGGAACTTTGGCTTTGCTTAGTTCCGATAAATCAACTTTGACGGTTGAGGTTGCGCATGGGCTTGATGATCAGGCGAAACGCCGAGGCAGTTATAAAGTCGGTGAAGGCATTACCGGAAAAGTGGTGCAGGCCGGAGAGCCGATTGTCGTTCCTAATATTGATAAAGAGCCGCTCTTTTTAAATAAAACCCGGGCGCGTGAGCATTTGGACCGCAGTAAAATTTCATTTCTTTGCGTGCCGATTAAGCTCGATCAGGACACGATTGGGGCTCTTTCCGTTGACCGTCTTTTTCAGGAAGATGTTTCGTTTCAGGAAGATATACGCTTGCTCTCGATTATTAGTTCCATGATCGCGCAGACGGTTCAGATTTATTTGCGCCGTGAAAAAGAAAAAAGCGAACTTCAGGATGAAAACCTGCGCCTGAAACGTGAGCTTGCCAAAAAATTTCGCCCTTCAAATATCATCGGGGAAAGCAAGCGTGTTCATGATGTTTTGGCATCCATTGAAATGGTGAGTCAGTCGAAAGCAACGGTGCTAATTCGCGGTGAAACGGGTACGGGAAAAGAGCTTGTGTCGCAGGCTATTCATTATGCCAGCGATCGGAATGAAGGGCCGTTTGTCAAAGTTTCATGCGCGGCTTTGCCGGATACCTTGCTTGAAGCGGAACTTTTTGGCCATGAAAAAGGGTCTTTTACGGGCGCGCTTGCCTCGCGCCAAGGGCGTTTTGAAATGGCGCATAAAGGGACTTTGTTTCTTGATGAAATCGGCGATATTTCACTTTCGACGCAAATTAAGCTTTTGCGTGTGCTGCAGGAAAAAGAATTTGAACGCGTGGGTGGAACGAAGACGATCAAAGTTGATATCCGTTTGATTACAGCGACAAACCGCGATCTTGAAAAGCTCGTAAAAGAAGGCAAGTTCCGTGAAGACCTTTATTACCGCCTCAATGTTGTGCCGATTTTTCTGCCCGCATTAAGAGAGCGGCGCGAAGATATTCCGCTTCTCGTGAATCATTTTCTTGTGATTGCGAATAAAGAAAACGGAAAAAAAGTGAAATATGTTTCCGATTCAGCCATGAAATATTTAATGGCGTATGCTTGGCCGGGAAATATTCGTGAGCTTCAGAATGCGGTTGAGCGCGCGGTGTTGCTTTGCAAGGGAGATACGATTGAGCCGAATCTTTTTCCGATTCCGGGGCACAAAGATTCTCCGGGGTTAACGCAGTTTGAACCATCGCAGTTGACAACTTCAGCTCCGGCGATATTTGAAGACTTGCCCGAAGGGGATTTGCCTGCGGCCGTTCGGGTTTTAGAAGAGAAAATGATTCGGGAGGCTCTCAGAAAAACAGGCGGAAATCAAAGAAGGGCTTCCAAGATACTGGGGCTGACGGAGCGGATTCTTGGGTATAAGATCAAAAATTATCAAATTCCGGCAAAAAGCATAGCAGACTAATGCTACATTTTTGATTTATTTTTTATACAAAAATGTAGAATTCGATAATTTTGGCTTATTTTCTCCAAAAATGCAGAGAGAGAATTTTTTTGTTCTCTTGGCATACGGATTGCAGAAATATGCCGGGGTGCGGGGATTAAAACGGATGAAATCGGATAGCGCTGTTTAGGCGTTGATTCGTATAAACCTTCGTAGTAGGCTTTCAGCCTTCAAACGCAATTAAATTTTAACCAACATTAATTTCAGGAGAGTGTCATGAGCTGTGAGAATAAACTGCCCGGAGTATTCGGGAGCAACGTATTTAACGACAAAGTGATGCGCGAGCGTCTTCCGAAAGAGACCTACAAAGCTCTTCGCAAGACGATTGAAAAAGGGACTCCGCTGACTCCTGAAGTTGCAAGTGTTGTCGCCAATGCCATGAAAGATTGGGCGCTTGAAAAAGGTGCTTCTCATTTTACACATTGGTTCCAGCCTCTTACCGGTATTACCGCTGAAAAGCATGACTCGTTCATCGACCCCGACATGAAGGGCGGTATTACTCTCGAATTGACCGGCAATATGCTTATTCAGGGCGAGCCCGATGCCTCTTCTTTTCCGAGCGGTGGATTGCGCGCGACTTTTGAAGCGCGTGGTTATACAGCTTGGGATTGCACTTCTCCCGCGTTTTTGAAAGAAGACGCCGCAGGGGATTTAACGCTCTGTATTCCGACCGCGTTTATGTCTTATACCGGCGAATCGCTGGATAAGAAAACTCCGCTGCTCCGCTCGATGGAAGCGGTTTCCAAACAGGCCGTACGTCTGCTGCGCGTTCTGGGCAACAAAACAGTGACACGCGTTACGGCGACCGTAGGTCCTGAACAGGAATATTTCCTGATCGATAAAAAATTCTATGATCAGCGCATGGACTTGGCTCTTTCCGGCCGTACGCTTTTCGGCGCCGCTTCGCCGAAGGGACAGGAACTTGAAGACCAGTACTTTGGTTCGATCAAGGACCGTATCGCAAAGTTCATGAAAGAACTCGATATTGAACTTTGGAAAATGGGCGTCAGCGCTAAGACCAAACATAACGAAGTTGCTCCCGCACAGTTTGAAATCGCGGTCGTTTTCTCGACCACGAATATCGCGGTTGATCACAATCAGCTTGTGATGGAATCGCTGCAGAAAATCGCTCTCCGCAACGGCCTTGTCTGCTTGCTGCATGAAAAACCGTTCGCAGGTGTGAATGGTTCCGGTAAGCATAACAACTGGTCGCTTGCTACGGCAGAAGGTGAAAATCTTCTTGAGCCCGGCAAGACACCGCATGACAACCTCCAGTTTTTGGTTGTTTTGGCCGCGATCATTAAAGCCGTGGATAAGCATGCCGGTAAGCTTCGCGCTGCCGCAGCGAATACCGGTAATGATCTCCGTCTCGGCGCGAACGAAGCTCCGCCGGCGATCATCTCGGTTTTCATGGGCACGGGCTTGACCGACATTTTGACCGCGATTGCTGCAGGCAAAAAAGCTCAGTCGACCGATTACGGTTATTTGCATATGGGTGTGGATTCACTTCCGCCGCTTCCATTGCATAATACCGACCGCAACCGTACTTCGCCGTTTGCTTTCACCGGCAACAAGTTCGAATTCCGCATGGTGCCTTCTTCGGCTTCCGTTGCGGGCCCGAACACGATTTTAAACACGATCACTGCGGAAGCTTTTGATGAAGTCGCGACACGCCTTGAAAAAGCAGGCAAGGGCGATCTCAATAAAGAAGCGGAAAAAATCGTGCGTGAGTACATCAAGGCTCATGGCCGCGTAATTTTCAACGGTAACGGATATTCGCAGGAATGGGTGAAGGAAGCGAAAAAACGCGGACTTCCGAATATCAGCTCGACTGTGGATGCACTTGACGAAATGAACACCCCGGAAGCCCATAAGCTTTTCGAAAAGTACAAAGTGCTTTCGAAGGCCGAGCTTCATTCCCGCCACGAGATTTATCTCGAAAGCTATGTGAAGCAGATTGGCATTGAAGCAAAATGCGCAATCCGTATGTTGAAGACGCTGTATATTCCCGCTGTCATTTGTTATACCGGCAGCCTTGCGAACACCATCAATTCGCTCAAGGGAACAGGTGCTTCTTCAGCTGTTCAGAAAGAGCTGTTGATTACAATCACCGGCCATCTTGAATCCGCAAAAGAAAAGCTTGAAAAGCTCGAAGCAGTTCTTGAGAAATCAAGCAACATCAGCGACATTAGTGACAAAGCGCGTGCTTATCGCGATAAAGTCAAAGTTGCGATGGATGACGCTCGTGCCGACATCGATGCATTGGAAGTGCTGGTTTGCGCTGAAGCGTGGCCAGTGCCGACGTATGCCGACATGTTGTTCAAGCTGTAAGAGTTGATAAAAAAAGCCGTGTCCCAAAAGGGCACGGCTTTTTTTATTTACGGCTTCGGTGAAAAAGACTGTTTGCGTCGCTGCAAGCTCGCTTCCTTGTGCGGCGTATAAGTTCCATACGCCCCTGCGGGCGCTCACTTGTGCCTTGCATCCAAGCCTTTTTGACCGAAGCACAATGTAAGTGTGCGCCAAAATTAGGACTAGAGCAGGGCGAGAACCTCTGCTAGATTATGACTCATGAAAAAACTTTTATTTCTTGCCTTGATTGCGGCGGTTTCTCAAACATCTTTTGCCGCGGAGATGGAGGAAAGCGGACCGTTGCGTAAACTGCAGCGCGGTTTTTTGAATATTGCTCTCAGCCCGATGGAAATTTCAAATGAACTTGCCGTTGAGAAGCATGAAAACCATGACCAAATGCCGCCCAGCTGGATGACCGGCTTAGTGCGCGGAATCGGTTTTACCGCGGGGCGCGCGCTTGCGGGTGTTTATGATATTGTGACTTTTCCTATCCCTCTTCCCAAAGAATACGGCCCGATTGTTCAGCCGGAGTTGCCGTGGGATAAGCTCAAAACCTCCCCAACCGTCCAAAACAGATAAGCCGACCGCTGAAAAAGCCCGGCTACTGCGTTGCAATTTTCACTTCCTTGTGCGGTGTAGGTTTCACTACACCTCCGCGGGCGTTTAATTGCGCCTTGTCCCCGAACTTTTTGAGCGGTCTTAAATTCACGAGACACAGCCCTGAGTATTGTTTTTCAAAATAGCAGAGCTATTTTGATGTTTTATGGAAGGGCTAGTGCGACGCACCTAGCGACAGTGCGTCTCGTCGGGCGCTTATGCGCGCCTTGAATCTAAACCCTTTTGAGAAATTGCTGTCTTGGCGCTTTTTCGTGCGAGAAGGTAACCTTTTTTTGAGCGAATTCATCCAGATTTTTTGAAGGTTTTGGCAACCTCAACGGACAAATATTGGTTGTCTTGAGTCTGTGGTCTTTTGTCTTCAGTCGTTGGTCTTCAGAAATTTTAAAATTTCTGCGGCGGCGGATTGGCTGGCGGATTGATGACCGAGAATTTCATGCAGTTTTTGAAACTTCGATTTCATCGCGGTGATTTTCTCAGGAGATTTTAAATAAGCAATTGCCAATTCCGCAATTTTTTCCGGGCAGGCGTCATTTTGAATGAATTCCGGAATAACAGGCTCGTCCAAAAGTAAATTACCCAGGCCCAAGTACTTTACTTTCACCAGTATTCTCCCTAAGAAATAAGTCGTCCACTCGGTTTTATAAAGCAAGAAAAAGGGCGTTCCAAGCAATGCTGTTTCAAGTGTGGCGGTACCTGACGCGACCAAAGCGAAATCCATGGCCCGCACGGTTTCCTCAAATGAAGTTTTATGGAAGTGAACGGAAACGCCCACCTGGCGCGCAAGCTCATCGTAAAGCTTTGGAGGCAAGCCCGGCGCGCGATTAGCGTGAAAAACAACCTGCGGCATTGCGGTTTGAATTTGCTGTGCGGCCGCAAGCATGACAGGAAAAATTCTTTTTAATTCGCGTAATCGTGATCCGGAAAAAAGTCCGATATGAATTTGCGAGGGAGAAAGTCCCAGCTTAATTTGGCAGGGCTGTTTTGCCGGAACTGAAGCCAGCTTTTCAATGAGTGGGTGTCCCACATACTGCGCTTCGACATTTTTTCTGCGGTAAAACTCCTGTTCAAAGGGAAGCAGAACAAGCATTTTCCGGACATGCTTTTGAACGACTTTGACGCGATTTTGACCCCAGGCCCAAAGCTGCGGTGCGATGTAATAATAAATCGGAGCTATTTTTGAAACACGCTTCGCCAGACGCAAATTAAAAGCGGGCGAATCAAGGCAGACAATTAAATCCGGTTTTACTTTTTCGATTTGAGTGATTGTTTCTTCAAATATTTTTTTATAAAGCGGATATTTGCGGATGACATCCATGAAGCCCAGCGATGCAATTTGGGTCATGTCGCGGTGGAGTGTCATGCCCGCCGCTTGCATTTGCGGGCCGCCGATACCTTGTATTTCAAGATCAGGAAGATTTTTTTTAAGTTCGTGAATCAATTCAGCAGCGTGATGATCGGCTGAGGTTTCAAGCGCGGTAATAAAGATGCGTTTGTGCATTCTCATTTCAGCTCTGGGCTGCGCCCAACCGTGTTTGAGCTTGCTTGTCGATTGAGTCGCGGATTTGAATTGCTAGTGCCAAAGCGTCACGCGCGGCTGTGTCCGGTTTTCCCAAGCCTGAGCCGTCGAGAATACTGCTAATGAAAAACCGCAATTCCTCTTTAAGCGGTTCGCCTTTTTGGATATCAATGCTTTCCTGTTCAATCTGATCACCCATCTTTCGGATGATTTTGCAGCTTTGCGCTTCATAATCCAGGGAAAGGTAGCCATTTTCCTGAAAGACGCGCAGGCGGCGCTGTTTTTCGAATGTAAGGCGTGACGCTGTCAGATTCGCAACGGCGCCGTTTTCAAAACGGATACGCACATTTGCGATGTCTTCATAAGGTGTTAAAACGTGAATGCCCATCGCATCAATGTTTTTGACGGGGGATTTGATCAGTCCTAACAAAATATCAAGGTCGTGAATCATGAGGTCGAGCACAACGCCGCAGTCATTGATGCGGCC
>DDUN01000048.1:0-142 GCA_002344825.1 Candidatus Multiplicimicrobium inquinatum | reverse complement strand
TTAAAGCCCGGATTGTGACGTTCAAGATGTCCTACTTGCAATGCCAGGTTTTTGCTTTTGGCGATTTCAATCAGCTCATTGGCGTCTTCCAGCTTGAGTGTAATCGGTTTTTCAATCAGGGTGTGAATGCCGGCATTTAAAA
>DDUN01000051.1 GCA_002344825.1 Candidatus Multiplicimicrobium inquinatum | reverse complement strand
GAGCTTTACCAGGGTCAAAACCAAAGCATTATCAGTGTTGTGGTGCGCGCGCGCGGCGGATTGCCCGCGACCGAAGTTGAAAAAATGATTACCCGGCCCATCGAAGAAGCGGTCGCGACCGTGACCGGTATCCGCACTCTTTACTCCAATTCCCGCGAAGCCGAATCCCGCGTCACCATGGAATTTGAGCCCGGCACGGACATGAAATTTGCCGCGCTGGAAATTCGCGAGAAATTTGCCCGCGTTAAACCTTTGCTACCGCGCGAAATTGAAAAGCCCGTTATCGCGAACTATGATGACGCGCAGGCCGCTATTTTAATTTTTGCCGTTACGTCAGATCGATATTCCACGGAAGAAATTCGTGAAAAAGTGGATATTGAGATGAAGCCGATTTTAAGCCGTGTGAACGGAGTCGCGAGTGTCGAGGTTTATGGCGGACGGGAGCGCAAAATTATGGTTGAACTCGACCGCGATAAAATGGTTGCTTACAACGTGCCGGTTGACCGCGTTATGGATGTTTTAGGGCAAAGCAATATTAATCTTTTGGCGGGGAGCATGCAGTCGGGTAAATTTCAACTGGCTATCCGCAGTATGGGCGCTTTCACCAGCATTGATGAGATCGCTGAAATTGGAATTAAGGCAACCCGTCAGGGAACGATCATTCCTCTTCGTGAAATTGCCACAATCAAAGATGCTTATATGGAAGCATCGAATCATGCCCGCCTGAACCTTGAGCAAAATGTGACGGTGTATGTCAAAAAAGAAAGCTTAGCAAATACGCTCTCGGTCGTTAAGGCGCTTCATCAAACTGTGAAGCAGTATGAGCAGGACTACAAGGGGGAGTTTCGCATTATTACAGTCAACGACAGGGCTGAAACTATTTCCGGAGCGATTGGGTCCGTGGTTCAAAACCTGTACTTAGGGCTTGTGTTGACTGTCATGGTGATTTGTTTTTTTCTGAAAAAGATGCGGCCCGTTTATTGTGCCTTAGCCGGGATTCCGGTTGCAGCGATTTTTTATTTTATCGGTAAGTTGTGGGGCAGTACGGCGTCTTTTTACGATATTATGCTTTTTGCCATGATGGTGTTTACGCTTGCGGGAATGGTCTGGGATAGAGCCATTGTCGCTTTTATTGTTGTTTTGACGATGCCGGTTTCGCTGATCGTAACCTTTATTTTTATGGCGGCCTGTGACATCAGCATTAATGTCATGACTTTATCGGGGCTTGCATTGGCGATGGGAAATCTTGTCGATAGCGCGATTGTGGTCACGGAATCAATCTTGGCCAAAAAAGAAAAAGGTAAAAGCGATTATGCGGCGATTCATGAGGGCGCGGAAGAGGTGTGGCTGCCCCTTTTGACTTCTTTGGCGACAACACTCATTGTTTTCTTGCCGATTCTTTTTATCGATAAACGTGTTCAAATGGTTTATAGCGGTCTCGCGTTTACCGTGACGTTTTCTTTGATCGCATCATTTTTTTCTTCCATGATGCTCGCACCCATGATGTTTTTGCAGTTTGCCCGTGGACGTTTGCTGATCAGCCAAGACAATGAGAATAGCCTTTTGGGAAAATGGTGCTCGGAATACCGCGTGTTTATGAGAAAGATTTTAGATGGGGCTCTTTTGCTTCGTGTTTTAGTTTTGGGAGGGTTTGCGGTGCTTGCCGTCACCGGGACCACTTTGTTATTTAGTAAAAATATTGATTGGCCCTCAACCTATGAAGAAAACGAATTCGCAATTGTTTCTTTTCCGTTAGCGGGCGCCAAGCTTGAAACGAATGACGAAGCCATGAAAAAAATCGAGGAAATTTTAGGGAAAATCCCTGATATTCAGATTTTTTCTTCCACGATCAGTAAAGACGATTTGCGCATGTTTGTAAGACTTAAGCCAAAAAGTCAGCGTAAATATTCCAAAGAAGAGATCATGAAAATTATTGATGAAGAAGGTAACGCGGCTATTAAAGAGATTCATGATGATTTTAGTTTGATTGTGGACGAAGGGGCGAGCTCAGGCGAGCAGAAAAAAATGGTCATTGAGATTTTTGGACATGATAATGACGAGCTGGAGAAGCTTGCGAAGCAAGCCGCTCAGAAAATAAAAGATGTTCCGGGGATTTCAAATATCGTTATGACCGACTTACGTAAAAGGCCCGAGTACTCCGTTAAAGTAGATCGGCGCGCGGGTGTTTATGGGATTAGCGTAAAAAAAGTTGCTGATTCATTGCACGCGCAAATCCGCGGAATGCGCCCGACGGAATTTCAAGAGGTAAAAAAAGGGGAGCGCATCGAAATGATCACTCGGCTTCAGCCGATTTATCGCCAAAAAATTGATGATTTGAAATTGATTCCGATCGCGACGGATCAGGGTATTCAAATTCCTTTGCAGGAAGTAGCCAATTTTTATCCCTCGGTCGGCCCGCAGACGATTGACCGCAAAAATAAATACCGGTATGTTTTTGTGAAGGGAGATATTAAACGCCCGGTGGAAGAAATTGCCAAAGATATTGAGAAGACACTGATGACGATCAAAATGCCGGATGATTATTTTTGGCGTTTTGGCGGAGGGTATGAGGATCTCATGGCGAGCAAAACGCAGCTTTTTTTGGCGGTGATCGTGACGATTTTGCTGGTTTATATGACCATGGCTTGTCTTTTTCAGGATTTTACTTCGCCGCTTTTAATCATGGTAACAGTGCCGATGGCTTTGATCGGCGTGTGGATTGTTTTAGATTGGCCTAATTTCATTCGTTGGCCTCTCTCTCTTATGGGGCTTCCGGTTTCTAAGTGGGAGTGGCTTCCCGTGGCAAAGCCGCTGAGCCAGCAGGTTTTGATCGGAATCGTGATGCTGGCCGGATATGTTGTTAACGCGGCGATTATTATGATGGATCATTACAAGGTTCTTTTAGCGAGCGGAATAGCGGTGCGGGATGCTTTGATTCAATCCGTGACTGATCGTTTTCGTCCGATTTTAATGACCACCACCACCACGGTATTGGCTTTTGCGCCCCTGGCTTTCTCATGGGGGACATCCAATGATTTATGGGCGCCTATGGCATTGACCGGTATTGGCGGAATGCTGATGGGGACGATCTTAACTCTTTTTGTTTTACCTATTCTCATTTTCTTTGTTCAGGAGCTTAAAACAGGCGGTCTGATGATTCTTCGGCCTTTGCTGCGGTTTCGTCAACTGCGTGTGTTTGCCACGGGGCAATAATTTAACGGATTGTTACTTTAAGGAGGCATTATGTCAGCGGCACCCAGAACTTATAAGCGTAAAGCAACCAGTCTTTTTATTCATAAAGAAATGCAGCGCGAATTTTCATTCGTGCTTATTATTCTTCTTATCTTGGCGTCATTTTTAATTTCTATGACGATCCATTATACGATTCAGCATGCTGCGTTTGGAGACGGCGCGCTTCAGTTCGGGAAAGTGAACCCCTATGAAGTGATATCGACCGTGAGCTATCAAATCGTGACGCGTGTTACCATGATTTTATTGATAACTCTTTTCGCGATTGCGGCCTACGGCATTAAATTTTTGCATCGCGTGGCCGGTCCGATTTACCGCTGCCGAAAGACTTTGATTGTATTAAATCAGGGTAAAGTTCCCGATCGGATCAAGCTTCGTTCAGGCGATTTTTTTACGGAAGTTGCGGATGAGATCAATAAGCAAAGTGAGTTGTGGGCGGTTGAACTTCAGAAGAAAGAAGAGCTCGCGCGGCAGATCGATGATATTTCCGCTTCTTCTTCCGCGGATGTTCGTGCGAAACTGGAAAGTCTGAAAAGCTGGATTTAGTCCCGTTTCGCGGCGTTTTTGTTTCGGGGATAGGTGCGGGTCTTTCGATTAAAAACCAGTTGCCTTAGCCTTATTTAACCTTTTTATTTATTCCAACCTGTTTAGAATCAATGGCTTACCTTGTGTGATGACTTCTTTTGATATTTAAAGTTATGTATTGATTTCAATAGATTGAAAAAGATATATCTGAGTGCTACTCTTATTGTGAGGCAGATTATGCTTAATTATTTGAGAATAATTCGGAGAACAGGTCGAAACCAGAGGGGGATGACTCTGGTTGAAGTGCTTTTTAGTTTTGGTCTGCTGGCAGTCTTTGCTCTCACCTCATTGCGGCTGATTACGATGGCGCAGCAGCTTACTGTGGATACGCAATCGAAGTTGATCGCGATTGGCGCCGCTCGTTCGGTCATGGAAATGATCAAAACAAATCCTTTGTCGGAAGTGGATACGCTTTCAACTTCAGGGTACTTGCCTGCAGATTTACCCGGGGGAAGCATTCAGATTATAACATCCCCCTCAGGCGCAGCGCTTGATACGGCTGAGATTGCGACTGTGACGGTCGCTGTTTCCTGGGTTGGATCAAAAGGGAGAACGCTAAGCACAAGTTTGAGTATTCTTAAGTCGGCTTATGATTATGTTTAAAACAATAAAAAATCAAAAGGGTTTTTCGCTGGTTGATTTGATTATGACGGCGGCTATTCTGCCGATTTTATTCGCGGTTTTAGTCGCGACAGCGCAAGCCTCGGGGAGCGCGATGAGAGCGCAAGTGACTGTTGCCGCTTTGAATCATTCTGGGCAGCAAATGTTGCGCTCAATCGCGCGTGAGCTTTCGCAGAGCGATCCGATTGATGGTGACGGTCAATTTTTTATTACGGACGGAACTCCTTTTGACAGTATTCGTTTCCGTGTCCCTGTCGATTTTGACGGTGATGGGGATGTTACCGGCGCGACGGAAGATGCTTTCGAGTGGGGGGCGACTGCGCCGTCCAATACGACTCCGGGTACTTGGGCCGCATGGCAAAACCATTGGATTCGCTATCAGGTGACAGGGACAACTCTTTACCGAGAAGTGCTGGATACGAATCTCGCGCTTGTTTCCGGCTATCAATTTCCCGTGGCAAAAAATCTTACTTTATTTTCAGTGACCAAGAACAGTAACTTAGTGACCGTGTCCGCGACTTTTCAGGAACAAGACAGCGTGGGACAATTCGGACAAGCACGAAACTATTCTCAGACGTACACACTGACAACGGAAAGTATTATGCGCAACGTAATGGATGGAGGCTGAGTTATGAAATGGCTCAATAGCATCAATAGTCAAAAAGGCGCGGCACTCATTTCGACTTACATCATCGGGCTTATTTCATTAACATACTCAATCGCATCTTATTCTAGCGCGCTGTATCAGGCTAAACATTTAGAGCGTGACGTTCAAAAAGTGGGTTCCTACGCGGCCGCTGAGGCGGGCATTCAGAAAGCGATGCAGCAAATCGCGCAGGGCGCTTATACCGGTACGATTGATACGACAGCCATTGCGGCAACAACCTACCAGTCTACTGCCGGAGTGAATGTGGGAACCTACTCGGTTTCAGTGGCTTACAATAACGCGGATTGGGTCATTGTAACGGCAACCGGTACTTCAGGGGGCTCAACGACGGTGCTTGAAGGATCAGTTTTTCTTGAATCACCTTTGTCAAAATACTCTGTCTACATGACGGATAACACTACGGCCGGAAATAATTTAGTTTTTGGAGCCAGTGATGGAGTGAATCCGAGAGGCGTTCCTGAAAACTATGTCAAACGTTCAAAGTATTACTTTCAAAATGATTTTACTTTTGGCGGAAGCAATATCAATATTTACGGTGATTTGAATGTGCAGGGGGGGGTTGCAGGTCATTCATCTTATACTTCCCAGGTTTACGGTGATACTTATGTGGGTGATTATGCCGAAAACTCATCAGGTGCCGTAACGAACACAGGAATTACCAATTATAACCGCGTTAATATCAGTGACGGATTCAGTGATGATGAAGACCGCAATTCGAACGGGTCGGTGACTTCCACTGACGCGCCTGATGTTCATGACTTGAACTCCACAGGGGCGAATGACGCGAACAAGATTGAGACGCTGCCGGCGGTGACCACAAGCTGGTATTCAGCCAATAACAGTGTGGGTGCTTTTAATACTGCCGGAAACCGATTTTTAATTCTTGAGGATAACGGTTCAGGAACCGCCACAGTTGTCAAAAATGTGACGGCGACCCAGTACAAGGCCTATGTTACGACAGGGACTTTCTCCGGCACGCCCACATCAACGCATACTTTACCCAACAAAGCGGTCGTTTATAACAATGGCAGCATGTATGTTACCGGCAGTGTGACCGGACGTGTTTCATTTGTAGCAAGTAATGATATTTACATGGATGGCGGCGGTGTTTCTTACTATGGGGGAGCAAATTACGCCAGCTCCGCTAATTCCGCGGCGTTTATTGCCAGTGATCAGATTTTTTTACGGGGGAATTCCATGAATTTAAGCGGAATTCTTTACGCGAGAAACACAGGTAACCACACAGTCGGAATCGAGGCATCCTATGCTCCTGATAGTTCAAACTATACAAATAGTGTTTCAGACACTTCCAAAAGCTATCTTCGTTTTTATGGAAATACGGTGATGGATGGAACGGCTAACACATCTGTGTATGCTGATCGTGCTTATGTTTGGGATTCAAATTTATCCAAATATCGTCCGCCCGGAATTTCGGTTGTTCCTGAGTTGCGCATGGTGCGCGAAGTTGTTTCAGACTAAGAGATATTTTTTTGAGGTAAATAAGATGCAGCTAAAAAAGCCGATTCTGATTGTTTTGTTTTTCTTGATGTGCTTTGCCCTTTACAAAATTATGGGCGGAGGCACGTTTCAGGTTGCGCAAAAAGCTGTTACGGGTCCATCTGTTGCTGAAATTGACTATTCGGTTGTTGTTCCGCCGGAAAAACTACCGCAATTTAAAGATACAGTTCTCTATAAGCAGCCTGCGCCGGAAAAAGACCCGCTTTGGATGAATCCGAATGACCAGGAGTTAATGCCGCCGAAAGACCCGAATGACCCTTATACCGGAGTTTTGTAACCCTGCGCTAAGTCTTTCTCATATCAAGCTTCCTGCCCAATAGCCGTTAATGATATGGGTTTCTGTCTTTTAAAACCACCACGGTGATATTCGTATTTGTACTGATTGTATGCAGGAGCAATGGGAGTTATGGGGTTTAATCCTAAGACATATTCAGTTGATTTAAAGCGTAAACTTAAATCTAAGCGTTGGAAACTTTTGCGCTTGATGACCCGCATTGAAGACCTTGCGCGGTACATGCCTAATGTTAAATCTTGCCGAATTGTTGCGCGGGAAGCGGATAGTGTTGTTACAGAATGGGCGATTGACATCGAGGGTATTCCCGTTAAATGGCGTCAGCGTGAGAAGTTTGATTTTAAAGGATTTCAAGTCAGCTTCGAGGCAATTGAGGGTGACCTGCAGGATTTTTCAGGTCACTGGAAGCTGTCAAAAGAGTCAGCCGACGTAACCGAAGTCCATCTTCATCTTCAGGTCAAAGTTGGAATTCCGCAGGTTGAAGAAATTATCGGCGATATGATTGTTCAAAAGATCAAAAAAAACTTTTCGCAAATGCTTGATGTATTCGAAGAGAGTTTGGTTTTTGAACGATATAAAAATTTGACGGATCGCCAAGCGAGTGATGTGCGCGGCTTTGCGGTTATTTGCCATCCCTACAACTACATGCATTTGGTCAAATACCTTCAATCTTTTAACCCCGATTTAAAATTGCCGTCGCGCGAGTTTCTTTCCAAAATATTTGAAATGACCCCTTCATACGCTTCGTATGAGGTGAAATCGTTTCGTTCCGCAAACGGGAAAACAACGCGCGGCTATTTTATTATGTGCCCCATTCTTCCCGACATGATTGAAAACAATCTCGAAATGGTTATGAAAAAAGTGGTAGAAGCTTGCCGCGTCGCCGAAAAACTGGGGCTTGGCATTTTGACTTTGGGCGGATTCACTTCCATAGCCGCGGAAAAACATCATCGCGGGCTTCCTGGCATGGTGAATATTCCCGTAACAACGGGTAATACGTTTACGGCTGTTCTGGCGGTTGAGGGTGTTAAAAAGGCCGCGCAAATCATGTGTCACGATTTGACTAAATGTCATGTTGCGGTGATCGGCGGAGCAGGGGATATCGGCAGTGCTTGCGCGCGCGCGTTATCCCGTGTTGTTAAAAAAATCACGATTACCGGGCGCAACCCTAAAAATTTAATCGAAGTCAAAAGAGCGCTGGAAAATTACGGACGCGCAAAAATCGAAATTACGCATGACAACCGCAAAGCGGTGCAGGATGCCGAAATTGTGATTGCCGCCGCCAGCTCGACCAAATCAATCGTGGAAATTTCCGATTTTAAACCCGGCGCGGTGGTGTGTGATATTGGCTATCCTAAAAACATTTCACACGCGGACTGCGACCGTAATGATTTATTGATTTTTTCAGGAGGAATTTGCGCGATACCCGATGAGTTTGATTTCGGGTTTGATGTCGGGTTGCCTTCCAAACGGACGATGTACGGCTGCTTTTCTGAAGCGATTTTGCTGGATTTGGAAGAGCGTTATGAAAACTACTCGTGGGGTAAAGGGCACATTACCGAAGAGAAGATGAACTACCTTTGGGAGATTGCCGGAAAGCACGGATTTGGGCTGGCGCCTTTTTTCTGGGGCAATCAAATGCTGAGTGATCAGGAACTTAAGGCTTTGCATGAGCGGAGAAAGCGCGCTACATTCGATCTCGATCATGCCTGATCTGTTGAGTTTCAGCTTTCGGGCTAATTCTTACGCTTGGCCTGTTTTTTTTATCGCAGCTTTTATTCCTCTTGCCGGCTTTTACATTTTTAATCAAAACCGAAAATCAAACGCGAACCGAACCTTCTTTTTTCTTTGCCTTGCGATTTTCTTTTGGATGATCGGTCAAGCCGGCGTTTTTTGCGCGACGAAAGAAACTCAGGCTATTTCAATCTATCGCACCATCGCGTTTCTCGGGGTGAGCTGGATCGGCACCTTAGTCTATTATTTTTCAGTTGTATGGCTGGGGCTTGAGTCGAAGTCGCGTTTGCAAGTAAGGCTGGGTTGGGCCGGATCAATCTTATTTTATGTGATTGGCTTATTCAGCTCATTGAGCTTTCCCGGTGTCCGTGAATATTATTGGGGTTATTATCCTATCTATGGCCCGGTGAATTGGGCTTTTTTGACCTTCTTTTTCTTTTATTTTTTTGCGGCGTTTTTTAACTTTTTAAACGCGCTTAAAACCGAAACGAATCGCCAGCGCATCGCGCAAATTCAGCTTATTAATCTCGCTTTTATCATCTCGTTTTTTTCATCGCTTGATTATGTTCCCAAGCTGCTCTCTTTTTCGCTGTACCCACTGGGGTTTTTGTATGTGTTTGTATGGATTATGATCGTGGCTTACGCCATCATCAAATATCACGCGATGGATATTGAAACCGTGATTCATAAGACCGCAATGTGGGCGGCAACTTTGGCTGTCGCGCTGATTCCTTTTATTGCCTTCGTTTATTTAACCCATGGATACATGAAGGATTTAGACCGTGTATCGGCAACCGCTTTTTTCTCGCTGTTTGCTATTCTCTTCTACTTTTATTTCAGGCGCGTAAAACCTCTCTTGGATAAGCTTTTTCAAAAGCGCCGCTCCGATTTAAGTGAAGAGTTTCAGCGCTTCTCGCGCGATATGGTTTTTTTGACTGATTTGCGCAGTTTGCTTCAGCGTTTTGCCCGTCTTTTGCGCCGCAGCCTCTACGCGCGCGATTTATCGATTTATGTGCTGGATGAGCTTCATAATCAGTATGTGCCGGTTATTGCGAAACGAGTCAGGCATTTAAAGCCTTTTCCGAAAGACCAAATTTTTCTTTTATGGCTGAGTAAAGAGGCGAGAGTTTCCGGTCTTGAGAAGCTGAAGCAAAATCCCGAGAATGAAAAAATGGTTCAGGAAATTAACGCCTTCTTTGAATCGCTCAAAGCCATGGTGATGATGCCTTTGATGGTGGGCGAAAAATTAATTGGCTTTGTTTCGCTTGGTAAACGCATGAATTTGCAGAAATACAAGCATGATGATATTCAGTTTTTAACGCAGCTGGCGGTGCCAGTCAGCATTGCTTTATCCAACACCATGCAATATGAAAAAGTGCATCAAATGTCCGAGGAGCTTCAAGCCTGGAATCGCGAGTTGGAAAATCGGGTTGATGAGCGCACTCGCGAACTGCGTGAAACGCAAGAACAGCTCATTCAGGCCGAGAAAATGGCGACGCTGGGTATTTTGGCGGGAGGAGTGGCCCATGAAATTAATAATCCGCTGACTGCGGTTTTAACTAACGCGCAAATTTTAAAAATGAGTGTGAACGAAGACGACAAGGAATCGCTTGATATGATTGAAGAGGGCGCAAAGCGCTGTCAGATTATCGTTCAGAAGCTTCTCAATTACTCCCGCTCCGCCACGGTAGAAGCCCCCAATCAAAAAACGGATTTAAATCGCGCGATTAAAAACACGGTGGCGATGCTCGTGTATCAGCTTAATCAGGAAAATGTTGAGGTTGAGTTCCACTCTGAAGAGCTGCCTTCCATACTTGCAGTTCAAAACGAAATTGAGCAGGTGTTCACCAATTTGATCGTAAATGCCCGTGACGCTATTGCCAAAACCGGGCGCGGGCGGGGCAAAATCAGCATTCGCACCTTTGTGCAGGGCCGCATGGTTTGCGCTGAGATTAAAGATGACGGCTGCGGAATGTCTAAAGAAACGACCCATAAAATGTTTGACCCTTTCTTTACCACTAAAGACGTAGGGGAAGGTACCGGACTCGGCTTGTCGGTAACGCATGGAATTATTAAGCATCATAGCGGCGAAGTCTTTGTTCAGTCAGAGCTTGGCAAGGGAACAACCGTAACCGTGTCCTTTCCTGCCGCGTAACTATCAGAATGCAATTGTGTCGAATGTATGAGGGGGTGAAGTGAATCCTTACGCTTATAGTGTTTTAGCTTTTGGGGTAGGAACGCTTTTGATCGCGGTATTAGTTTGGGTGAAGCTCAACAATCGTATTGGATTTCATTTTTTCCTTTTTTCTGCTTTCTCTGGATTATGGGGCTTGTTTGCCAGTCAAGCTTATTCAAACAATTTTAGCTATAGTGAATCCCTTTTCTTTTCCCGCTTATCCAATTTTTTTGCGCTATGGATAGGCCCTGCTTGGTACAGTTTTGCTTTAATTTTTTCAAAGGCAGACAAGAAAAATATAGTTTTATATGCTTTTTGCCTTACAGCTTTTCTTCTAAGTTTTTATTCATTTTCAGATTTGTACTTAGCCAATGTCTATGCGATCGCGGGGTTTAAGTATCACCCCAAGTGCGGGCCTCTTTATCATTTTTTCACTACGGTTTTCTTTTTGAGTGTTGGATTGGGGTATTTACGATTATTTAGTTATTTGAAATCTTTGACCGAAAGAGAAAAGAAACAATGTCTATGGCTAATTTATTCAACCGGAGCCGGATTTTTAGGAGGGGGACTGACCTTTTTCCCAATATATGGCATCCCTTTACCGCAACAGGCAATGTTTTTGATGCCTCTTTATCCTTTGTTTATGGGGCTGGCAATGATGAAGTACGGGTTGTTAAATGAGGAAAGTTTAATTATAGCTGCGCACAAAGACAAGCTAGCGGCATTAGGCATTTTAACCGCAAGTATCAATCACGAAATTCGTGCGCCATTGTTTGTGATTAGGGGGACAGTCGAAACGGAAACCGATAGCTCCAAAATAAAAGAGCGCGTTATTAGTCAGGTTGATCGTCTCACAGGCATTGTTTCTCGATTAACCTATTTTGCTAAGAAAGGTGTGGAAGAAGAAGCAAAAATAGAGCCGATTGATTTAAAAGAAGTACTAGCTGATATTCGGCCTTTGTTTCAGCACCAGCTGAATTATCAAAATATTGAGTTCACTCAAGATATTCCTGCTGATTTACCCAAAGTTATGGCTGATCGTAGATATTTGGAAGAGATTTTATTCAATCTTATTTTGAATGCCTGCCAAGCATTGCGAGAAACGGAGAACCCTGAAATTGAGCTGAAGGCTTATAGTCCGCCAATGTCATCCCAGCGAAAGCTGGGATCTAAGATTCCAAATCAAGTTTGGAATGACAAAACAGTTGTCATTGAAATTTCGGACAATGGCTCCGGCATACCACCCGACCAGCTCAAAAATATCTTCAAGCCCTTCCACACTACCAAACAAGAGGGAACCGGCCTTGGCCTTTATATCACCAAACAGCTTGTCGAAAAGTGCGGCGGAAAGATCGAGGCGAAATCGCAGTTGGGTCACGGAGCGGAGTTTGTCGTGAGGTTTAACTCAAAATGAACCCCTACTCTTTTTTCGTGGTTCGCTGGGTATCGACCTATTTTGAACCCATCCCAGATCCCGTATCTGGGATGGTTATAGCAATAACTATCAGGATGCAATTGTGTTGAATGTTGAGGGGGTGAAGTGAATATATATTCCTTTGCAATACTTGTTTTTGCAATAGTTTCATTTTCAGTCGGATTTCAAGTTTGGGTTCGAAGAAAAGATCAAATTGGCTCCCTCTATTTTGCTCTGAGTTTGTTATATGCTTGGTGGGGTATTTTTTGCGCATTGTGTATAAGTGCTATTTTTCCATACGAGAAGGCCCTTTTTTTTGCCCGGTTTCATAATCTTGGCGCTTTATTCATACCGATTTGTTGGTTGCATTTTGTTTGTGTTTATACAGGCAATACGTGTTCAAAAAAAATCAAATGGCTTTATTTGCTTCCAGCTGTAATTGGGTTCTTTTTCAATACAAAATACTTTGTTTCCGGTCTAACAAAAACATCTCAGTTTACTTATTATGCTGAGGCGGGCCCCTTGTTTTATTTTCACGCAGTACTTTTTGCTGTTTTTGTTCCGCTATCTTTTTATGTTTTATTCACTGATTGGCACCAGGCAAAAGCGAGTGAGCGAAATAACAAGTTAATTTTTATTTTTGTTAGTTTGGTCGGCTATGTGGCCGGCGGTTTTACCTTTTTGCCATGCTTTGGGATTGATTTTCCGCAGCACGGAGTAATTTTAATGCCGTTATACCCTTTTTGTTTGGCCTATTTTATGAATGAAAAAGGTTTGCTGAACACAGAAAGCATTGCCCAAGCCGCCCACAAAGACAAACTTGCTGCTCTTGGGATTTTAACGGCAAGTATTAATCATGAGATTCGTGCACCATTGTTTGTGATTCGAGGTACAGTCGAAACGGAAACCGATAGCTCCAAAATAAAAGAGCGCGTCATTAGTCAGGTTGACCGCCTCACAGGCATTGTTTCGCGTTTAACTCATTTTGCCAAAAAGGGCGTGGAAGAAGAAGCGAAAATAGAACCGATTGATTTAAAAGAAGTGTTGGCCGATATTCGGCCTTTATTTCAGCATCAGCTGAACTATCAAAGTATTGAATTCACTCAAGATATACCCGCTAATTTACCGAAGGTAATGGCAGATCGCCGTTATTTAGAAGAAATCCTTTTCAATCTTATTTTGAATGCTTGCCAAGCCCTCAAGAATGCAAAACAGCCGACAATTAAGCTGTCTGCAAGCTGGGAGGCAGGAATTCTGTCATTCCCGCGCAGGCGGGAATCCAGTCTCGGACCTCTGGCCTCCGGCCACCAGCCTGCGATTGTTATCACAATCGCCGACAATGGCTCCGGTATACCACCACACCAACTCAAAAATATTTTTAAACCCTTCCACACTACCAAACAAGAGGGGACGGGGTTGGGGTTGTACATCACCAAACAGCTTGTCGAAAAGTGTGGTGGAAAGATAGAGGCAAAATCGCAGCAGAGTAGCGGGGCGCAGTTTGTTGTGAGGTTTAACTCAAAATGAATTCTGACTCTTTTTCTGCGGTTCGCTGGATATCTACCTATTTTGAGCCCATCCCAGATCCCGTATCTGGGATGGTTATAGCAATAACTATCAGAATGCAATTGTGTCGAATGTATGAGGGGGTGAAGTGAATCCTTATGCTCTGTCAGTCTTTAGTTTTGGGGTAGCTTCATTTTTTATCGGGTTGCTTGTTTGGATTAAACTTGGATCCAGAATGGGACTCTACTATTTCCTTTTTTCTGCATTTGCGGGTTTATGGGGAATGTTTGAAGGGCAACAGTTTTCTAATAACTTTGACTATGACAAGGCATTGTTTTTTGCGCGTTGCTCGAATTCTGCCGCTATATTTATCGGGCCATTTTGGTATCACTTCACATTAGCTTTCCAAAGAAAAAAATACGATTATAAGCATAAAGTAATTCTCATAATTTTTTACTCTGTCGCCATTTTTATCTTTATATTTTCCTTCACGGATGCTTTTGTCCCAAAGGTTTTTAGTATAGTAGGAATAGCTCATTATTCTTCTCCAGGGCCCCTTTGGCATGTGTTCACAGTGCTTTTTTTTACTTCTGTGCCAATGGGGTTTGCAGAATTGATTAAGTATCTAAATAATGTTTCGGGGAACGAAAAGCAGCAATGTTTGTGGTTGATATGGACAACCGGGATTGGTTTTTCAGGCGGCGGATTAACTTTCCCGCCTGTTTATGGTTTTCCTCTTCCGCAGTATGGTCTATTAATCATGCCGCTTTATCCCGTGTTGATGGCTGTTTCAATGATGAGGTATGGATTATTAACGGAAGAAAATCTTATTTTAGCTGCCCACAAGGATAAACTAGCTGCTCTTGGAATTTTAACGGCAAGTATTAATCACGAAATCCGTGCGCCGCTTTTTATGATGCGAGGGCTTGCGGAAACCCAAGTCAAAGATAGTGAGCTTGGAAAAAATTTCCTCACTCAGATTGATCGCATTACTGGGATCGTTTCTCGCCTAACCCATTTTGCTAAGAAAGGTGTTGAAGAGGAGGCGCAAATTGAACCGATTGATTTAAAAGAAGTGTTGGCCGATATTCGGCCTTTATTTCAGCATCAGCTGAACTATCAAAGTATTGAATTCACTCAAGATATACCCACTAATTTTCCGAAGGTAATGGCAGATCGTCGTTATCTTGAAGAGATTTTGTTTAATCTGATATTGAATGCTTGCCAAGCCCTTAAAGAAACACCCAATCCTAAGATTTCGCTTTCTGCCGTGTCATCCTCGAGGCTTGTGGTGAGTAAAGCCGAACCAAGTCGGGGATCCACTTCCGGTTCTGCAATAGCTATCACGATCGCCGACAATGGTCCCGGCATACCACAAGATCAACTCAAAAATATTTTCAAGCCTTTCCACACCACCAAACTAGAGGGAACCGGCCTTGGGCTTTACATTACCAAACAGCTTGTCGAAAAGTGTGGCGGAAAAATCGAAGTTAAATCGGAGCTGAGCAAGGGAGCACAGTTTGTTGTGAGGTTTAACTTAAGGTGAATAGCCACACTTATCCCGTGGTTCGCTGGGCATCGACCTATTTTGAGCCCATCCCAGATCCCGTATCTGGGATGGTTATAGCAATAACTACCAGGGTGCAATTGTATCGAATGTATGAGGGGGTGAAGTGAATCCTTATTCTTTCTCGGTTTTAGTTTTTGCACTGTGCTCTTTTCTGCTTGGAGCACAAATTTATCTCAATCGTCGGGATGAAATTGGTTTTCGTTATTTTGTTTGCAGTTTTTTTTATTCTTGTTGGGGGCTGGGCTATGCGTTTGCGGTAACTGGAGATCTTCCGTACTTCGAGGCTCTTGCCAATTTTCGAATTTCAAATGCCGCAGCATCGTTTATTCCTTGTGCGTGGCTCCATTTCTGTTTGGTTTACACCAACAAAAGAATCAATTTGATTCATGTTGCTTTGCTTTATTTTTTGCCCGCTCTCATTTTATTAAGGTGTTTCACGGATGAGCTCGTACCTTACTTAAGACCCTCGGGCGGCTTTGTCTATTATCCATATCCGGGAAAATTGTTTCATCTGGAGGCGGGGCTTTACTTTGTTTTGGTGCCAGTTGCGTTTTTGATTTTAATTAAGCAGTTGAAGACGGTTCAAAATTTTGAAAAAAGCAAATTTATTGGATTCATTATTGTAGCAGCCACTGGATATTTGGGAGGGGCATTTACGTTTCTTCCCGTGTATGATCTGCAGGTCCCGCAACAGGCTGTTTTTTTATTGCCACTTTATCCATTTGGCTTGGCTTATTTTATGAGTTCTAAAGGTTTTTTTGATTTAGAAAACCTTGCTCAGGCTGCGCACAAAGACAAACTTGCCGCATTAGGTATTTTAACCGCAAGTATCAATCACGAAATTCGTGCACCATTGTTTGTGATTCGAGGTACAGTTGAAACTGAGATGGATAGCTCCAAAATAAAAGAGCGTGTCATTAGTCAGGTTGACCGTCTCACAGGTATTGTTTCTCGATTAACCCACTTTGCCAAAAAGGGGGTGGAAGAGGAAGCTAAAATAGAGCCGATAGATTTGAAGGAGGTATTGGCTGATATTCGTCCTTTGTTTCAGCATCAACTCAATTATCAAAGCATTGAATTCACTCAAGATATTCCTGCTGATTTACCCCAGGTGATGGCAGATCGCCGCTACTTAGAAGAAATCCTTTTCAATCTTATTTTGAATGCTTGTCAGGCACTTAAAGACGCCTCTAACCCAAAAATTTCGGTCTCTGCTTTGTCATCCCCGCGAGTTGGGGTGAGTAAAGCCGAACTAGGTCGGGGATCCAGTCTCGGTTCTGGAATAGCTGTCACGATCGCCGACAACGGCCCTGGTATACCACCAGACCAACTTAAAAATATTTTTAAACCCTTCCACACCACCAAACAAGAGGGCACAGGCCTTGGTCTTTATATTACCAAGCAACTTGTTGAGAAATGTGACGGAAGAATACAAGTTGATAGAGGTGTTATGGTAGGGGTAATTTTTAAGATATACCTAAAAACCAATCGAAATTAGAAGGGTAGTGGGTTTAGTTAGGCGCAAAAAATGCCGTTAAATGTGTGTTGACAGTTTTTTGATTTTTGGGAGTTATATGATTCATGGCTGTTGAAAGAATACAAATAGAAGCGAACGGTATTACATTTAAAGCAAAGGTTTATGCTCCTTCTGACCTTGCTTTATGTAAAGGGGTGATTGTTTTTACGCATGGTCTTGGTTACTGTGATCGTCAGTATGAGTTGGGTGGGGAATCTTTTGCCGCAAATGGATATTTGTTAATTAGCTACAATATGCGAGGTCATGCTGGAACTGCCGGGAAATGGCGTTTGCTAGACGCTGCGGCTGATTTAAACTCTATCATTGTTGAGATTCAGAGAAAATATTCTTTTAAAAATTCGTCAAGAGTTTGTGCTATTGGTCACAGCACAGGGGCTTTGGTGACTCTTTTGGCTTCCTTGTCGTCTGATTTAATCAAATTTGCAAGTTTGGTTACGACAGTGACATGTTTAAGAGATTCTTATCTCCACTGGTTTAAAAGTGGTTTTAATGTGAGTGCTAAAGATTATTTTAAGACAAAGGGAGTTGTTCCTCCAATTATTGAAAAGTTCATGGATGACCAAGGAATGCTTGAAAAGTATGTTCGCAAAGAGCTGAGAGAGGAGGATTTAAACATACCACACCGATATGGACTGCTTAGTTCAGATAGTTGGAATGATTTCTTTCATGAAATAGCATGCTCCCCAGATATTTTAAAAAAAATTTCAATTCTAAAGGTGCCAGTGTTACTTTTTCGGGGTGAATATGATGAAGTCATGGATGTTGTTAAAACTAACCAATTGTATGAGAGTCTCGATAAACGCTTGCCTTCAAAATTGTATTTAACGGATTCGCATAATCATTTTCATAATGATAGATGGGCAATGATCCAAGATGAGACGCATAAGTTTTTTAATGAATTTTGTGATTATTCGGCGAGCGCAGAATCGTTCGAGAGTTGTATATTGATAATTGATGATGATTCATTAGTTTTAAGAACTTTGGCGTCCGCACTTAAAAAAAATGGCTATAAAAATATTGATACAGCGTTAAGCGGTGAAGAAGCCTTAAGGCTTTTTGATTTAAAAAACAAGGAACGTGGCAAAGGATATGATTTTGTGATTGCAGATATCCGCATGCCTGGAATAGATGGGATTGAGACGGTGCGCAAAATGAAGGAGATGATGGGGGAGGAGCAGAATAAGAAATTTCCATTTGTCTTTGTAACAGGATATGAGGGAGGGCGCACACAAGTCGAGGCAAAATCGCTTGGGTATGTTGATTATTTTCATAAGCCTATAGACCTAAATGCTTTTGTTGGATGTGTGAAAAAGTTTGTCAAAGTATGAAAAGATTTTTTGTAGCAATAGAAGATTTTTATTACCGGCGTATTGTTAAAAACATACTCAAGTTATCAAGCTTGGGTTATGGCTTCATCGTCAAAGGAGCAGAGTTTGGATATAACTATGAGCATATTTATAATAATCGTGCGAGCGGAAGGTACTTTGTTGGCACGATGATTGATCGTTTGTTTTTGAACCTTCCCGCTGTCCAAGCGACCAGAGAGCGAAAAGATGTTCTAAAGGGGGTTCTGTGGAATGAAATTTGCAATAACATCCTCCTTAAAAGAAAAACAAAAATTATTGATTTAGCATCTGGTGGGGCTAGGTACTTGAGAGAATTAAAAAATGAGCACTTGTTGGGGCAGGTGGAATCAATATGCATAGATAGAAATCTTGACTGCGTTGAGATGGGGCGGTTGCTTTCTAGAGAAGAAGGGCTTCGTAATATAAGGTTTATAAAGGGAGATGTTTTTAAGCTTCATCACCTTAAGAAATTTTCTAATAAGTCCAAGTGGGTGCCCAATGTGGTGACGGCCTCTGGTTTTTTCATATACTTTAATGATGACATTGTGACAAAGATGATTCGGGATATTTACGATGTGTTGCCAGCAAAAGGCTTATTTGTTTTTCAGTCTTATGAGAATTTAAATACAAAAAAACTTATGAGAAAAACAATGGCAACATCTTCTGGAGATAATTGGACGCTGTATTATAGAAAGCCTGATTTTTGGAGAGATTTGCTGCATCGAGTAGGCTTTGAGGATGTGTTCATATCTCGTGACAAGTGGCTTATGAACAATGTGTGTGTTGCGAGAAAAAAATAAATTTTAGGCGCGCGTCATGATTGAAAAAATTACGTTGTTTGGAGCGATAAGTCTAATTAATTGCCTCACATGTCTTTTGATTGGCTTCTTTTTATTCAGCAAAAGTAAAAATTCCCCTGTAAATAAATATTACGCATTATTTGACTTCGCAATTGCCTTTTATTCTTTTTTCTATTTTTTGTGGCAAAGCACTATTGATCCCGAGCTCGGCAAATTATTCTTCAAAGCATGTATTCTAGGGGTTGTTTTGATTAACATGACTTTTACGCACTTTGTCTATGTGTTGCTTGGCGTAAACAAGTCAAATAAAATCGAATTACGTGTTTCATATGCTGTGAATTTTTTATTTTCAATTTGCGCAATGTTTTTTTTCTACTCTGGCTGGAAAGAAAAATATAATTTTGGGCTTTGGCCGGTTCCGTCCACTGTTTTTCATGTGTACATGCTTTGGTGGTTTTATCAAGTGGCACGAGCTTTTGTTTTGATTCTAAAAAATGGATTGCTAGTGTCTTTGGGAAGTCAAAAAAAGCAATATCAGTGGATATTTTGGTCGACACTTATTGCGTATGTTGGGGGGGCGACTAATTGGCTCGTTTGGTACGACATAGCTTTTCCACCATACCTTAATTCTGGAATTGCAATTTATGTTCTAGTTCTTACTTACGCAATTTTTAGGCATAGGTTGCTTGGGTTTGATTTAATTATAAAGAGGACTTTGGTTTTTGCAGGGCTTCTTGCATTTGTTTTTGGAATTTATACCTTTGCTACGCTTTTTTTCAAAAATGTAATCAATGATTTTTTTACAGTTAGTGAATTTTGGGTAAACGCGCTCGCAATTGCTTTGATAGTTGCTGGCTATGATCCACTCAGAAAGATTTTGATTGATCTCACTGATAGGTATTTCTTTCAGAAGGGCTACAACTATCACCAGGTGTTAAAAGATGCGTCCCGGGGTATGGCGAAGATTGAGAGTTTGCGCCACTTGTTGGGACTGGTTCTTCATTTTATTACCATGAAAATGCGTGTTGAAAATGCCGCGGTGTTGTCTTTTGATACGCAGGATCGACTCTTTAGGCTTTCTGCTTCGCGTGGTTACAAAGGGAATGTTGCGAGGATATCCCTCAACATTGACCATCCGTTGGTGGAACGCATGCGGGAAGAGCGCGATGCAATTCAATTGCATGATATTTTTGAAAAGATGGATGCAGAGCAAGATGAGGTTAAAAAACAGGATTTAAAGATTATCAGCGATGAAATGATTATGCTGGGCACAAAATGCGCGATCCCCAGTTTTTTGGGAAAAGAGCTCCGCAATGTGCTTTTGATCGGCGATAAAAAATCAGGTGAGCCGCACACGTCCGAAGATATTAGTTTGCTGATGACGTTGGCGCAGGAGTCATCAATTGCGATTGAAAACGCGCGTCTCTATGACGAAGCGATTAAGAAACAAAAGCAGTTAGGTCAGATTAATGACCAGCTTGAAAATTCGAAGAAAATGTTGGTGCAGGCTCTTGCTCAGGCAGAAGGTGCCAACAAGCAATTACAAGATACGCAGGCTCAGTTGATTCACGAGCAAAAGATGGCAACATTGGGCCGACTTGCCGCTTCGGTGGGGCATGAAGTGAATAATCCTCTAACCATTCTTTCAATGAATGTGTCGCGCGCGATTTTAAAGTTTCGAAAAAATCCTGATTTGCGGGTGAATGAAATTTTAGACGTGTTCGACAAAATGGAAAAAAATATTGAGCGTATTAAGGCGGTTGTGAATACGCTGACCGGGCTTCTTAAGAAGTCAGAAAAAGGAAAGTTTGAGCCGCTTTCACTGAAGCTGATTTTGGAAGAGACACTTCCGTTGGTGCAATTTCAAACGTATATGGATAACTTGACCGGCACGGAAGTGGAGCTGAATGTGCCGGGTAGTGTGCCGCTCATTCGCGGTGATTTGGAAAGACTGCAGGAAATTTTCTTAAATCTTTTTATCAACGCCTACCATGCCATGGCGGGTAAACGTTTCCGTAAAATTCGTGTCGATGCCGAGCTTGATCCCAACGAAGAGGGAATTGTTGCTATTCATTTCACCGACAACGGAACCGGCATGAGCGAAGAAACCATGAAAAAGATTTTTAATTATGGCTATACCACTAAGCCTCCCGGAAAAGGTTCGGGTATGGGACTGTATATGTGCAAGTACATTGTTGAACTACATGGTGGTACAATTCGTGTGAAAAGCACTATGGGTGAGGGAACTACTTTTACAGTGACCTTGCCGGTTTACAAAGAAGAACCAACTGCTGCCAGCGCAAGCCAGCAAAGCCCGCCTCAGGGCAATGCCGCGGCTTCTTAAGGAGTAAACCATGGATGTAAAAAAGAAAATTTTAATCGTGGACGATGAGGTTGGCATTGTTGATGAAATCCGTGATTTTCTTACCGAAGAAGGCTATGAAGTTAAAACCGCGGATACTGTGAAGGCGGGGATTTCGTTGGTTACGGAATTTAAACCCGATGTGTTGATTGTGGATATGAAATTGCCCGATGCTTCTGGGATTGATGTGCTGCGTGTTTGCCGGAATGAATTACCCAACACAAAAACGTTGGTTGTGACAGGCTATGTTGACCAGAAGGTGATGGATGAAGCAGAGAATATGGGGCGCGATATGTTTTTGCAAAAACCTTTTGACCTTGTGACTTTGATTGAAGAAATCCAGAAGTTTTTAAATTAAGTTTTCATGAAAATTATTCCCACCGTCATTCCTGATTTGATATTGATCGAGCCCAAAGTATCTGAAGATCCCCGCGGATTTTTCATGGAAACTTTCCGCGAAGACTGGCTGGAAAAGCTGGGGATCAAGCATACATTTGTTCAGGATAATCACAGTAAATCAACTCAGGGTGTTTTGCGCGGGCTCCATTTTCAAAAGCCGCCTTATGAACAAGCCAAGCTTGTGCGTGTTATTCAGGGGGAGGTTTTGGATGTGGCGGTTGATTTGCGCCGCGGTTCGCCCACTTTCGGTAAAGCAGCGGTTGAAATCTTATCGGATAAAAATAAGCGCATGCTTTATATTCCAAAAGGGTTTGCGCATGGTTTTTGCGTCATTTCGAAAACCTGTGAGTTTTTATACAAAGTATCCGATTATTATGCGCCTCAGGCGGAGAGTGGAATTATTTGGAATGACCCGGACTTTGGCATTGAGTGGCCGAAACTGGATGTGCCGTATATTCTTTCCGACAAGGATAGAAAGTATCCCACCTTCCGCGATTGGCTGACGCAGGCTTAAGAGGAAGTCTTTTTTAGAATAACCAGCGTTTCAATGTGTTTCGTCCGCGGAAACATATCAAAGGCCTGCACAGAATCAATTCGATACGCCCGCTCGGTAAGCACCCGTAAATCACGTCCCAATGCCCCCATATGACAAGAAATATAGGCAATGATGTCAGGGCCTTTGCCTGATGAAAGCGCACGCGTCACAATAGGATCCAGCCCCATTCGCGGAGGGTCAAGTAAAGCTAAGATCGGGCCTTTTCGGTTTTCTTCCAAAATATCTTCTATGCAGTCCTCGACAGGCTCTGGCGCGATTTCGGCAGCGAGACCCGCATTTTTTAAATTCATTTCCAACGCTTCGACAGCACTTGGGTGACTTTCAACGCAAAGTGTTAGGGCTCGGCGGGGATTGACCATAATGGTAAAAGTTCCGACCCCTGCGTAAAGATCCCAAAATTGCTCGGGGCGCGCTGATTCATAAAGGTTGTATATTTTTTCAGCCATTTTGAGAGTCATCTCAAGATTGTTCTGAAAAAAACAGCGCGAATGGGTGCGGACTCGGGTGTTTCCGAGCGGAATATTAAAAAAGGTATCTTCCGCGCTTGTAATCACTTTTTCGCCCGCGCCGATACGCGCGGTTATTCTTGGGTGATAATCTTTTGTCTGGTTTTCCGATTCTGGCTTTCTTGTTTTGAGCCACTCATTTAATTCTTTTTTTGCGATAAGGCATGATTCAATCGCCACAGCGCTCTCATTGTCTTCGTTTACAAAGCCCAGGGCTCCATTAGGCGTACGGTGAAGAGTAAGATGGTTGCGGTAATGATAGGGTTTTGAACTTGCCACGATGGGCTGAAAGCATTCATCAGGAAGTTGAAGTTGTTTTTGCAATGATTCCCGAATTTGAATTTCTTTCCAGCGCAGTTCTTCAGCGTAACTCATGTGTTGGTATTGGCAACCGCCACAGCTTCCGTAATAAGGGCAGGGCGGCGTTTCGCGCTCAGGGGAAGGAGTTTCGATTTTGATGGCGCGGGCTTCTATGAAATTCTTCTTATCGTTTAATATTTCAATTTCAACGGTTTCTCCGGGGAGCGCATTTTCGACAAAGCAGACTTTGCCTTCAAGCCGTCCGATGCCGTTGCCGCCGTAAGCTATTTTGACAATGTCTATAAGCATATTTTATTAATAGCCACTTCATAGTGAGCCTGTCGAACCATTTTCATTTTAATTTGTGTCATGGGCGGGGATTCTAGGTGTTTGCGAGGGGGTTGTCATCCCAGATTTGTTCTAACCTTCCTAACTCCGGGAGTTAGGAAGGTTAGAACAAAAAAGGGCGGGCAATTTCTTGCCCGCTGCTTTCTAGAGATCTTTGGACTTTCGTCAGTAGTCTTCAGTCTGTAGTCTAGCTAAGCCTTGATCCTTCCCAATCTTCTGACTTGGACTCTTCTTTAGTTCCGTCAAATTTCATGGTAAGTCCGGTTGTCCACACATGAAGGAATGATTTGTATTTTCCGTCGACCGATGTGCCAAGCGATTCACTGATGTCATTGTTGACGGTTCGATTTGCGAAAAATTGTGCGGCATAAGCCACATCCCAAGTCAGCCAGTTTGTAATGTCATACCCAAATCCCAACGTTACAGTTAAGCGATTGGCATCAGGGATGGATGGGGTAAAGTGCCCTTTTGGGATAGGTGTCCAGTAGTAATAGGCACCGGAACGAACACGGAAACGATCGGTGAACTTATGTTCACCGCCAACTGCCAAAGTAAAAGCATTGCCCCAGTCTTTATCGCCTGCACCCCCAGGCCCAGAGGCGTTAAAGAGACCGTTGAGAAGACTATTGTGAAAGCCTGCCAACCCACCCAAATTAGTGCCGCTAATGTTATCAACAGGAACATAAAGATTGTCGAAAACGGACCAGCGTGTCCAGCCGAAGTCAATTCCAGCATCAGTTTTTTCATTGAACTTGTAGTTATAGCCCCAGGTCATGTTGAAGGGGAGATGCATTTTTGAATGAACGCCCGTTTCGAATCGGCCATTTGTCCCTGTGCCACCCAAAACATCCGCAATATTTTCACCTTTGAGTTGGCCTTTTAAATTAATTTTTACGGGGCTACGAAAATAATAACCAAATTTATGCTTTGGATGTGGTTTGGCTAAAAGGCCCAATTGCCAGCCCCAACCATTGCCGGACATATTGGCGCGAACTTGACCGTCCGGAGTCGTTGCACCTACTGCGGGAGAAAGCCCAACGTTAGGGTAAGCCAAAATTTGCCCGACATCAAATGCTCGGTAATAAATTGGACCACCGCCGATGGAAAGCCAATCGGCCAGACGGAAAGAGGCGACAGGTTTAATCGCAAACATCTTAATCCAATTGCGATAGCCTGTGTAATGGACGGCCGTGTGATCGGAGTCGTATTTATTCATTAAACCAAAAGGGGCATCAGTTCCGATACCAAACGCCAAACGATTGTTAAGTCCGAATCTTTCCCCCGGATTGACTGTCATATACATCGTGGGCACAGGAACGGTGGTGCCCGAGCTGCGTGTTGAGCCGCCGCCGACCTGGTTCGACTCAATTTTAGTCCACATATTAATGAAGTGCATATTGGACTGAATTTGAACCCCCGGAAGTTCATTAATACCCGCGGGGTTAATTGAAATGGTTGCGGGATTGGTGGGGTTGGCTGTTGCCGCTGTTCCTTTGCCGTAGTCACCGGCACCAAACGAAGCATTTTCAAATGCACCTGAACCCACCGCAAAAGATTGCGTAGGAATGGCGATGATCGCAGCCGTTAAAAATGCCGCAAAGCTTTTCATTTTTTTCATTTTATGCCCCTTCTCAATTTCATTTACTGCCCCCAAAAAAGGGAAGCGTACCTCGCATTAAACATGAAGACACAGTTTCCCGCTTCTTATTAACGGTTGTTTTACCTGTTTCTTCATCAAAAAATCAAAAATAATCTTATTTCGGTAAACATTTTTATAAAGGTCATAGTTTGCAAGGTGTTGATACTTACAATAGATTTTTATCTATCAATGAAATCATCTTGGGTGACGCAAAGCCTTTTGTCTATTTGATATTTGGCAAAACACAGGTACATTCCCTCCATGAAAAAGCAGATAGAAAAACTTCCGGTTTGGATGGAAGTGAAAATTATTCTGGCGCCGGAAGATTATAAATTTCTTCAAAGACAAGCTTTACAAAAATCGTTGATGCTTTCGGATTTAACGCGTCAGATTATCTTGCGCTATATCGGTAATGAGCGGGGCAGTGTATGAAGCTTCAATGGATTAAGAAAACAACCGCATTAATTTTGCTTGTGACTTTCCCTCTGACTCAGTCAGGCTGGAGCGCTGAATCAATTCAAATGATTAGCGGGCAGCCGCAAGCCGTTGCTGATCCGTTTACCGATTCAACTAACCCAACCTTAAGTGAGCCGGAAGATTTTTTAGCTTTGGAAAGTCCTTTGAGCGCGCCCGAGCAGCTGGCTCTTCCAAACGCAAGAATTGTTATTAACTCCACAGCAGGTCTTACAGCTTCAAGTGTGACCACATTAGGGGGCAGCCCGCGGCCTTATGTCGCCGAAGGTTCAACATCGGAAACATCTTTGCGTGTTTCCGCGGCCAATGTGGTGGCGATGAACCATCAAGCGTCGACGGAATCGGATTTCTCTGGCGTGAATATTTCATTTGATAATGCCTCTACCTCGGCAATAGAAACTCGCAGTATTGGCGCCCTGTCGCAAATCACGGTCGGATTAAAAGGTGAAACACCTGTTGTGCGAATGCAAATTGAAGATGTGAATGGCAAGGTGGATGAAATTGATCTCAACGGCGTTTCTGCTTCTGTGGAGAAGTTTTGGAGAATTTCAGTAGCGTCAATTTCTTCAACGCTGGATAAAACAAAAATTAAATCCATTCGATTTTTGGTTTCTCCGTCCAATGGCGGCTCAAACGGAAGCGGTGAGCTTATGGTTCGTGTGAATGGAATGAACTTGGCTGTTCCGACAACCCCCGTGGTTGTTCCGGCGGCTCCCACATTTGCAAACCAGGGCTTTGTAACGCTTTCGGGAACAAAAGAAGCTCACACTGCTATTTTAATTAATGGTGTTGAGATTGTTCCTCCGAACGGTGAAACGGCATGGACGGCGCAAGTCGCTTTGCCGCTAGAGGGGGCGAATGCTCTTAAGATAACAGCCAAAAATTCCATCGGGAAAATAAGCGCGATTCGTTCCGTGACAATTTCCAAAGATACTATTGGCCCTGCGGGAACGATCAATATTAATTCCGGTGCTACTTATGCAACTTCTCGCACGGTTACTCTCAGACTTTCCGCGGTTGATACGAAAGGGAGCGGCGTGGGAACCATGAGTTTTTCAACAGACGGCAGAAATTGGTCGGCACCCGAAGCGTACAAAACGTCCAAATCCTTTGTGTTGCCGGAGGGTGATGGAGTGAAAACGGTTTACGTGAAGTATTTTGATAAAGTCGGCAATGAAAGCATGAGTTATTTTAAAACGATCGTTTTAGATCTTTTGCCGCCTTCCGGAACCATGATTGCCGGCGAGGGTAGTGGATTTGTTAACTCACGGAATGTAGTTTTGAATCTGAATGCTCAGGATTTGGGCGCGGGTCTTTCAAAAATGAGCTTTTCTCACAACGGTAGTACATGGACAACGGCGGAGAATTATGCTCAAACCAAAAGCTGGACTTTGACAGCGGGAGATGGCGCTAAAAAAGTATATGTGAAATTCCAGGATAAAGCGGGTAAGTGGTCATCGCCGGTGCTTGTGAATGTAACTCTTGATACGGTGAAACCTGCGGGAACGATCAATATTAACTCAGGCGCTTCGCTAACTAACTCGCAAAGCATTATTTTGAATCTCTCAGCTTCCGATGTTGGGGGAGGTGTCGGAAGTATGAGTTTTTCGACGGATAATGTGAATTGGACGCCCGTTGAGACATATACCGCGTCAAAGTCCTTCGAGCTTTCTTCAGGTGATGGCAACAAAACAGTTTTTGTGAAATATTTTGATAAAGCCGGCAACGCGAGCGCGGTTTACTCCAAATCAGTCATGGTTGATGCGAATGCACCTGTTGGGTCTTTGACAATTAATCAGGGTAATTCATATACAGATCAATCGGCTGTAATGCTCAATTTAAGCGCTCAGGATGCAGGTACAGGTGTGACGCAAATGCGTTTTTCGAACGATGGAGTGAATTGGAGTGTTGCGGAAGTTTTTTCGACGGTCAAAAGTTGGGTGTTAGCGGCAGGCGAAGGATTAAAGACTGTCTTTGTCAAATTTATGGATGCTGTGGGGAATTGGTCACAGGTGATTTCATCACAGATTTTTATGGATACAGCCGCACCCGTGGGATCAGTCAGTATTAATTCCGGGGCGGTTTATACTAAATCCCAAAGTGTAACGTTGAGTTTTGACGCAAGTGATTCCGGAAGCGGTGTTGAGAAAATGAGTTTTTCAGCTGATTGGATGAACTGGAGCCCGCTGGAAAATTTTGCTTCTGAAAAAACATTCACCCTTCCATCCGGCGATGGTTACAAAACGATTTATGTCCGATATTACGATAAATCCGGGAAATCGTCCGCTGTTTACACACATTCGATTATTTTAGATACGACTGCACCCTCCATTGCTGCCACATCACAATTTCCTGCATTAACCAACAACCCAAATTTGACAGTGAGTTACACCGTTGATGGCGTTGCTAAACAAAAATCATTCAATTTGGTTGAAGGGAATAATAATTTGAGCATCACCGAAACAGATTTGGCCGGTAACTCCACTACGCTTAATTTACCCGTGGTAATGCTGGACACGACTGCGCCCACAATTTCGGTAACGAGTGCTATTCCCGCACTAACCAAAAACTCCAATCTCATTGTTGATTACATCGTGGATGGCGCGACTATACAAAAGTCTTTTAATTTGGTTGAAGGTAATAATAGTCTGAGTATCACCGAGACAGACTTAGCGGGAAATTCAACCACATTGAATTTATCGCCTGTGAGCTTGGATACAGTTGCCCCTGTGGTTGCTGTTGCTTCGCAGATTCCTGCATTGACGAACAATCCGAATATAACGGTCAGTTACACGGTGGATGGCGTTGCTAAACAAAAATCATTCAATTTGGCTGAAGGTAGTAATGACCTGAGTATTACCGAAACAGATTTAGCAGGAAATCCAACAGCGGTTAATCTGCCGGTGATTGTTTTAGATACGGTTGCTCCCGCAATTTTAATTACCTCTCAAGTTCCAGCGTTAACAAGTAGCTCCGTCCTTGTTGTGGATTACACCGTTGATGGTGCGATTAAACAAAAAAGTTTTGTCCTAACAGAGGGTGTTAATCATTTATTGATCACCGAAACCGACTTGGCGGGTAATCAATCATCCACGCTTATTCAGGTGGATTATCAGACAAGCTGGAATTTAAATATTGCTGGAGGAGGGTTTCAGCATTTTGAAGACGGAGTATTGCAATATCAAGTTGGCGCGGATGGCAGCCGAATTGATTTTGATCCGAGTGGGGCTATTGCGCACTACTCTTTTGGTTCAGACCAAGCAAATGCAAAGGCATTGCTTTTAGATGATGCTCAAAATACTTTGGAAATTCGGAGTACATCCGGACAGCTCCTTAAAACTATTTCCGGTCTTAAACCGGCTGCGCCTGATTTAACCTCGGCGCTTAAAGTTAATTTGCAAAACGGAATGGAAGCTTATTACATAAACGGGATTTTAAAAGAAATTCGCACAGCCACAGGTATTCGGCTTTTTGATTTAATTTTGTCTTCACCTGTAGGAGAAGGAGAGGAGCCTGAAATTTTAGATGCTGTGATTGGCTATCCGAATGGTTCTTTTGAGATTTTATGGAATAAGCAATTGGTGCGTAAAATTTCGTCTGAGGGGGTGATCACGGATGTGTTGCCGAGCGGGAAAATCGGTCGTGAAGTTTCCGAAACTGTTGAACAAACTTATGTTGAGATTTACAGCGCTCAGGGCGTGTTCTCCGGCACAAAAATAATTTCAAATTTGGGAGATGTCATTATTTATGATGAAAAAGGCATTTTGCGGGAAGTTCGAGGTCATGACGGAAAGCAGTTTATTTATGACCGAGCATTGAGTGGTACCTCATTTGTTATTCGCCTCAATACAACAATTTCAAGCCTGCCGTCAGACCATACTCTCAAGTCCGGACAATATAAGAATACAGGTGAAGTTGTTACGCTCGAGTTTCAGAATGGCAGTCAAATTACTTTCGAAAATGGTCAAGTGAAAACCGCGGTGGATTCGGGCGGCGCGGTTGTTGATTACTCCCCATTACTTGCCAATGGTTTTGCGCAAGGTTTGGCTGTGGCGCGCGATGAAACAACCTTTCAGTATGATCAGAGCGGATTTTTGAACCAAATTCAAACTCAAAGCGGAACGATTATCCGTGAGCGGCAAGATACAAATAATGACGGCGTTTTGGATGATGAAGATACGGTTAAGCTTTTGCTTGAATGGGCAGGCGCTTACAAATTGACGGATTTTGAACTGGATGGAGAAGGAAAAATTCTCAATGGCGTCATTGAGACGCGTGAGGGGATTAAGCAGAAAATAGAAAACGGTGTTCTTAAGGAGTTTGAAACTGCGGATGGGCGCAGATATATCGTTGAAAACCAAGAAGCGCGTCTGGAAGAATGGAAATTTAAAGACGGGTTGGTTGTGAAGTATGGCGGTGTTGGAATCAGTGAAATTCTTTTTCCTGATGGCAAAAAGCTGACTCAGATTGGGCTCACATCGGCCAAAGAGATTGAAAAGTATACCGAGATTGCTGCGGATGGATCACGGAAGTTTTATGAAAGTGGCTGGTTGGTCAAATCGATTAATCCGGAGGGAATTCAGATTTTGTATGGCGTTGATCACCGCGCAAATAAGGTGATTCTAGCGGATGGTGTGGAAAAGTTCATCGAGCATCAGTTTGATGCGTCTGGTGATTGGGTTGGTCTTAAAATCCGCGAAGGGAATTCAGTTTTTACATATGACGCGGATGCGGAATTAACCAATGTTTTGGTTTCGGGTCTTTATGCGGATATTGAAGACGGAGAAATTCAAAAAGTCTTCACACGCTTTGGAGAAGTGTCGGCGCCGTCGTGGAACGAACAAAATCAGCTTGAAGGAGAGATTGTTCTGACAGATGGGCGGAAGCTAACCCTTTCAAATGGGTCTCTTTCGCGGGTTGTGATGCCGAATGGTTCTGTTATTGATTATCAAAGTGGACGCATTTCCCGCGTTGAAAACTCCGAAGGCATTTATAACCTTGTCTATGAAATAGAAGGTGACCAGCTTCGTGATGTCAAAGTCAATTGGACGCTCAAAAGCACAGAGCCTGTTGTTGAACTTGTCACTGAGACCATTCCTATTATTCCTGATGGCAATGTCCGTCTTGCATCGGATGTCTCTCCATTTGGGAGTTATTTAAGTTTGGATGGTTCGGGTGACTATATGACTGTTTCTGAGTCTCCCGATTGGAACATTGGCAGTCAGGATTTTACGCTTGATTTCTGGGTGAATCCCGAGCGGTCGACGGGCGATATGCCCTTAGTGAGTTTGGGTGGCACCAATAATTTTGACATTATGCTTTATGGGGAGCTGTCTTTTTATTTTGGCGACGGCGGATATTTTAACACGGGCGTACGTATTCCCTTTGGTGAATGGCATCATGTTGCTGTTGTTCGTTCCGGGAATATTTTGAAAGTGTATTTGGATGGTAAGCAAGTGGGGCAAAATTATGATGTTTCGGGGCGCTCAATTTCCAATGTTGCCGACGGGTTTTACTTGGGGTATCGAAAAAATCATAATGTCTATTTTGCCGGAGCGCTGGATGAAGTTCGTCTTTCAACCGGTGCGCGCTGGATATCGAATTTTGCACCCCCAGAGCAAGAGTATGGTGTTGACCCAAATACGCTTTTCCTAAAGCACTTTAATCAGCTCAGCGAATTTAATTCTAAGTATGACGGACAACTGTTAAATGTCCAAACCACCGCGGTTAATGCGATTGGCAATGCGACTGTTGATGTTGGCGCCGCTCTTTTCGATGGAATGGGGGATTATTTAAAAATTCAGGGTATGAATGGGATGTCATTTGGCGCAAATGACTTCACGATTGAAAGCCGCGTCAAAGTTGATACGGGTAACCAAGGTACACAGACCATTGTTGCGGAATATGCGGATGGAGGCTCAGGATGGATTTTCTTGGTTGATCCGCGCGAACACAGAATGATGCTCTATCGTGACGGATGGACTCGTGCCATTGTTAATTTAAATTCCGGGACACAGTTTAGTTCTTCGGTATGGAATGATGTTGCTGTTGTCCGTGTTGGAAATAAAATCAAGTTTTTCTTAAACGGAGTTCAGCAAGGGGCTGATTACGATGTCTCGGGATGGGTGTTTAACGGATCCGGCAGCAATTTTCAGATTGGGCAATATGGCACTCATGATTCCAATTTGAAAGGAGCCATGGATTCTATTAGGATTTCAAAAGGCATAGCGCGTTATACGTCCAACTATATGCCCGCCTTGACGAGTGTCGCTCCAGATGCTCACACCTTGCTTTTGCATCATTTTGATGCGTTGAACCCGGCGCAAAGTGTTCCTAGTACAGTCATTGTATCTTTCGGAGGTGATGCAAAAATTTATACACCCCAAGCTGTTTTTGGTGACGCGGCTTATTTTGATGGCAATGGCGATGTAATCAAAAGTTACGATGCAGATTTATTGAATTTTGGAACCGGGGATTTCACGATTGATTTTCGTGCTAATTTTGAATCGATTCGTGATGGTCAATTCCAAACATTTTTTTCGCGCGAAAATGCTTCGGATATCCGCATGGCCCGCGATCACGATAATAATTTACAAGTTTATATGGAAGGACAGTATTTCAACTTTGGGCAATTTAAACCGCAAGCCAATCGTTGGTATCATTTTGCCTTGGTTCGCAAAAATGGGATTTTGAAGCTTTATGTGGATGGCATGGCCTCCAATGCGGGAATTGCCAGTAATCAGAATATGCAGGGAACGGCGCCGCTTCACCTTGGAGTTATTTACAACTCGGACTATTTTTATGGAATGATGGAAGAATTCCGCGTTTCTGATGTTGCTCGGTGGTCTGCCAATTTTGTTCCTCCCGCAGAAGCTTACCAAGTGGATAAGAATACAAAGTTTTTACACCATTTTGATGATTTTGGCCGCGCTGAATCCGGCCACGAAATTAAGAAGTACGGCATCGTGGATGCAGGAGAGACATTTCAGGGGGCAGTGACGCAGCTTGCCAGTAACGCGAAACTTGGAAATGCCGGACTTGGTTTTAGCGCTGCGAATCAAACTTTTGTGAAAGTTCCGGATATCAATTTAAAAGGATCTGATTACACCTTGGAGGGTTGGTTTCAGGCGGCATCGTCAACTTTATCAGGCGCGGGAATTTTCGGCCAGCAGAATCAGAATGTTACAAATTATGCGGGGCTTTATGTCGATTGGGACGGAAAATTAACTTATGAAATCCGCAGAAACTCACAAAATTTAATAACCCTTAAAGTCGGTCAATCAATTAATTATTCTCAAAAGCATCATTTTGCGGTTGTCAAAGATGGCAATGCGGTGAAAATTTTTGTGGATGGGGCGCTTGCCGCTCAGGGAGCAGTTGCTGATCAGGCAATGCCAGATTTTGACGGTGTTGATTTTACTCTGGGCAAATACAGTTTTGCCGGTTACACCAGTTTTTATGGCTGGACGGGGTCTGTTGACGAATTCCGCATTTCCGATCGAGCTCGCTATAACTCAAGCTTTGCAGTTGCTAGCCAGGCTTTTGAGGTGGATCAAAATACTTTGTTTCTCCATCACGGTGAAGGGCAAGGAGTGCGTGCGGGTGTTGATTTTAAACAGCCATCGGGCGAAATGAGTTTGTCGCGCTATTTGCTCGATAATCCTGATTCTGAATTTGCTCAAATCATTGCTCCGCGATCTGTAGAGAATGTTTTTGCGAACGAGGTTAGTTATGTTCTTGAGCAAGCTTCATTGCGGGAGATGACAGTAAAAGGAGACGTGAAAGTTTCCACAGATGGGCAGAAGTTTAAATTTGATGGCAACGGAGACGGGCTTACTCTGGATGGCGCTAATTTAGATTTTGGATCGGGAGATTTTACACTTGAAGCGAAAGTTAGATTTGATGCGCTGGGCTCAACGCAGACGATTGTAGCTGACTATGCTGAGGGTGGTGTCGGATGGATTTGGACGGTAGATACCGCGAATAATCAGGTTTTACTTTACGATTCAGGTTGGAATCCGCTCTATTTTTCCATGCCTCCGCTTCAGGTTGGAGTTTTTTATGAAATGTCGATCGTGCGCAAGGGAAACCAAATTATGTTTTTTCGAGATGGGGTAATGTATGGTGGAGTTCAAACCCCTCGGACCAGTTATGTGGGCAGTGTTAATAAGCCGCTGCAAGTGGGCTACTATGATTCCGTAAGCAGTTATCTTAATGGTTGGATGGACCGCCTGCGCATCACAAAAGGAGTGGGAAGATACGTAGCTAATTACACGGTGTCTGAATCTTATGTTCGTGATTCAAATACGGAGGTGTTGCTTAATTTTACGTCTTCAGAATTTAATCAAAAGCATGAAACGGCTTTGAGCTCTGAAATGCTGGAGAATACTCTGGGTAAGATTGATTTATTTAATTTGACCAAAGATTTGGATCGCGGAAATGTGACGGGCATAAGTGGAATTTATGATCCAAATGAAAAAGAAATTGCGAATGAATATTGGAATCGGCTCAATATAGAGCGCAACAATCAACAAACCGCCAGTGATCATATTCCGGGTCTTCAAAATCAGCTGATTGATATGGATGGAGATGGCGATTTAGACAGAATTTATGCGCTCACAGAAACCCCAGAGTATTGGCTGATTCAGCGATTTGAGAATGGACAGTTTCTTGCTCCAGAAAAGTGGGCAGGCACCAATTTGCTTCCTGCAGGCCTTCATTACAATCAATCCGTGCTTCGTTTTTATGAAGGGCGCCATCCGGTGGTGATTGGAGACTTGGTTGATATTAACGGAGATAACCGCCCTGATCGTTTGATGGTTTCTGTTTATGGAGAGCCCGGATGGTATGTTCAAATTAATAACGGACAGGGTTTTGATGCAGCCGAAATGTGGACAGATACTCATCAGCCCATCAGTCAGTGGAATTATCAGGCAACTTATGCTTTGCGCGTGCGCGATGATGCCGGCCATCCGGCTGTTCAGCCGCTTATTGCCGATCTTATTGACTTAGATGGTGATGGTCTTTTAGATCGCGTTGTGCGTCCTTTAGCCAGCCCCACGCCGGGCGCTAATCCTTACGACCATTGGTTTTTTCAAAAAAATAATGGGCATGGATTTGATGATGCTTTGATTTGGGAAGGCGTTGATTTTTCTTTTGATGC
>DDUN01000029.1 GCA_002344825.1 Candidatus Multiplicimicrobium inquinatum | reverse complement strand
ATTGATTATTTCCGCGCTCGTTTAAGTAAAGTAGCTATTTAATTATGAAGCCCTTTGTATCTGTTGTCATTCCCGCGTACAACGAAGAACAGCGGATCAGCGAGACGCTGCGCAAGATCGTGAATTACGCCCTCACCAAGCCGTATGCTTTAGAGATTATTGTTTCTGATGACGGTAGCCTGGATGGAACTGTGGAGGCCGCGAAATCAATATTACACGCATCTATTTTACCCCATCAGGTTTTAAGGGCGTCTATGAATCAGGGGAAAGGCGCTGCCGTCCGCCGCGGAATGCTGGCTGCCAGCGGGGAATATCGACTGTTTAGCGATGCCGATTTATCAACGCCGATTGAAGAGTTAGATCGGTTTTTGCCTTTATTAATTGAGAAAAAAGCGGATATTGTCATTGGATCGCGTGCCATGCAAGGAGCAAATATTGTTGAGCATCAGCCTTGGTTTCGTGAATGCATGGGGCGAATTTTTAATAAGGTTGCGACAATTTTTGCTTTTCGCGGCATTAAGGATTCTCAGTGTGGATTTAAATGCTTTTCCGCGGAAGCAGCTCAAAAACTTTTTACCCTTCAAAAATTAGACGGATTTAGTTTTGATGTGGAGCTGATTTTTCTGGCTCAAAAAAATGGTTTTCGGGTGGCAGAGCTTCCGGTGACTTGGATTAATTCCGCCGCTACCAAAGTGAAAGTGCTGAGCGATCCGATCAAAATGTTTTGGGATGTTTTACGCATTCGGGCTATTCACCGTAAACCCAATTAAATTTGGCCGCATTTCCCGCATAATTTGAGGGTTTTACTTTGATTTCAGTCTTAATTTTGCTTTTAGCCGCCGGATTACGTTTGTGGGGAATTCAATTCGGTTTGCCTGACCTGTTTCATGCGGATGAACCCGTGGTGGTGAATCACGCGCTTTATTACGGAACAGGAGACTTCAATCCTCATTTCTTTAATATCCCGCCTTTAACCAGTTATTTGCTTTTTGCCGTTTATGGGGCTTTCTTTTTAGCCGGAAAAATAATCGGCTATTGGTCTTCCGCGCAGCAGTTCGCTGATTTTTTCTTTACTGACCCCACTTCGTTTTATCTTCTCGGACGCATCATGCTGGGCGTTGTGCCAGCTGTTTTATCTGTTTGGTGCTTGATGCTGTGGATGAAAAAAGAAAACTTCGCGGCGGGTTGGAAATATGCCGGGGGAGTTTTATTCGCAGTTTGCTTCGTGCATGTATCCGACGCTCATTATATTTACGCAGACATGCCTTTGGTCTTGGTCAGTATTTTGTTTTTCTTAAATTTACGCATGGACGAATTTAAAAAATACTCCGGTCATTTGCGCGCCGGCGCGTTGATTGGGTTAGCGGCGACTCTGAAATATAACGGGATTTTTCTCGCTTTGCCCTATATTTGGTTCTTTTTACGCATGCGCCCCGCGCCCGTGTTTTTTCTGAAGTATTCAGTGGTTGCGGCGATTGCCTCCGTGCTTGTTTTTATTGCTTTAAACCCGTATTCAGTTTTAGATTTTCATTTTTTTATTCAAGAGTTAAAAGAGCAAAGCGCCGCGAATCAGGGCGTCCCGTTTTTGCATCACTTGACTTATTCGTTGGCTGAAGGAATGAGCTGGCCGCTGGTCATTTTGGGGGTTATAGGAAGTGTTTGCGCTTTTCTTTCGCGGGACATTAAGCGTGAAGCCGTAGCCCTGTTTTGTATTTTCTATTATTTGGTTCTCTGGCAAAAGGGACAGCCTTATGGCCGTTATATTTTACCGCTAGTGCCGTTTTTGATTTTTTTAGCAATTAATGCCGCTGTGCTCTTTTCCGAAAGATGGAGAAGGGCACAGCCTATTTTTATTTTCCTGCTTTCGGTGGTTTTGATTTTAAACTTAGCAAAAAGTCTGCGGTTTGATTGGATTATGAGCCGACCCGATACCCGCACACTTGCCAAAAAGTGGATTGAGAAGAATATACCCGCCGGGAGCAGGATTGCGTTGGATGGGACATCATTTACCCCCCGACTTTCTTTTTCTTGCGAGCAGTTAGAAGAAAAGCGGAGTGAGTTGGCTAAGCGAAATGAATCTTTCAAGTCGGCCAATGCTCAACGCCTTCAGGCTAAACTACGTGAATGTCAGACTCAGCCTGGATACTCGCTTTATTTCATGGTCGATAATCCGGGGAGTAATCCCTTTTTGTTCGCAAGTTCTGAAATTCAGCCCGATCTAGATGCCTTGACGAGGCATGCTGTTCAATATGCTGTTGTGGTCTTTGATGAAAATTTAAGGGCGGAGTTGCAGCAAACGGGGCAGTTAATTATGAGCTGGAATCCTTACGCAGGCATTTCCAAAGGAGCTTGGGACTTGGATCCTCAAATCATTACCGGCGGGCCGTTTACTTGGGCTGATTTGCTCGCGCGGCGAGCCAATGGTTACCGTATCGAGCTTTATGCCTTAGATGGTGCTGGTTTGTGAGCGTATTGAGAGCTTTTTCGGCGGAAGTAAAACTTAAGACCTTCCCAAAGCGCAAATCCCATAATCTTGAAATTAAGCGAAGATTTGCCCCATTGACGTCCGCGGTGATTGGAGGGGACTTCTTTGATTCTGAAGCCCAAGTCATGAGCGCGGATGATGATTTCGGGCAAAATAAACAGTGATTTCGATTGAAGCGGCATTGCATCCAGCGCTTTTCGGCTCCAGCCTTGCGACCAGTTGTAATCGTTGATTCGAATTTTGAAAAGCCAGTTGAGAAAGAAAATATAGATCACTGAAACAAAAAATCGAAACAATCCATACGCATTCCGCTGCCAGCGAACCCCTAAAACCAAGTCGGCCTCATTTTTGATAAACAAATTCACAAAGTTCGGCAGCTCAGAGGAGTCAAACTCTTCATCCGCTCCTACATACATCAGGTATTGCCCTTGGGCGGCTTTTAGCCCATCTTTCAGGGATTGGGTGTAGCCTTGATTCACTTCGTGAATAATTAGCTGAGACTGGGGGAACTTGTGAATATTCTCCTGAAGCACTTTTTTGGTTTGATCCTTGCTTCCATCTTCGACGATGACAACTTCCCAGTTCCACTCCGGATGAACGGTCAGCACGGCATAAAGATTGGTCAGCATTCGCTCAATATTGAGCTCTTCGTTGTAGACGGGAACTATAAAGCTAATAAAGGGAATAGTGCTTTGCATCAAAGGAAACTAATGGAATCGGAACAAAATGTCAATCTTGCGACAAGATCATTGAGAATAGTTGTATTCTTGCCTATAATGCGCCCGAGGTTTTTATGAAAATTAGCATTGTTTTGCCCGCTTATAATGAAGAGCTAGCCATTGGAAAAGTGATTGATGATATCCAATCCGCCATGGCCGGCGAAAAGTATGATTATGAAATTTTGGTCGTCGATGATAATTCGACGGACAAGACGCCCGAAATCGCCAAGCAAAAAGGCGTGCGGGTTGTCCATCGTTCGGTCAACGCCGGGGCGGGTGCGGCACGGCGTACCGGCATTAAGGCCGCTGAGGGCGACGTTATTGTAATGCTTGATGCGGATGGCACCTATGAATGCAAAGATATCCCTAAAATGCTGGCCCATTTTCCCGAGTATGACCAAGTGAATGGGGCCCGGACATCTGAAAAGGGAACATTGAAATTTTTAAGGTTTCCCGCCAAGTGGCTGATTCGCCAGCTGGCTTGTTATTTGACCGGGGTGAATATCCCTGACCTTAATACAGGCTTGAAAGCTTTTAAGCGCGATATTATGCTGAAATATCTCTGGGTTCTTCCGAATGGTTTTTCCTGCGTGACCACGATGACTTTGGCATTTTTATGCAATGGTTACGCGGTAAAGTATGTTCCGACCGACTATCATCCGCGCATCGGAAAATCCAAGTTTCACCCGATTCGCGATACGGCAAATTACATCAATGTGATTGTGCGTATGGTGATGTATTTCAATCCATTGCGGGTTTTTCTGCCCGCCGCGGGGATCCTTTTTTTGTTGGGGGTAATTAAGACTGTTTTGAGTTTGGCTTCAACCGAGTCGCTGCAGGAATCCGATATTATTATCTTTATGACCGCGATTATGGTCTTTAGTTTGGGTTTGATCGCTGACCTGATTGTGGCTCACCGCAAACAGGATTGAGATGCAGCGGGATCTTTATCTAAAGGAAGCTCTTCGATATTTGCCGCATCTGATGGAGATTGCGGATCGTAATCTTCTCAGTCCCACCTACGGTTGTTTTGACCGGGCTTATTGGCATTACCGCACCTCCGATTTTCCGAGCGGTATGTTTCAGGAAGCCGTTCTGCCCCTTGCCCTGTTATACAAGCTTAATCATCCATCCAACCCAATCTATGGCAAAGAAAGAATTAAGCAGCTTGTGATCGGTGGAATTGATTTTATGATTAAGTCCGCTCACGCAGATGGATCTTGTGATGACTATTTCCCCTATGAGCGTGCGGCTGGTGCAGCGGCGTTTTCCTTATATGCTTGTGCTGAGTCAGCCCGCTTACTTGATTTAGTTAAATCTCATCCCCAGTTTATGCCTTTTTTTAAAAAAAGAGCTTTGAATTTGGCAGAAAAAGGAATGCAGGAGTCGGGTACTTTGAGCAATCACAAGGCACTGATTGTCTTAGCTGTTTATAGTGTGTATAAGTTGACCGGAGATGAATCGCTAAAGTCTCATGCCGAAACCGCGCTTCTTAAGCTTTTAAGTCTTCAAAATTCCGAGGGATGGTTTCCCGAATATGAAGGCTGTGACCCTGGGTATTTGACGTTTACCATTGATTTTTTAGCAAAATATTGGCAGCTTTCGGGTGATGCGAGGGTAGTCGAGCCGCTCCAACGTGCTGTGCGCTTTGCTTCACACTTTATCCATCCCGATGGAAGTTATGGTGGAGAATACGGAAGCCGCAATACTTTTCATTTTATGCCGCATGGTTTTGAGCTTTTTGGGCAGCTCTCGCCGTATGCATTACCCTCGACCCGTGCTTTTATGAAGTCGCTCGAACAGGGAACGCGTTCGTATATCGATGACGACCGAATTATGATTCATTATGTTTACAATTACATTCAAGCTTTTAATGATTACTGCGAGGAATCAGAGTATTCGCGCTCAGATTTTATAGTCTCGGGAATAAATTTCTTCCCTGAGGCAGGGCTTGTTTCCGCGAGAAATGGAAAAAACGTCGCGCTTTTTTCCGTTAAGAAAGGCACGGGTAAAGTTTTTAAAAACGGACAACTCGTTTTTTCTGATAGTGGTATTACCGGCAAAGACGATCAAGACAATGTTTTTACCTCGCATGTTTTTGGCTCCGTAGAGCAGTTTTCGATTCAAAACGGTTTGCTGAAAATGCAAGGAAAAATGTTTCGCCAATCGCATATTGTTTTTACTCCTTGGACGTTTTGGCTTTTCCGGGCATTTCTTATTTTCGCGGGAAGGTGGATGAATGAAAACACCATCCGTAAGATGCTTCAAAAGAAAGCAATCCTGAAGAAGAAAGTGCCCGCGGGATTGCATTGGTCTTCAGAAATTGATTTAAACCATCCGCATAAGATCATTTATCAATTTGAAATGGATAAAAATGCACCGACGATTTCTGAGTTGAAGATTGCCTCCGATGCGACCTTTATTTATATCGCGGCGAGTCAGCCTTATCAGCCCGGAAATCTTCTTTCCTGGGTTTGTCTGAATCATCTTATCCCGCAGATCTTGCGCGACCGTAAAGCGGTTTACGAGCATAGCCTGTAATGAAACGTATTTTTGCCCTTGTTGTCAGCCTGATTGTTATGGCGGTCATTTTTATCAAAATCGATCGCGCGGCTTTTTCACAGCATCTTGCGGCGCTCAATTGGTTTTGGTTTGGGATTGCGTTTTTATTTTTTATTCCGCAAACGCTGTTGAGCACTTGGCGCTGGCAATGGATGATTCGCCATGACAGAAAATCAGATTTCGGAGAATCTTTGCGTCTCATTTTGGCTACGAGCAGTCTGAATGTTTTTATGCCTTCAAAGCTGGGAGATTTGTGTAAGGCGTATTATTTGGCTAAAAGCGGACAGCTCGATTGGAAGCGTGGGCTCAACCAAGTTTTATTTGAGCGATTTTTGGATCTGTGGGCGCTTTGCTGGATGGGTACTATTGGTGTTTTTTTAATGGGACTTGAGAATTCAGTAGGGTGGGTGGTGCTTGTGCTGACAGGGGCCTTATCTGCTGTTTTTTTACTTATTTTGAAGCTGCCGATTCGGGCGTTGAGGATACCTTTGCTTCCGGAAAAAATTTCTGAAAAGTTGGTCTCTTTCTTTCACGACTCTCATGACTATGTTGAGCGGCTTAAATCCAATCCTGCTAACTTGGCAGTGCTGTTTGCCGGTTCGCTCTTGCTTTGGACCTTGCATGTGGTTCAATTCTATTTCGCAGGGCTAGCGGTACAGTCTGTCTTGACGATCCAGCAAATATTTAGTTTTGTTCCGATTGGTATTTTAATTGGGCTTTTGCCCTTTACTGTGGCGGGGATTGGAACTCGGGACGCAGCTTTCATCTATCTTTTTTCACCTTATGACGCATCCTCAAAGATCGTTTTTTTAGGGCTTTTCGCAACAGTGCGTTATTTGGTCCCCGGCCTCGCGGGCATTCCCTTTATTCATCAGTTCTTCAAACGGAATCCGGATTAAAGAGCCGGGTTAAAAAGCGACATAATAGTCTTTTCTGAGTCTTACTTAGGGGGGCCCGAAGGCGTTGAAATGAACTCACGACACTTAACAGCAGTCAGCCAATCATAAAAACCACTGCAAAAACAGTAAAAAAATCCAAAAAAACCATCCAGAAATCCTTTTTTTATAAAATAAAATTGGATAAATCGACCGATTGGATTGATCCATAAACACCGAAAACCAACCCAGCCGTTCATCCGTTTGCCTTCGCTATACCAGTATTCAGCTTCAATGGAGGTATAACGGTTAAGCTTGGTGATATAGTCTTTGACACCGGAAAAAAAGTAGTGAATTAACTCTCCGGAAAGCTTGTCGGTTGGGCCTTCAATTTTAGGAATGCGGTGAATTTTATTCGGCAAGGCGTTAACTAGGGGTGCTTGGAAGAGACGAAGTTGCAAATCCGGATGGTGAAGATGCATTGCTTGGCCATTCCAGTAATTGCGGCGAACCACATAGTAAGCAGTCACAGCTGTCGGGTTTTTAATTTTTGCTTCGATATCATGGCGTAATTCGGGACTGACGCGTTCATCTGCGTCCAACAAAAGAAACCAGGCGGATTTAAGGTTTTTGAGTGCTTTAAGGCGTTGAGTTTCTGCCGGGGCGTTTTCGGTGACAATAACCTGGGTTGCGTACTTTTTAGCGATTTCGGCTGTTTTATCAGAGCTTGAACCGTCAACTACAATAATTTCATCGCACCAAGTCACTGATTTTAGGCAGTTTTCGATGTTTGCTTCTTCATTCCAGGTTGCAATAACCGCGGTAATTAACATTTTGTTTGTAATTTCAGTAAAACGCGAGATGTGGACTTGTTGTTTTTTTTGATTTTATTTCGTGGTATTGTAACAACTTATGTTATTAATTTCGAATCAAAAATGGAATAAATTTGACTGGGGATGCATTTTGGGTTTGGCTGTTCTTATTTTGCTTTTTCATTGGAAGCTCTTGGATTTGCAAATAGGGTTTTACAGCGGCGACCATAGGCAACAGCATTACCCATGGGCTTTTTTTTATGCAAAACAGCTTAACCAAGGCGTGTTGCCGTGGTGGACGAGCTTGTTTGGCTGCGGTTTTCCGCTTTTAGCGGAAGGGCAGGTTGGAGCACTTTATTTGCCCAATTTTTTATTTTATAAGTTTTTCCCGTTTGATTTTGCCTACACCTACAACATTCTTTTTCACTATGTTCTTGGAGCGGGATTTTTTTATCTACTGGTTCGCAGCCGAGGAATCTCAAAGTTTGCTGCATTTTTAGGATGTTTAATCTATTTATTTGGAACGGCTCAAGGTGGGTACTATTACAATATTATCTCACTTAAAACACTGATCTGGTTTCCTTTATCTCTCTATTTTATTTTCCGTATTTTTGAAAGTCAAAAATACAGGCTTCTTTTTTGGCTGGCGCTTGTTTTTGCTTTTCAGTTTTGTGCAGGCTACTTGCAATATGCCGTTTACTCTGTCGCGTTTTGTGGATTCACTTGCTTATGGTTTGCGATCTTAAAAATTCAGGTCGGTAAAGTCAAAGATGCGATGTCGGGGCTTGCGGTGGCGTTTGCGGCCGTGGTTTTAGGTGTTTTGTGCGCTATGCCACAGTTGGGTGCAACCTGGGAGCTTTCACGGTTTTCAAATCGTTTCGACTTTCCGATTGAATTTGCGTTTGTGGGATCATTCAATCCGCTGGCAGCAGCAACACTCTTTTTTCCGCACTGGGATGGCTTTCTGCGCGCAGAGCTTTATTTTGGCGCACTGGGGTTGCTTTTTCTGATGCATGCTTTTCGCCGCTTTAAACTCGAGGGGCGTAGTTATTTTATTTTTGGTTTTGTTATGGCGCTGAGTTTAGCATTGGGTGGATTTAATCCTTTTTATCGCTGGGGTGTAGAATGGACTGGGTTTTCAAGTTTTCGAGTTCCCACAAAATTTCTTTATTTTGCTGGATTTTACGGAGCTGTTATTTGTGCATATGGTGCGCATGCATGGATGCTCCAGGATCAAAGAAAAAATCAAAAAACATGGCGTCTATGGAGTTTTTTTTCATTTGTAGGAATTTTAGGATTGGCAGCATGCCACTATTTCTTTCAAATATTAAAAGTACCTGTTTTGACTTATGCAGAGAAGTACATTCAAACCCATTATGCGGGCTCGCCGATTCGTCCGCATACCATGGAAGTCTATCATCAGAAGCTCAGCGGCCTTTATGACGCTATTCTTTTAGCAACATTTCCATTAGAGATTAAAAACTTAATTTTTGTTTTTTTTATTCTCATTTCTTGGAGTGCCGTTACTTTTCTAGTTTTACGCAGAATTAATGGAAAGCTATTTTTTTGCGTTGTTTTTAGCATTCTTTTTGTCAATCTTTGGACATTTGGGGATACAAGCATTCGAGGGAGTTACGAAAAAAAGGAATTTCTTCTTCCGTCTTCGGAAGTTACCGGTTTTCTTAAAAATCAACCGAGCGATGGAAGACTCCATCGGGCTTTTAGAACGATAACGGATGCGGTGAATTTTCCGATTTTGCCTCATAATAACATCTTGATTGGTCGCCCCTTGGTAGGAATGTATAGTCCGCTGGTCATGAAGTCTTTTTATGATCGATTGAGTGCAATGGGTGATGTAGATGATTCAAATTCTTTGCGGGTATCAAGTCGCGAGAAATTTTTAGAATCATCAGAGTTGCTTGATTTTTTAAACGTGGAATGGATTCTTTCTGACCATTTGTTTTCATTTGATCGGTACCAAAAAGTAGCAGAATCTGAGAGTACCTATTTATACAGAAATTTAAATGTAAAGCCCCGAGTCACAGTTCAAAATGGAGCAGGGGAGGTGATTTCCTTCAACGATAAGCAGGATTCGCTATCGGTTCATCTGAAGACAATTAGCTCTGCAGAGTTGGTTGTGAGCGATGTTTTTTACCCCGGATGGATTGCAACTCTAAATGGAGCTACCCTGGATATTAGGAAGTATCGCGGTTTGTTTAAGAGTGTTCAAATTCCAAGTGAGGGGGAATGGTTTGTTGAGATGAAGTATCAACCTGTTTGGAGAAAATGGGTAGCGCCATGCATTTGTTTGGCGGTGATCTTGTTGTTTTTTCCGGTTTTGCTGCGGCGGCGTTATGATGCCTAGGTTTTTTAAAGTTTTGCTTTATATTTGGTTTTTTGTTGTTTTGATTTTTTACTTCAAAAACTTTATTTTTCCGGAATTGTTGGCATGGTTATGAGTTTGTTTTTAATCATTTGCTCGATTCTTTTGTCTGCTGCGCTGGGGCTTTTTATTCTTCGGTTGTTTTTTCAATTTGCGCGATTGGATACGGAGTGTTTTGCTTTTGCTTTTGCTTTGGGATTTGGATTGCTTGCGTATCTTATCTATTTTATTGGTCTGATCGGCATGATGAATCTGCCCACACTCACCGGGGTGGGTATTTTTCTCTCAGTATGTCTAACGCGATATATTTTGATGATTGCTAAATGGTGTGGAGGTGTCCTAAAAGAATCATTTGAATTGTATAAAAAAGATCCTGTCAGTTGTCTTCTTTTAATCATTGCAGTTTTTGTCTTTATGCTAGGGTATTTTTTGACGCAAGTGCCTCCCACAGCCCATGACGCCATGTCTTATCACCTCACTATACCCAAAAGCTTCGCGAGGGATGGCGGGGTTTATTATTATCCGTATCTTACAAATTCCTTATTTCCATTTTTAATTCAGATGTTTTATATGCTTGCAATCATAGTTAAAAAACCAGAGCTTTCTCAGGCGTTTCATATGTTGACCGGGTTTGGGTGTTTTATGGGTGTTTTTGCCATCGGTTTGAAGTGGAGGGGGCTTAGGACAGCTTTAACAGCAGGATTAATTTTTATTTTAACGCCCGGCATTTTTAATCAAATGGTTATCCCTTACAATGATGTTGCTTTATCTTTTTTTGCGTTGTTTGCTGTTTATTCTTTTTTTAATGCGATGGATGATCAATGGAAGCTTAAATGGTGGGCGTTGGCCGGGGTCTTTTCAGGATTTGCTTTAAGTGTTAAGTATCTTGCTGTATTGCATATTTTTATCATGTTTATATTCAGCGCGTACTTTTTGCTTTCAAAAAAGATTACATTTGGAAAATTGCTTCGAGGGCTTATCGTTTTTTGCTCCATTGCACTTTTATTTTCCGCTATCTGGTATTTGCGGGGATGGATTTATGAAAGAAATCCATTTTATCCATTTTTTTCGGGAATTTTTGGAGGCACTGCAAAAGAGTATGATTTATCAAAGGCCGGAATGGGGAAAGGTGTTTTAGATTTTTTCTTAGTTTTGTGGCGTTCGACAATGTTTCCCGACAAGTTTGGAGGGAGTTGGGCGCGGCTCGGACCTGTATTTTTAATATGTGTGCCATTTTACGTTTGGGTTGGAGTCACTGATTTAAAATCAAGAAAATATATTGTTTTCTCAGTATTGTCCATCCTGCTATGGTTTGGCCTATCTCAAAATTTAAGATTCTTATTTCCGGCCGTGCCCTTTTTGAGCTTGCTAAGCGCGGCAGTGCTTGTCGAGGTTGGTGGTGTATTTATCTTTCTAATGCTGCTTCAATTAGGAATGGCTGTTTATCACGGAATGCCTGATTACCGTTATTTATTTGGAATGGAAACAAAAGATCAATATCTTGCTCGGAATGAACGTACTTGGGCTGTTTCGAATTGGGTTAACTCAAATATTGCAGTTAGTGAAAAAATACTGGTGGATGAATCTCGTTTTTTTTACTTTGATCCTCCCGTGATTCGCGAGCCTCAGTTTTGGAAAAAAACGAAATATGATTCAGATTTAGCGACTATGCAGAAGTTTCTGGGCCAGGAGGGAATAAGCTATATGGTATTGCTTGATCAAGAAAGAACGGGACGCACTTTACGGTCTATCAACATGCTTAAATCAAACAGCGAACTTGTTGCCACGATTGAAAACCAGCAAGGGAAAGTCCATTACGTTTATCGATTTAAATCCCGTTAAATTAATTGCTTTTTACAGATTATGAGAATTAAAAGAAAATAAGGTAAATGACCATGAGTATGCAATTAATTTCTGTAATGAGGTGCCCGGCTTGCTTGGCCGCTCGACCTGCTAAAACAACTTATGTGCTTGAGCAGTTTTCAGTTTATGACTGTCCGGAGTGCTTTGTTCGTTATATTGACCCTTCGATGACAGAAGCTCAGCAAATTGAAATTTATCAAAGCTCAGAGTCTTTGAAGTCAGTTAATGCTGTGCTTGAAAAGTACTATGAGTTTGATTTGTTAAATGAAAAGACAAATACCTATAAAGACTACAAAATGGCTCTTGAGAAATTGGGACGTATAACTTCAGGGCGAAAGCTGTGTGAGATTGGCTGCGGGACCGGAGCTTTTTTAAAAGTTGCGAAGAAAAACGGTTGGGACGTGACGGGACTTGATTCCAGTGCCGAAAATATAGCCGCGCTTAAAGAGGCGGGGATTGCAGCCATGCATTCGAATATGTTTGAAAGCCGGGATATGCCCCAATTTGACGTCGTTGTGCTTTGGGATGTGATCGAGCATCCTCAAGTGCCATCGCAATTAATTGAGCTATGCAAGAAGATGTTCGCGCCGCAGGGAGTTTTGTTGATTGCTGCACCATGTTTTCCAAGCCTGCTTTCTCTGGTTGCGGGTATATTGTATAAGCTGAGCTTTGGAGCGATTCGAGGCCCTTTGGAGAAAATGTATGTTGTTGAGCACACATCCTATTTCTCAATTGAAACCCTAAAGAGATTGCTGGTTAAGTGCAACATGACAATTTTAGAATCATGGAAGACAGAAACGGACTTAGAGCGTTATGCCCTTTCTCCATGGCTAAGGCAGGGAATTCAGCTGGGATTTTTTTTAGGACGCTTTCTCAATTTGCAGAACCGATTGGCTATTGTCGCCAGACCCAAAATATGAAGCTTGACAAGTTTTTTTTATTTTTTACCCCTGTTAATATTTTGCTTGTTGCAGCATGTTTTACGCCAATGTTTGGGTATTTTGGAAGCTATCAGGCGGTTAATGCAATGATGGCGGAGATGATGGGTTCATTCCAGAGAGGGCATTTTTTTGAACCAAGAACTTTTGTTCTTGTCGACGGACAGCCGGCTCTTCACCTTTTGCATTATCCCTTTTCTTCGTTATTTGCGCGCGTTGGCCAAATTGCTGTCAATGTGTCTTCTCATTGGATACCTTTAATAGGCAAACTTCAAGCGGTTGCTTTTTATAATTTGAGCTTGGTTATGTTTTATCGGGTGTCACGTTTGTTTTACTCAAGCAAATCGAGTGTATTTACTGTTGTTATGATGGGGTTAAGCCCGATGTTTCTCATTGAAGCGACAGCTTTTCGTAATGAATCATTTGCTCTTTTGACTTCGATTTCGGCATTTTATTTTGCAGCGAAGCCACGACCCAATATTTATGTTTCAGCGATTTTTTTCTCCATTTCGGTTATGTCGCGTCTTCATTTCGCCGCAATTATTTTAATTATTTTGTACGTCATGACGCAGAACAAGAAGCAGTTTTTAAATGATTGTATTCGTTTTTTTGCCGTAACCACTATAATCTTGGGCTTTTGGATTGCTTATTTTTATTATCTTCAGCTGAGTAATGCTGACTTTGTGCAAACAAGCCTCTTTGCCCAGGCTGAAGAGGGGCGTGTTTTTATTTTCAACGAAATATTCAGTTTTAATTTTTTAAAGCGATTGTTTTTTCAGTTTGGTGTTTACTTGTTTAATCCAATTTTCTGGATTGGAATTTTATTGGGAATCTCTAAGCTGTTTAAACATGAGAATAAAGTTTTTTTTATATGGTTATTTTCCGCGCTGCTTGTGGTTTTTATTCTTCCCAAGAAAGTTTTCGACCATCCTTTTTATCTTTTGCCGGCAGTGCCGGCATTATGTTTGCTTTCTGCGCGATGGTTTGAGCGCCAAATTAAGAGTGATCGGTTGGCAGCGGTTATTTTTTTGCTTGGCTTTATCTGCAGTTTGGGTGTGTGCTGGAAGCCTTTGTTTTATGTACCTGCCAATACGAAAGACTGGCTAGCTGTCGCTGATTATGTAAATAAAAACATACCAATAAAAGCTAAAATTATTATGGCGCATGAACAGTCCGCCTCCATGCTATATTACTCCCATAGGAATGGTTGGGGCTTTGATCTAAATATGAAAGCAGGAGATCTGTCTCAGAGTAAGCAGGAAAGATATGTTCAGCTGGTTAAGCAGGGCTATGGCGATCCCTTAACATGGCTTTCTTTTTTAAAAAGAACCGGAGCAACTCATTTTATTGCCACGGATTTAGAGGCTGTTTCTTCGGGGAATATAGAAGCCTCATTGTTGCTGGCAGGTTTTAAGCCTTTTCATAAGGGAACAGATTTTATTGGATATGAAATTGAAAACTACAAATAATGAGCTGAGCATACGCTGGGAACGGGACCTGCTTATATTAATAATGGACTCCCGCGTTGCGATTAAATTAAAAGTGTTATGAAGAAGAACGTTTTCGCCGATTTTTTTAAAACAAATACTTTTTTAGGAATCGTGATTAAATTATTTAAAAATGCGGGCTATTTTTTTGAGGGCTTAATGCTTCGGGGGCAAGTTTCAAAATTAGGTTTTGGCTCGAAAGTTTTATCCGGCGTTAGTATATCGGGAGGAAGAAATATTAGTATAGGAAGGAATTGTTTTATTGGGCGGGGCGTTCTTCTTGACGCTCGAAAGGGTGCCATTAATATCGGCGATAACGTTGAAATTCGTGATGGTGTAAGAATTTATTCGTCCGGAATTGAAATTGGCAGCGGGACAACTTTAGGTGAAAATTGTTTTTTGAATGGCCAAATTTTCATAGGTTCGCAGGCATGGTTGGCTCGAGGATGCGATATTAGCGGCGATGTTGAGATTTATCGAGCTATTTTGGGGCCCTATGTTGCCTGTATTTCCGGCCCTGATCATGCGCGCGATCCTGTGACAGGCTCAATACTCATGTCTTCTCAGAAGAGTTTGGATGGCGCAAAAAATCAAAAGGTGGTACTGAAAGATGGTGCCTGGATTGGAACCCGCGCGATTATTTTAAAGGGTGTTGTGATACCTCAAAATCTGGTCGTGGGTGCAGGGGCGGTTGTGACCAAGAGCTTCTTAGTTGGTCAAGCTGTGGTCGGAAACCCAGCGAAAGTGATTCGCTAAGCTAACTTTTATAAGGTGATTATTTTGAAGACGAAGTTTTTGGAAATGTTTTTAAAAGGTTATTTTTTTGCTGCAGTTTTTTTATTTTTTACCATTTTAGGCGTGATTGTTGGGCAGAAGAATCCGGCTTTATATGAGAGCCTTCGTGTTGTCTGGGTAACCGTGAAACACCAATTGGTAAAGCAGCCCCCTCATTTTGTTTTACCGGCAAAGTACCCGGGTGAAGGAGTAATTTTTCTTGCAAAGGAAAAAGTTTTTGATGGAGCGACACTAGTTTCCTCATTTTGGCCGAATGATCAAGGTGTGTGGATGCTAGGAATACGGCTTATTGATTTAAATGGAGTGGTTTTACATTCTTGGTCAGTTGATCCTAAAAGTATATGGCCGGAATCGCCGCATCATGATTATGCAACACGTGAATACAACGATAAGGTAGATACGCTTATTCATGGAATGCAGTTATTCCCGAATGGGGATATCGTTTTTAATCTTGAGTTTTTTAGTTTGGTTAAAATGAATGCAAAAGGAGAGGTTATTTGGAAAATACCAAGACGAACCCACCATTCAATTTTTGTTGATGAAGAAGGTAACTATTGGGTTTCCGGTATGAAGTGGCATGACCAGGCGAATGAGGTTCCGTATCCCGGAATTAAAGCGCCCGTTGCCGAAGATACAATTTTGAAAGTTTCTCCCGATGGAGTGATTGAAAGAGAAATATCAGTTTTAAAAGTTATTTTTGATTCCGGATATCTAGGCCTTCTGCACGATAAAACAGGCGATCTTTTGCATTTAAACGACATAGAGGTATTAGGCTCCGAGATGGCCAAGAAGTTTCCAGATTTTTCTGAGGGCGATATAATGGTTTCCCTTCGTAATATAAATTCGATTATAATAATTGACGGTAAGACAGAAAAAATAAAATGGTATATGTCTCATCCTTTTATTCAGCAGCATGACCCTGATTTTGAAAGTGATGGAAGCATTGTTGTTTTTGACAATCAGTATGCGCAGGGTTCGACTAGTAGTGCGGAATCTCGAATTTTAAAAGTTGATGCGGGGCGTAATAGTTTTGAGGTTATGTATGAAGGAAGTGCCGCCCAGCCTTTTTATACAGCTCGCGGCGGCAAGCAGCAGCTTCTTTCTAATGGAAATTTGCTCATTACCGAGACCTTTGCCGGCCGTGTGTTCGAGGTAACTCCGCAAGGAGAGACTGTTTGGAGCTGGTTGGCTCCGCGCTGGGGGAAAGAGCATGTGCCCGAAGTTTTAGAGGGAACCCGTTACAGTTATAATCAGCTGGAATTTATTAAAAAGGAGTGAGTTGTGAATGCGAGCAATAAAGATCATATGAAGCTAAGACTAGGTCTCTTTATTTTAACTTTATTGGTGCTTCCTTCTAGCGGCTTTGCTTATGTCAGTCCCGGGGCGGGCATGACGGCTATTGGAGCTGTATTGGCCGTTATTGGAACAGTATTAGTTGTTTTTCTAGGGATTCTATTTTGGCCGATCCGATTGCTTTTTCGCTGGATCAAGAAAAATTTAAACATCAAGAAAAAGCCTTAAGTTTAAAAATCTGTGCTAAGTATTTTTTTTAGTTTTCTGAACTTTATAAATGGCGTTCTCGCTGTTTTTTTGCCGCCTTTGTTTCAGCTGGTTTTTTGGGCGGCAGTGGCAGGCGCGAGTTCAATGTTTATTTATTCGAAGATTTCACCCCAGGTCTTGATTAAAGACTTAGTTGATCAGAGAAATGTCTTTCAAAAACAGCTTCTTAGTTTAGATGCAGAATTTGATGAGTTTTTAAAGTCTGCGCTAAAATCCTTGGGGTATTCATTTCGCATCCTCAAAGCCATTTTTGTGCCGACTATTTTGGCCTCTCTTCCTGCTTTAGTGCTTGCTTGTTGGATGCATGTTTATTTTAGTTATGAGCCCTCGACCGAAGAACAAACCATTGTAACTGCCACATTGTTAAACGGGGACCCGATTAGTGATTTTGAAGCAATCTTTGAGGATAATGGTGATTTGTCCGAAGGCGGTAAGCGGTTTTTAACAATTAAAGTAAGTGAGCAAACTATCTACTCAGGTAATCCTTTTGTTCCTCCCACTGCAGGTCTCTACAAAAAAAAGTGGTGGAATTTTATAATCCCAAATTCCGCAGGGTATTTGGTGCCCGGTGCTCCTATCGATGCCCTTAAGCTTAAATTTTCTTCGAAAAAGTTCTTTCAGGGAGGACCTGAGTGGGCCCGGACATGGGAGGTCCCGTTCTTTTTCTGTACTTTTCTTTTTGCATTAATCATTAAGATTATTTTTAAAATCAAATGACGACTGTGTGGTTTTTAAATTGAAGTCTGTATTCCTGCATAATGTGTTAGGGTTCTTTGCGCAGCACAATGCCGATATTTTGTATTACCTATCAAAGATCGAAAGTCAATCTTTAGATAAATCTTTGAAGCCCTTATCCATCGACCGTCCGATTTATATCACCGGAATGGCTCGCTCAGGCTCGACTGTTTTATTAGATCTTCTCTCTCGTGATTCTGATGCGGCGTCATATAAATACTGTGATTACCCCTTTGTCATGGTCCCTTTTTGGTGGAGAAAGTTTTCAGACCTTGTATCGAAAAAAGATGAAGTCCCTCAAGAAAGATCGCATGCTGACAGGTTAAAGGTGACCTCACAAAGCCCAGAAGCAATGGAAGAAATAATCTGGATGCATTTTTTCCCCCATTTGCATGATCCTGGTCAAAGTAACCTTTTGACCTCAGCGAATCAAAATATAAACTTCAATACTTGTTATTCTGATGCCATTAAAAAAATATTATTGTCAGAAGGGAAAGCTCGATATCTAGCAAAAAATAACTACAATGTCGGAAGATTAGGATATATTCAATCGCTGTATCCTGATGCAAAATTCATTATCTTATTCAGAAACCCTATTTGGCATATTGCTTCATTAATTAAGCAGCATAAGCTATTGTCAAAGCTCGAGACAGAGGATGAGCAGGTTCTTTTATACATGCGCCGCTCGGGTCATTTTGAATTTGGTTTGGATCGCAGACCGATGAATTTTGGGAGCTATGAAGAAACCAAAGCGGTTTCAGATTATTGGGATGCAGGGAATGATGCCGCGGGGTGGGCCGCTCAATGGACATGCGTTTATGCGCATTTTCTGAAGCTGATTGATGAAAATTCTGATATTAAAAAAGCATGTGCGGTTGTTGATTATGATAAATTGTGTGAAGCGCCAAAAGATGTGTTGAGAAAAATTTATGATTTTGCAGAACTGCGTGCATCGGAGTCGGAGTTGAATCAGCAGGCGTCAGAGTTGTGTGCGCCAGGGTATTATAGGCCCGATTTTTCAATGGATGAGCTCGAAGCGGCTTCTAAAGAAATAGTTTCTGTTTATAAGAAAATGCAGAGTCTGTCCATTTAACGGAAGTAATTAATGATTTTGAGAAAATTATGAAAATCGAAAAAATGAAATGGATTGATTCTCATATCGGAATCCCTCTGTGTTTTTTATTTTCAGTTTTTGATTCTCTGTGCAAATTTCTTTTCCCTGCCGGCGGCAGACAGGATCCAAAGCTGGTCAAGAGGGTTGTTTTTCTCAAGCCTGCTGAAATGGGGACGAGCGTAATCTTGGTCCCGACTATTGAAAAAACGCGTCAGCTGTATCCCAACGCGGAATTGTTTTTCATCGGTTTTAAAGAGAATGTTTCTATATTTCAAGTCTTGGATCTTTTTCCACCCCGAAACATCCTTTCCATTTCAACGGACTCTTTTTTTTATGTGATCCGAGATACGCTTCGAACAATATTTTTTTTAAGGAAGCTTAAAGTTGACATCTTGATTGATCTTGAGTTCTTCTCAAGGTATACGGCCATTTTTTCTTATTTTACAGGCGCTAAAACACGAGTTGGATTTCATCGATTTAACAGTGAGGGGCTTTATCGCGGGGATCTGATGACGCATAAGGTGCCGTTCAATTACTATTTGCACATTGGTCAATCTTTTTTGTCTTTGATTCAGGCAACGCTTTATCCGGCTGGGCGTGTACCTATTCTACACCCCATTCCTTTGAGTGATCTCCGCGTGCCAAAGTTGATCGCTGCTGAAAATGCAAAAGGATCGAGTCTTGCTCTTTTGAAGTCTTACGGAGCCGAAATTTCTGATTCAACAAAAATTGTGATTATGAGTCCCAACACAGGAGAGTGGCTGCCATACCGAAAATGGCCCATTGAAAACTACGTCGGACTCTCTCAGGCGCTGCTCTCAGAGCATCAAGATATCGTAATATTGATTACCGGGACCCAATCTGCGGTTGCCGATGCAAACTTTATGACATCTGCGGTTGCTGACCGGCGTCTTATTGATTTGACTTGTAAAACGTCATTAGTTGAATTTATTAATTTGCTGCATTTGGCTCATGTCATTGTTTCTGTTGATAGCGGCCCGGCTCATTTTGCTTGTTTAACCAAAATTGGCATTGTTTGTATATTTGGCCCAGACACGCAAGTCGTCTTTGCTCCGTTGAGTGAAAAAGCCGTTTGCCTTGAAAGCGGACTGGCTTGTCATCCTTGTTTTTCTCCATTTAATGCACGTACGCCGAATTGTAATGATAAAAACAAGCCCTGTTTGCAGGCTATCTCGATTCAAAAAGTTAAAGAGGAAGTTGATAAGTTTTTAAGAATGTGATTTGAATGAAGCTGCAGCAGCATTTTTATATAAGTGCGCGCCCCGTCCGGTCGGTAAATTAAGTTTCTCATTCCGGGGTAATAAATTTAATGCATGATCAATCTGCTATAACAAAAAGTATTTTAAATCGGATGAGCTGGTTTGCAGGGCTTGCCGCATTGCTTTTATCCTTTTTGTTGCTTCAACGGCTACCGCTTACCTTTGGTGATGATTTAAATATTATTGCTATTGCAAAATCCGCGGGCTGGAAACAATTGTTTTCCGAGCTTATCAATCCATTGACTCCCGCGTGGTATGTTCACGGCGCCGAATGTCAGCTTACGACGCGTGTTTTCCAGACCTTGGTATTTAAGATTCTTTATTCTTTTTTTGGATATAGCTTCGACGCATTTAATTTTCACAAAGCTTTAGCGTTTTCTGTGTGTGTCGGACTTGTTTTCAGAATTACGGCGCTATATTTTAAAACATTGCTGGGGGGAGGAATCGCCGCGATTTTCTTTCTGGTTTCTGCTCCTCTGTTTTTTACAACATCGTGGATAGCGGACACAGAAGTGCTTTCTCAGGCTTTTTTGCTTGGATCAGTTTACTTTTTTTTAAAAATTCGTAATAAAAATGAATTTTGTCCAGCCCCGCGCCTTTTATTATTTGCAATCTTGTATTTTGTTTGCGGCTGGATGGCAATTAAGTTGAAAGAGACCGCAAGGCTGCTGCCATTTGTTGTTTTTGCCTATCTCGTTACTGTTTGCGGCTATTCCTTTTTGCGGCGAGTCAGTGTGCGCAAGGAGTCTTTTTGGATCGCTGTGATTCCGACAAGCATTTTGCTGTTTGCTGTCATCCCTTTTTTTCCGGATCAGAATCTTGCTTTGGATTCTAAGTCGGACACGGCATTAAGGTCTTTGCATATTGATGGGTTTTTGATTTTTTTTAGATTTTTAATTAGTGAAATATTTTACCCTTTCCTCGGGATGGCGCTTGCCTTTGTGATGCTTAAGTTTTGTCCTGATTCCGATAAGAAGGAGGGAAGCAAGTTTGAATTATCTTCGAATTTTATTTTTGTTGCTTTCTGGATCGGAGCATCTTGCGCGGGACTCTTTTTGAATTTTGAACTTACAACTGCAACGACTCGTTACTTTTCAACAGCGCTCCTTCCTTGCTATATCTTGTGCGGAGCGATCATTGGCCTTGCTTTTAAGTTTTATCAAAAAGCTTGTTTTTTACATAAGCCAATATCGATTGCAATGTGTCTTTTATGCTTATTTAGTTTGGGCTCTTTAAATGGGGGCAGTTTCTTTTCATTTAAATTAGATGAGATTTTATTTTTTAGAAATTTTAATTTAGCGATTAATGTCGCGGACTATCGATTGACGTATAAATTGTATTGTGATTTTTATGGTCATTGCCCCAGCATGCAGGAGCTTGATGACTTTTATCGCAATAATAAATCGATGTTTAGCGAAATTCGCCTTAAAGAATGGGACAAGAATACAGCTTTTACGAAGGGTGCTCTCGAACGGCATGCAGCTAAATGGGGGAAGTCTTACGTTTTTTCTTTTCGCGGCGATTTGGATGTAAGTCACCGTTATCTTAAGCTGACTGACTCCGGCGACACTCATAGCGGAAGTTTTTACAACGACCTATTCTCAAAGATTAAAAAAAAATCAATCCGCTCGATTTATCTCTATCGTTTCATACCGGACGTGAGCGTTTAGCTGTTTTAGCCTGCAATTAAGGTTTCAAGGTTATATCTTGACTATTAATGACTAATAGCTACGATATGTGACATGGAAATCAAAGAGTTTGAGGTCTATACCCCAAAAGAAGCCCAGGAATTGCTGAAAATCAGTCCCAGCACCATGACCCGTATGATCAAGGGGGGGCTGATTAAGGCTGCGAAAGTGGGTAAGCAATACCGCATTTTAGGGCGCGATATTCTTCGTATGCTTTCACCCGAGCTTGAAGACAAGGTGGGTAAAATTTATAACAAAGGTCGCCGCTGGATTCATTCTGACGACGATAAGGCGGCATCCTGATGGCGGCTAAGTCTTTCATCCCTTACGGTCGTCAGACGCTTACAAACCGCGATATTCAGTCTGTGATCCGCTGTTTGAAGTCCGAGTACCTCACTCAGGGACCAGCTGTTCCCGAATTCGAAAAAGCCTTGGCTATAAAAGCAGGTGCAAAGTATGCGCTGGCTGTTGCTAACGGAACTGCCGCGCTGCATCTACTTGCTCTCGCTCTTCACCTCAAGCCTGGAACCGAAGTTGTAACAACGCCAATATCATTTCTTGCCACTTCTAATTGTCTTCTTTATGCGGGATTGAAGCCTGTTTTTGCTGACGTTGATCCAGTGACAGGAAATATGACGCCGGAGCTTACTGAAAAGAAAATTACAAAAAAAACAGGCGCAATTTTTGTGACCCATCTTGCCGGGAGACCGTGTGACATGCGGACCTTCGCCAAACTCGCAGCGAAGCATAAGCTGATTCTGATTGAAGACGCAGCGCATGCTCTTGGCGCGCAGTACGAAGGTAGACCTGTTGGTGATTGCCGCTATAGTCGTGCGGCGATTTTTAGTTTTCATCCCGTAAAACACATTACGACCGCGGAAGGCGGTGCCGTAGTGACAAATGATGCAAAGCTTGCCGAAAAGATTTCTATTTTGCGAACGCATGGCGTAACGCGTGATCCGCGCCGGTTAGTTTCCAATCCCGGATGCTGGCATTACGAAATGCAGGCACTAGGCTTTAACTACCGTTTAACCGATATGCAGGCAGCGTTGGGAATTTCGCAACTGCAGCAATTGGACGGATTCATTGCTGCACGTCGCCGAATCGCTGCACGTTACGAGGCGATGCTGGCAGACGCTGCTGGAATCGGAACAGTGCCTGAGTCGGGAAGATCCAAGCATGCTTATCACCTTTATCCCGTTAAATTGCTTTCAAAAAAGCTCAAAGATGCCAAGAAAAAGATTTTTGATGATTTGGCTGCGGCAGGAATTGGCGTTCAAGTGCATTACATCCCGATTCCAAGTCAGCCTTATTATAAGAAGCTGGGTTATTCAACGAATGGGCTGGACGGTGCCCGCGAATATTTTGAAGCATCGGTATCGTTGCCTGTTTATCCAAGATTGAAACTTGTTGAACAGTTATGTGTCGTAAAGATTTTGAAAAAAGTCGTGTCTAAGTATTTGTAGAAGGAGAGTTTATGAAAAAAGATTTTTTAGAAGGTAAAACAATTCTAATTACCGGCGGAACAGGTTCGTTTGGTAAAAAGTTTACCGAAATGGTTTTAAAGAAATTTAAGCCTAAAAAACTGATCATCTATTCTCGTGATGAAATGAAGCAGTGGCAGATGCATCAGGATTTTGAAAAATTAGATAAGAACAAGGTGCTTCGATATTTTGTGGGAGATGTAAGAGATATTCCAAGGCTTCAGCTTGCATTGTCGGGCGTGGATTATGTTGTTCATGCAGCAGCGCTTAAAATCATAACCACGGCTGAGTATAACCCATTTGAATGTATCAAGACGAATGTGTTGGGCGCAATGAATCTTATTCAGTGTTCACTTGAAGCGAAAGTGAAGAAGGTTGTTGCCTTAAGCACTGACAAGGCATCCAATCCCGTCAACCTCTATGGTGCCACTAAGCTTTGTTCGGATAAGCTGTTTGTTGCGGGCAATGCATACTCCGGAGCCAATGGAACCTGTTTCTCTGTTGTGCGCTATGGCAATGTGATGGGCAGCAGAGGGTCCATTATTCCTTTGTTTTTATCTTTGAAAAAAGAAAAATCAATTCCTGTTACCGATATCCGAATGACACGATTTATGATCACTCTCGAAGCCGGTGTCGAATTGGTGTGGCGAGCCCTTCAGGAAGCGATTGGCGGTGAGATTTTTGTCCCCAAAATTCCATCGATGAAAATTACGGATGTGGCGAAAGCGATTGCGCCTAAAGCAAAATTAAAAATAATCGGAATTCGTCCTGGGGAAAAAATACACGAATCTATGATCAGTGAAGAGGATGCGCGTACAACTTATGAGTACTCAGATTGCTATAAAATTCTACCTGCAATTTATGACTGGCATCATTGCGCTCAGCGGATTGGTGAAGGAAAAAAATGTACCGAGGGGTTTACTTACTCGAGCGGCGACAATCATCAATGGATGAGCGCGAGTGCTTTGCAGTCGTGGATAAAGAAAGAGTACAAAAACGATTAGTCAGAGTATGCGATTAGGGCTTGGAACGGCACAATTCGGACTGGATTATGGAATTACAAACCATAATGGTATGGTTCGCCCGGAGATTGTTCAAAAAATTATAGAACGCGTCATAGAATCAAATAAGTTTGATTCTATTGATACGGCAATCGGTTATGGGAGAGCGCAATCTTTGATTGGAGAGTATTTGCCTGGGACGAGCCGTCTTAAAATCATGACAAAGCTTCCATCTTATCGAGAGCACCAAGATGGCGATGCCGTTTTAAGCGTCTTAAATTGTGATGTTGATAAATCATTGCATGCTCTCAAGAGAGAGTCGATTGATGTGTTGTATTTCCATCACAGCGAAGACTTGCTGAGTGTGAATGGAGACAAGTTATTCAAAGCGGTTTTGAAGCTTAAAGAAACCGGCATCGTTAAGAAGCTTGGCGTAAGCGTTTACGATGCGGTTGAAATTGACCGGATTAGCGATCGATATGAAGTAGATGTATATCAGCTTCCTTTTAACCTGCTTAATCCGTGGGTTTTAAATCATTGCAAAATCCATGCATTGAGAAAGCAAGGTGCTGAAATTTATGTCCGCAGCTTATTCTTACAGGGGGTTCTTTTAGCTGATCCTGATGGTCTCTCCGATAGGTTTAAGCCTATTCAGCCGCTATTAGATCAATTTTTAGAGCGATGCCGGCATGCTGGATTAACTAAGACAGAAGCTCTTTGGAGGCAGGCTTACGAGCACCCGTCACTTGATGGGGTTGTGTTTGGAGTTACCACCGTTGATGAGCTTGATGTGCATCTGCGTGCCATTGAAAAGAAATTTTCATTATTTGAAAAGATTGATTTCTCAAAATTTTCAACATCGAATAAAGAAATTTATGACCCCCGCAGCTGGAACTAAAGTCGTCATCATTATCCAGGCACGGATGTCGTCGAGCCGTTTGCCCGGAAAGGTTATGCAAAAAGTTGCCGGCGAGCCGATGTTGTATCGAATTTGGCAAAGATTGCAGCCGTTATTTTCCAGAGCGCAGTTTGTTGTTGCCACAAGTGTTGATCCGAGCGATGACGTTATTGCAGAGATGTGTGAGAATCGAAAAATAAGTTGTTATCGAGGCTCTTTAGGGGATGTTCTGGACCGGTATTATTATGCCGCTAAAAGCTTAGCGGGCGATGCGGTGATTAGAATTACAGGGGATTGTCCCCTTATTGATCCCGTGGTTGTTGAAAATGTTTTGAATTTTTATCTGCATGGTAAGTATGACTATGTGAGCAACGCACTTAAACCAACCTTTCCCGATGGGCTTGATACAGAAGTTTTTAGTTTTGCTGCTTTGGAAGATGCCTGGAAATCTGCAGAATTAAAATCTGAGAGAGAGCATGTTACTTCGTATATTTATAACAACCCCAAAAAATTCAACATAGGGAAGTATCAAAATTCCGAAGACTATTCTCATATGAGGTGGACAGTTGATTATCCGGATGACCTATTGTTTGTCGGGAAAATATATGAAGCGTTATGGAATAAAAATGCCTGTTTCCAGATGCATGAAATCATTTCTTTTTTAAAAGAAAATCCGCAGGTGGGGAGTCTTCAAGAAAAGCATACTCGAAATGAAGGGTACACTTTGTCGCTGAAGGCCGATTCGAAGCAGGCGAAGGCAAAAGAATAGTATGAAGTGCGCAATTATGCAGCCAACCTATATGCCTTGGGCGGGTTATTTTAATTTAATGTATCAGGTGGAGCATTTTGTTTTTTTGGATGATGTTCAATTTGAAAAAAGCTCCTGGCAGAATCGAAATCGAATTCTTATTAACGGATCTCCCCATTGGCTTACCGTACCTGTGTTACGGCAGCATTTATCCGATAAAATTCACGATATTAAAATCGATCCCAAGACGACTTGGAGAACCAAGCAAATGAAATTGCTCCAGCAGGAATATCGAAATGCATCCCATGTAAATGAAATGGTGGAGCTTGCAGAAAAAGCGACCGATGTGAATGCATGCTTTTTATCCGAATTAAATATTGGAACCTTGGCGGAGTGTGCTGCAAAGCTTGGTCTAAGCAAGGTGAAGTTCTATCGGGCTTCGCAGCTCGGCATTGAAGGAGGGCGGTCACAGCGGCTGCTGAATATTTGTAAACATTTAAAGTGCGATGAGTATGTCAGCCCTCCTGGTTCGAGAGAATATATCGAAGCAGACGGAGTTTTTGCTGGTCAGGGGGATATCACTCTCTCGTATCATGAATTTGTTCCCTTGCCCTATCGGCAAATTCGTTCCGCAGAGTTTGTCAGCCACATGTCAATTTTAGATGTGATTGCAAATTTAGGATGGAAAGAAACGCAGAAGTATATCTCAGTTTTTTGTAAAAAAATGGAGAGACCCTATGTCTGAACATGCTAAGTATCAACTTGAAAAACACCCCCAGTATGGTTTTTTTCAGATTAAGCCGACTCCCAGCCAGGAAGAGATTTCTCGGTTTTATGCTGAAGAATTTTACTCGGGGGATTACAAGCGATTTAATGACTCTGCAATTGAAAACCAGCTGCAGGATAAGGAATTTAATGAGGGCCGCTTTTCCGATATTTGCGGCAATTTAAAAAAAGTATTGGGCAAAGAGTCGCTTGCGGGGCTTACCTTGCTTGATGTTGGGTGCGGTTGGGGGCAGGCCTTGTATTATTTTCAAAAGCAGGGCATGAAGTGTTTTGGTTTTGACCCCGCTCCTGAGGCTGTAAAGTATGCGAAGGAAATCGGCGGCGAGGTGGTTGTCGCTGGCATGGATAAAGTGGACGTGTTCGAAGGGAGAAGATTCGACGTTGTAACAATGCTGAATGTTCTTGAGCATTTATCCGATCCGTTTCTCGTGTTAACGGAGGTTTATCAAAAAGTTTTAAATCCCGGCGGGATTCTGATCGTGGATGTGCCGAATGAGTTTAATGATTTTCAGGTTGCTGCAAAAGATACGCATAGCTTAGATGAGTGGTGGGTTGCTCCTCCGGGTCATTTAAATTACTTCAACTCAGATTCACTTGCCCGCCTGATGCAGGGGGTGGGATTCAATGTTGAGTTAGCAGAAGCCAGTTTTCCAATGGAGATATTCCTGCTTTTTAATGAAAATTATGTCGGCAAGCAGGATTTGGGGAAATCTTGTCATCAAAAACGAGTCGCATTTGAAGCTAATTTGCGGAAGACAGGTAAAACGGAAGCCCTGCATAATTTTTACAAGGCCTTGGCGAAACTTAATCTAGGGCGGCAAATAGTAATGTATGGCAGGAAATAAAATATGAAGGTTACATTAGTTGCAGATTCTGCTTTTATTTTTGAACATGATGGCATTCGCATTCTTACGGATCCCTGGATAGGAACAACAATTTACGGAGGAGCGTGGATGCAGTATCCGCCTCCGGTGATTAAGCCTGAGGAAGTAGGCAGGCTTGACTATATTTTTATTTCGCATATTCATGAAGATCACTGCTGTTCAAAGACAATCGCCAAGCTTGATCGCAATGCAAAAATTATTTTAATGGATAAAAAACCAAATTATGTGGTTAACTTCTTAAGGTATTTCAATTTTGAATTTGCTGACGTGATTCTTTTAAAGCCGAGGGAGGTTTTTCGCGTTTCTCCCAGCCTGGCATTTGAAGTCATTGAGGCGGATCCTGCCCATGAACTGAACCATCTTATTGATTCCTCGCTGCTCATTCACTACGGCGACAAATCGATCTATTTTGCTAATGATAACCCTCCTTACCCAGGAATTTATGAGTATCTTAAGCAATACAATTTCGAGTTAGCGCTTGTTCCGCCGGCAGGCGGGTCCGGTTACCCTGCTTTTTACAAAAACCTATCATTGGAATTTAAGAAAAAACGGGCTGCCCAAATTTTAAAGCAGTACCAGAATACGATGGTTGAATGTTTAAGAGCAATTCGGCCGAAATATTTCATGTGCTCAGCCAGCAGCCATGTTTTATCCGGTAAAAATTATTTAAAAAACTATGAAATGTCTTGGGCTGAAAATCCAAATGCGCCTTATGTGTTTCTCTCAGAAAACTTACAGGCGGGCGATAAGTTTTTGCCGCTCAACATGAAGCCGGGGACGGTAGTCGATCTTGATCATGCGCCAGGGGTTTCGTTAAAAGAAGCAGTCGCATTCTATGATGACAAAAAGGGAAGAGACGAGTTCATCGCACATGTTGCTAGTAAGGTACCTTATTGTTTTGAGTCTTTGTCGCTTTCACCTTTGGTTAATTTTGAACATCTATTGAAGTTGGCGCATCAGAGATTTGTTTCGGCGCTGACGCGCGCTAATGCAAATATAGATTGGGTTTTTCAAATAAAATATGCACACTCCAAAGTTGCTACTTTTTATTTTAAACCGCCTTATGGGCTGCATTTTGATTTGCCGGTATTTCCGGAAAAAAGAATAATTTGTGAAATGGATGAGCGACTGCTTTATTTGCTGCTGACGGGAGGTTTTTCATGGAATATTGCCGACGCCTCAGGGTTTTTGACATATGATCGCGTGCCCGACGAGTACATTTACGATATGTATATTTATATGAATCATATTCGGATTTGAAATGATCATCTTCGAGTTTAAGGCGCATAGTTTGTGAAGTATAAAGTTGCGATTCGTACGGTGCTGTCGAAAAGAGTTGGAACGGGCCACTTTTATCGGATGAAGAATTTGTGTGAGGCGATGGGGAGAAGTGACTATAAAAAGATTATGTTTATAGACTCTCCCGATAATATGAAATCGAATGGGGAGAGTTTTAATTTTTGCGACGAATTGATTTCATTTAAAGATAAAAAAAATGATCTAGTTCTTATGTCTAATTACGCTAAACGCAATGGGCAGTTTGATTGCCTGGTTGTGGATGATTATAGTTTAAGCAGTAACTGGATGACTTCTGCAAGAGGGGTTTCAAAAAGGATAGTTCTGTTTGATGATTTGCTGAATCGGAAAATTGATTGCGATCTTATTGTTAATGGAAATGTTAATGTTTTAAAAAAAGATTACAACGGGTTGACGCGCTCAGAAGCCCAGCTTTTATTGGGGCCGAAGTACCTTGTTTTAGCCCGGAGTTTTTTGCGGCCTAGGAAATTGGCTGTTAAAAAAAGATATTCATTTAAACAAAGTATAAAGACGCATGTTTTTTTTGGCGGGGCTGACATATCCAATCATACTGAAAGGTTCTCGCGCCTGCTCTTGGAAAGATTTAATAATGTTTCTCTCATTGTCGTTTTAAGCGGGCATTATGAGTTCGATGAATCGATTAGGTCTTTACATAGCTTATACGGTGCTCGAATTAAAATATTAAGAAATACGAATATGGCAAAGTCATTATTAATGGTCCAGGTCGCGGTAGGTGCTCCGGGTATTACAACTTGGGAACGAGCTTGTTTAGGGGTGCCGGCGTTATACTGCTCGACAAATCTCAACCAGCATAAAATTTTATTAAAACTCAAATCTTTGGGCTTTTGCGATTATATGGGGAGTGCCGATCAAGTGACCGATGAGCAGTTTGTCGGGTTTTTTAGAAGATTTATATTGAAACAAGCTAAGCTTAAATCCATGCGAAGAAAAGGGCTTAAAACAGTTGATGGGCAGGGGGCGCGCCGCGTCACTGCTAGAATAAAACTTCTCTGCCGGAGAGCTGATGGATAAGATTAATTTACTTTGTGATCGAACTTCGGTAAGAAGCTATGATTTGAAGTCGGATATTGAACCGACAGTGAAGTGGCTGAATGATCCATTTGTTCGAAAGAATTTTGGAATTAATGCAGCTGTTTCAATTGATTCTCATCTTCAATGGCTGCGTGATAATCCGCACATAGAGTTATTTTCTATCCTGTTTGATGGGCAATATTGCGGGAATATAGTTACGGATGCGAATATGAAACACCGCTCTGTTTATTTGCAAATTTATATTGGAGAGGCGTCAGTGAGAGGCTGCGGAGCGGGATATGCCGCTATGAAAGTTATTTGCCGGCATCTTTTTTTTACTAAGAACTTGAATCGCATTTGGCTGCATACTTTTGAATTTAATAATGCCGCAAAAAAACTTTATGAAAAATTAGGTTTTCAAATAGAAGGTGTTGAAAAAGAAGCAATTCTTCGTGACGGTGTGTTTGAAGATCAAACGAGATGGAGTTTGCTGAGAAAAGAATGGCGCGAATAGCGAACCCTTTATCGCAAATTTAATTTTAAGGCAGTACATGAATAAATCATTTTTTATTGGAGAAAAAGGCGTGGGGGATGGATATCCTCCGTACATCATTGCAGAAATGTCGGCGAATCATAGCCAATCTCTCGCAAGTGCGATTAAGATAGTTGAGAAGGCGGCGGATGCCGGTGTTGATGCGATTAAGCTTCAGACTTATACCGCGGATGATATGACTTTGGATGTCAAAACGGGAAAGTTTCTCATATCTGATCCAACCAATCCCTGGAAGGGGCAAACCCTTCATGCGCTGTATCAAAAAGCAGCGACTCCCTGGGAATGGCATGAGGAATTGTTCAAGCGTGCACATTCGCTTGGACTGCATATTTTTTCCAGTCCCTTTAGCGCCGCCGCGGCAGATTTTTTAGAGAAACTTAATGTCCCGGCTTATAAAATTGCTTCTCCCGAATGTATTGATATTCCTTTGCTTGAGCAAGTGGCCAAGAAGGGAAAGCCGATTATTATTTCCACCGGTATGGCAAATGAGATGGAGATCGATGAAGCTCTTCAAGCTGTCAAGGATTTGGGCTGTAAAGATACGGCGCTTTTGAAGTGTACGAGTTGTTATCCGACAAATCCGGAAGATGTAAACTTGCTCCAGATTTCTGAATTGAAAAAACGATTTGATTGTGTCGTTGGATTTTCTGACCATACTCTGGGGATTTCTATTGCGCTTGCGGCAATTGCAGCAGGCGCATCGATTATTGAAAAACATTTGACCCTCGATAAGCGTGATGGTTCTGTGGACTCTTTTTTTTCTGCAACCCCGGATGAATTTGGAGAGCTGGTTCGTGAAAGTAACAAGGTTTGGACAGCATTGGGTAAAAAAATTTATGGCCCGGTTCCTGCCGAAAAAGGCTCGCTTGATTATAGGCGATCTCTTTATGTGGCGAAGGATGTTAAAAAAGGGGAATTTTTTACCCCCCTCAATTTGAGGTCGATCCGGCCTGCCGGCGGTGTTGCACCCAAGCATCTTAAGGATTTTCTTAATCAAGTTGCTCTTCGTGAAGTTAAAAAGGGCACTCCGGTTTCATGGGACATGATTAAATCAGCGCCTTAATTTTTATTGATAGAACTGTTTGAAATTTTGTGAGGAATATTTTGAAAGACAATAAAAAAAATATTTTTGACTCTAGTGTTAAAGGTCCTGCTCTCTGGAAAAGAGCTAAGGAACTTATTCCTGGCGGGAATCAGCTGCTTTCTAAGCGGGCTGAGCTTTTTCTTCCGGATTTTTGGCCGGCTTATTACTCTCGTGCGCATGGCGCCAAAATTTGGGATTTGGATGAAAATGAGTTAATTGATATGAGTCTCATGGGTGTTGGAACATGTGTTTTAGGTTATTCAAATGCCGAATTAAATAAGCGAATTATGCATGCTTTGAATGAAGGTAGCATGTCGACACTTAATTCATTTGAGGAAGTTGAGTTAGCTGAGAGATTGATAGCGCTGCATCCTTGGGCTGAAATGGCCAGATTTTCTCGTTCCGGCGGAGAGGCTGCTGCGATTGCAATCCGAATTGCTCGCGCTGCAGCTGGAAAAGATAAGATTGCGTTTTGCGGTTATCACGGCTGGACCGATTGGTATTTAGCGACGAATATTCAGGACTCGTCCAACTTAAACCATCAATTGCTTCCTGGGCTTGACCCGCGAGGTGTTCCCAAAGCCCTTCAAGGAACGGTCATTCCTTTTCAATATGGAAAATTAAGTGAATTTGAAAATCTGATTAGTGAGCACGGGGATAACATGGGGATTATTATCATGGAGGTGGTTCGATATGAGCCCATAGATATCAATTTTTTGAAAAGAATTCGTCAAATTTCGCGTGAGCGGGGAATCGTTCTTATTTTTGATGAAATCACATCGGGGTACAGATGCTGTGCGGGGGGGCTCCATCGACTTTATGACATTGAGCCGGATATGATGCTGCTTGGTAAAGCGATGGGCAATGGGCATCCCATTACGGCCATATTAGGGCGAAAAGCAATCATGAATGCCGCGCAAGATACATTTATCAGCAGCACTTTTTGGAGCGAAAGAGTTGGTTTTGTCGCTGCTTTAGAAGTTTTACGGCAGTATGAAAAATATAATGTTGCTTCTCACCTTATGTCGGTTGGTCAGCATTTAGTTGATGGGTGGAGCAGCATTTTTAAAAAATTAGATTTAAAAATATCCGCTGTGGGCTTGCTATCGTCGCCCTATATTCGAATTAGTGAGGCCGATGCGCTTGTCATTAAGACTTATTTTACGCAAGAAATGTTCTCGCGCGGATACCTGGCTTCCAACCAAGTTTTTTTAAGCTTGGCGCATACCCCTGAGGTTATTGATGACTATCTGGCAGCAGCCGAAGCTGTATTTTGTGATATCAAGGCAAAGATGACATCGAAAAGCTTGCTAGCTTCTTTGCGTGGCCCTGTGTGCCACTCAGGATTTCAAAGACTAAACTAAATAGGTCGACTATGAAAAATCCCATACTTAATGGAAAAAAAGTTTATCTGCGAGATTTGGTTTACGATGATTTATTTGGGGATTACTTTCAATGGTTGAATGATGAAGAAGTAACCCGATATACGTACATAGGCAGGGAGCCAAATTCTATTGAGAAAATGAAGGCGTATTATCAAGCTGTTGCCTTGAGTGACAACAATGCATTGTTTGCGATCATTGATCGAGGCACTGATAAGCATATTGGGAACGTTCGGCTGGGGCCAATACATCCTGTTCATCGAAATGCAAACTTTGGAATACTCATCGGAAATAAAAACTTCTGGGGTAAGGGGTATGCTTCAGAGTCCATGAGACTGGTTGTTGAATATGCTTTTGCCCAGCTTAATGTTCATAAAATAAATTTAGGAGTGGTTGCTCACAATTCAGTCGCTTCGTCCTTATATGAGAGAGTCGGGTTTCGTCTTGAAGGCTGTGCGCGCGGCAATTTTCGATATGACGATAAGTTTTTAGATTGCCTGTATATGGGTTATTTGCGGGACGACTATTTGAAAACGAAAAAAACAAGTTCGTCTGGTATTGCTTGAAAAAAATTCTGCTTTTAGAAAAGAAAATAGATAAATTGCCCGCGGGGTATGACCTGATCTTCTCCTTTTTCCCCAATGCTGATTCCCAAACCCCGGTTGATGTCATTGATATCCAAACTTATCGGGAGCTTTACAGCCAAACTTTTGAAATTTTAATGTCTCGAATTGATTCGCAGGCTATTTCAACGCCCTCTATTTTTAGCTATCGCGAGGTTGATTTGCTGCAGTGCTTTAAAAAAAAGTTATTCAATAGCTGTTTTGATCGGCTGCTTCGCTATCAATTGCTGGAAAAATTAGTTGGTACTGATGAGAGTGTTTTTTTTGAATTAGGGGAGCTTCCTCAGGCAACAAAAGAAAATCTTATTTTTTTAATTCGCAATTCAAGGCTAGACAAAAAAGTCGCTGTTTCTGATTCAGGCTCTGGAATTGAGCCCTTAAAATCTCAAGCGAAAAGACATTTTCCACGATATGAGAATTATTGGCCCCGGCACATAAGTTTTGGCTGCAAAAAGAAGTCTGCGGTTGTTGTGTACTCAGACTTTAGTAAGTCAGCCGCAATTCTTGAGAAGCTCAAACTTGAATCGCAAGCCCCCGTTTTTTATACAGACGTCCAGTCCCCGGGAGTATTCCTTAAGTGCTTCAAAAAATCCATCGGATATTGCCAGAAAGCGTTCAACAGCAAACAGAAAAACAAAAATAACCGAGTCATTGAAGCTTTGATCGACTCTGCCCGGACAACAAAAATATTTCAAGGCGAAACATTGTCGGGTTTGGATATGAATGTTTTTTTTAAGTTCGATCTTGAAAATATTTTTCGGAAAATGCTGCCCAAACTGTTGCATGACATCGATTCCATGGTTTTATTTTTTGATCAAAATCGGAATGTGAAAGCTGCTTTGCTTGATGAAGATATTGCGCCCTCAAAAAATGCTTTTGTGCAGATTGCAAAAAAGAGAAAAATATCGTCTTATGTTGAAGTCCACGCTGCTCTCGGAGAGAAAACAGGGTTTGCGCCGGTAACCGCGGATTACTTGTTTGTGTGGGGCGAAGCCCATCGCGAACGGATGGTGAAGTGGGGATGTGAATCCGATCGTATTATTGTTTCAGGCTGCTCTCGATATCTTGCTTACCAAAATCAGGATGCGGCTATTTCGAGATCCAAAATTTGTCGGGAGCTGAATCTTTGCCTGGAAAAACCTATCGTACTTGTTGCTTTTCCTCCTTTAAGCCGCTCTCGTTTTCGTTTTTTTGAAAATAGCTGGGTGCGGTACTTTCAAGAGGCGCTGAGTGCTCTTTCTGGATTTAAAAATTTGCAGATTATATTTAAATTCAAAGCCCGCGCCAATGATGAGTTTAGGCAAATCGCGGAGGAGTGGGCCGCAGCATTGCCTCAAGATGCTGTTGTGCGCTACGTCAGTGAATTGCCGTCGCTCGAAGTTATTAATGCGTCTGATTTTGTTATCACATTCGGATCGACTTTTGCGATTGAGGGGTTGGCACTGGGCAAGCCTGTCATTCTTTTGCATGCATCTCAGAGCCCTTTATTCGATGAGCTTGAAAGGTTTCGTCCGTTTCTGTACGCCGATGGTGTTGAAGAAATTAAGGAAGCGATTCATAAAATTTTAGCAGGCGCAGGGACTCTCGATGCGGCAAAGCGGAATGATGTTTTTTCTTATTATTTAGGAAATGGAGCTGAGTCACCGACGGATATTATTGTTTATTCTATGCTGAAGCATGCAAGAGTCTCTAATGTCTAATAGCCATAAAAAAAACTTTTTGGGAAATGTCTTCATTTATTCGGTCGCCAATTATTTTTCACAAGCTTTGGGTATTGTGACAAGTATCGCGATGCGTACTTTTTTGGGCCCTGCTGCGATGGGGGTGTGGATGTTGGTTCAGGTTTTATTGGATTATAGCGGCCAGGCTGCCTTGGGTACGACCCGAGCGATGTTTCGAGATTATCCGAGAGCGAAGGGCGCTGGAAATTTTGAAGAAGCCGAAGATATCAAAAATACTACTTTTTCTTTTGTCATGGCAATGTCTGTCTTTCCGTTTGCTTGTATTGCCGGCTACTTATTTTTTTTTAAGAGCTTGATCGACCCTTTGTTTGAGTACTCACTCTTTTTTTTGTTAGGTTTTATTTTTTTACAGCGGTTTCATGATTTTTTAATCACGCTGCTTCGTGCTGACAAGCAATTTAAGGTTTTATCGGTTGTTATTGCGGCTACTGCTCTGGCAGGATGTTTTGTCGTTTTTTTTCTAGTTAAACATGCTCATTTAAAAGGAATGCTGTGGGGAAGCGCGGTAACCTTGACGCTTATTTCGTTATTTGTGCTGTTTCTTATGCGCTACCGGATAAAATTCGATATAAATAAGAAAATTTTGATTCATGAACTGAAGCTTGCCCTGCCTTTGGCGGGTGCGGCATTTTTGGCTACATTTCTTCGCGGGTTGGATAAAATCATTATTGCGAAAGAGCTGGGTTTGTACGAGCTCGGTATTTATTCTATTGCCATGATGGTTGGAAATTACATTATTTCATTCCCCATGATGTTTTCGCATGTTTGGTATCCCAATCTCCAGGAAATTTATGCAAAAAATAATAAGAATCAGCAGTCCATAGCCGGGTATTTTAAGAAGCCTATTCTTGCCTTTGCTGTCATTGTCCCGCTGATCAGCGGGCTGGTTCTTATTGGAATGCCAATTCTAATCCATCTTTTTCTCGGGAAATTTTCCGAGGGTGTCCCTGTAATGAAGATTTATATGCTGAGTTTTTTCTTTAACATACTAGGGGTTTTTTCGACTAATTTTTTGGTTACGATTGATCGCTATTGGATGCCTATTTTTATTTTACTTGTTTCGATAGCCATTAATTTTATTGCAAATTCTTTATTCATTTATTTGGGCTGGGGTTTACCCGGAGTTGCTTTAGGCACAAGCATTTGTTTTGCATTTAACGGACTGATCAGCCTTTTAATAGTCTTGAAGAGCATTATGCAGACACGCGAGAGGGTTGATATGGTTATCAAGAGCGCATTGCTTTTTTTATTGCTCATGCTAGGGGTTTTTAAAATAGATGAAATTGTTAAGTTGAGTAATCTTTGGACTGAAGCCGCGTTTAAGATGTTTTTACTCATGGTTTTCATGGCTCCTTTTTTATTTTGGCTAGAGAAAAAGCTTTGTGTCCTTCGTGACCTATTCGGCAGGTATTTTCCTGCATCAAAACCTCGGAAAGTTTAAGGTTTATGCGCATAGGCATCGATATTCAGGCGGTTTTAAACAGAGGAGGGACTGGACTGTCGCGGTATGTGTCCGCTTTTTCTCAGGCGCTTGTCAATTGCTGCGCCCCAAATGCATCTTTTTTTCAATACAAGTCAAACAAATACGGGGCGGTGAACTTATCTACTCCGCAAAGACTTTTTTGGGAGAATTTTGAAATGGTATCAATGGCTAAAAAGGACAGCCTTGATCTTTTGCATGTCCCCGCATTTTCCTTGCCCTTTAAAAAGATATGTCCCTATGTGATAACTGTGCATGATTTAATAGGCATTAAATTTGAAAATCAAAAGGGGGCTGCAAGTCGGTTTTATTGGAAATCCTGGCTGCCGGGCAGCTTGAAGCATGCAGATGCGATTATTGCAATTTCTGAGCATACCCGGAATGATCTGATTGAAAATCTTAAAATTAACAGCTCTAAAATCAAAGTGATTCGCCCCTCTGGACATGAATCATTTAGAAGCGACGTCTCAGCTGAGGCCATTCATTTTGCAAAAGCCAAGCTCGGCATTTGTTTTCCGTATTTTGTGACTGTGGGAAGTTTTGAGCCCCGCAAAAATCTTGAACGCGTTATTAAGGCATTTGGGAGATTTCTTGCGCAGAATCGGTCGATGGATGCTCAGCTGGTGATGATTGGACCGCAGGATTTTGCTCAGGGCCGATATTTTAAGGATTTGTGCATTCAATTTGGAATTAACGAAGGGCAGATTCTAGCGACAGGATTTGTAGATCACGATGTGTTAAATGCGCTATATGCAGGGGCAGAAGCCCTCATCTTTGCGTCGCTGTATGAAGGGTTTGGATTGCCTCTTCTGGAGGCCATGGCCAGCCGCTGTCCTGTTCTTGCTTCCAAAAGAACTTCACTTCCTGAAGTTGCGGGGGAGGCGGCCGCTTGGTTTGATCCCGAGAGCATTGAAGATATTTCGGATAATATGAGTTTGGTTTTTAAAAATACAAGTTATCAAGAAGATCTGCGCCAAAAAGGGCTAAAGAGAATCTTGAATTTTTCATGGGAAAAATGTGCTCAAGAAACGTTTGAACTTTATCGTAAGGTGCTTGAATGAATATTCTAAATCTCAAGAAGTTATCGCGAAAAGATGTTGCTGATTGCTGTCAAAAGCCAAATTATAAAACAGAGGGTAATTGGATGGTGCGCACCTTCCTTCGTGATTGGGCTGTGCCCTGCACTTGGATTTGTCTCAAAGCTGGAATAACGGCAAATCAGGTGACTACGGCTTCGATCGTGGTTGCCTTCGTGGGGGCCTTCATGCTGACTAGCTTTAGCCCGGTTTATTATTTTTTAGGCTGCGTATTTTTGCAGCTATGGTATTACCTGGACCATGTTGATGGGCAAATTGCCAGAGTTAGCGGGACGGCATCTTTGAGCGGCCGATTTTTTGATTTTATTATGCATCACGCTGTGCACGGCATTGTCATCTACTGCTCAGGGCTTTTTTTAGTTTATTTTTATGACCAAGCATTATTTGCCGTGCTTGCAGGGATTTCGGCTATATCAATTATGGTCTTCAACGTTTGTCCCGATACGGAATTTAAGGTTTTTGGCGAGGCACTGCGAAAACAGCAAGGTAGTGCTTTTGTTGTTTTTCCCAATTGTGACGCGGCGAGTTCAGCGAAAATAAAGGCTGCATCAGCGGCGAAGAGCTTTTTTTCGTTCATTCATAAAATAAATGAAATTCATGTTGTGATAAACGTTTTTACCGCGGTTGCTTTAGCCAGTTTGTGGATGGATATTTTTGATTTGCGTATTGTTCTTTCTGTTTTTTATTTTGTTTCGCCGGTTTTTTTAGCGGGAGTTCGGGTGTTTTATATTGTGAGAAACAAAATTGTTGATTTGAAGTTTCAAGAAAATTTTAAAAATATATCTGGAAATTAACATGTTGAAAACTTTTTGTACACTTTTTGCGGCTGTTTTTATTTTGTCCTCAATTGCGTGTTTTGTGGCGATTATTCATGGCTTTCCTATTCATGAGTTTGGGGTTAAGTTTAAAAACACAAAAAAGCTATTTTTAATTTTGTGTTTTTCCGGGCTGGGATGGATGCTTGCTCATGGCGAATGGCGTCTGCGATGGAATGGATTTTGGAGCAGATTGGATCATTTTGCGTCGCAAAAAAGCGCGATTTTTATTTTATTTGGAGCCTATTCAGCGCTTTTCCTCTGGCAGCAGGTATCTGAGTATTTTGCAATTAAGATTAATTTTATTCCTTTTGGTTTCTATGATTACATGTTTTACCATTTTTGGGATTCAGGAAAAGTAAATTACACCGGATTACTGCATGACTATTATCACCTGAATACGATTCTTTTCCTTTTTTCGCCGCTCTGGAAGCTGTTTCCAACGCCAATTTTACTGATTATTTTATATGGTCCGCTCGTTGCCGCCCCGGCTATTCCTCTTTATTTTTGGATCAGACGCATGATCCCTAGCTTGCCATGGCTTGCTTTACTGACTGCAGCAGTTTATTTGAACTATCGGTATCTTGATAACTATTTATCGATGAACTTTTGTGTCGAAGCTTTTTACGGGGTATTTATTTTGACGGCAGTTTATTTTGGTTACGCTCAGAAGTGGGCAAAGTTTTATCTTTTTATTATTTTGGGGCTTTTAGTCAAAGAGGATGCGTTTGTTTATTTCGCTCTCTTGGGATCAATTTTCTTATTTAGCCGAAAAAGTTTTTTTCATGGCCTAGCAGCAATTTTTGTGTCGCTTCTAGGTGCTTTGTTAGTTATTAAGGTGTTTGCTCCGTTGACCGGCAACGCCATTATTGCCGGATCTGTTGAAAACTATTCGGCGCATGGTGGGTCAATAACCGCGGTATTGAAGTCGGTGATGTTTAATCCTTTGCAGGCTTTTCTGATTATGTTTAACGATCCTCAGAAAATCGAAACTTATTTCAGTTTGTTTTATCGATTGCTGTTTATTCCCTTATTTTCTCCTGCGATCGTAACGGTTCTCGGTGCTTTGTTTCCGCTTTTTTTACGTGTCACCGGGAGGGACGTGGATTTTTATGAGCTTAACTACCAGTATGCAGCAGCTATCGTACCGTTCGTTTTTATTGCTTTCGGTTTTGGATTGAAGAATCTCTATGCTTTTCTTTTGAGATGGAATCGGCTCTATCTTCTGCCCGTTATTTTCTCTTTTTTGTTTATTGTCAACGGCAGTAATTACCGCAGTTCCGCATTCACTCAAGATCACAAAAAATCAATTGAGTGGGCGCGCAAGATTCCTGATAAGCCGAGCCTGAATTTTGTCACACATGGGCAATTGCTGCCGTATACACCTTACCGTCAATATAATTACTACTTCGCGTATTTTTTAGAAAATCCAGTGCATCCGTACCATAAGCCTTATTCGACGGCAGAATATTATTTGATTGATACGAGTGTAAACCCTTATCCTGTAACGCCGGAGTGGGTAGAAAAAAAGAAAAACGAGCTGGTCGAAAATCCCAACTATGAATTAAAAGAATCGGATGGAACACGATTTCTTTTTAAGCGCAGGTAATGCACGGTTGGCTGCACTTGTTTGGATGTTCATCCGCATTAATGGAGGATGTTCCAATTTATGGAAAATCGAGAAGGTTCCAGTATGAGTGTGTATGACAACCGTTTTGATGATTTTTTTGTCGACAAAATTTATCTTAAATTTAAACGTCATCTTTGGAATTATAAAGTAAGACGAAGCAAAGTGCTCCGCGCGCTGGAATTGCTTCCTCAAGGGCTGACGCTTGAGGTCGGTGCTGGAGTTGCACCCATGGTTTTAGCTTCTTCGCGGGTGGTTTATACCGACTTGTCTGAAGCGGCGATCACTCATTTGAAGTCCAGGTTTCCACATTGCGAAAGTTATGTCGCTGAAGCTGGTCATCTTCCGTTTGAAAACCATCGCTTTGTGAATGTAGTCAGCTCTGAAGTTTTGGAGCACGTGACAGATGATCGGGCTGCATTTCGTGAAATTTTTAGGGTTCTTGCTCCGGGGGGGAATTTGGTACTTACGGTTCCGTGTCATGCCTATTTTTTCAGTATTGATGATGAATTTGTCCATCATGTTCGCCGTTATGATCCCGCCGCACTGTGCGGCGAACTTACCCGGTTGGGATTTACAGATATTAAGATTTGGCCGGTGACGGGTATTTTGGATAAGGCGGCATTTGTTGCTGCGGTGGCTATTTTTAGGATTTTTTCGCCCAAGGCTTCTAAGAACAATCCTCAGCAAAAAAGAAAAAGGCATTTAGTTTTTTCGGCAATTTTTCCGATTTACGTGGTTTTAAATTTTATTTATGCTTTTTTGGTTAAATTGGAAGCCCGAATTATTCCGCTGGCGTGGGCAACCAGCATGATTGTTGTTGCAAGAAAGGGTGATTTCGATGCCAAGTCTTAAAAATAAAAAAGTAGTGGTCGTGATGCCGGCGTATAACGCTGAGAAAACACTGCAGAAGACATATGATTCGATGCCGCATGATCTGGTGCATAAAATCATCTTAGTTGATGATGCTTCGCGTGACCGTACCGCAGATGTCGCGCAGGGTTTGGGGCTTCAAACGATTGTTCATGATAAAAATAAGGGTTACGGGGGAAATCAGAAAACTTGTTATCGTGCGGCGCTTGACGCAGGAGCGGATATCGTTGTGATGCTTCACCCCGACTATCAATATGAGCCGCGCTTAATTGAAGCGATGGCGGCCATGATCGCGTCGGGTGTTTATGATGTGGTGCTGGGATCGCGTATCTTAGCGCAAAGTTCGCTTGCCGGAGGAATGCCGCTGTATAAGTATTTATCGAATCGATTTTTATCTTTTGTGCAGAATATTCTAATTGGGCAGAAGCTTTCGGAATATCACACGGGCTACCGTGCTTTCAGCCGCAAAGTGCTGGAATCATTGCCGCTTGAGTCAAACAGCGATGATTTTATTTTTGATAATCAAATGTTAGTGCAGGCGGTTTATCATGGTTTTAAGATTGGTGAAATTTCATGCCCGACCAAGTATTTTACAGAGGCGTCGTCCATTAACTTTAAGAGGTCTGTAGAATATGGTCTGGGTGTCTTGAGATGCAGCTGGCAGTTTTTTATTCAGAAATTAGGGTTTGCGACTTACTCCTTGTTTGATCAAAAGAAGGCGTCTGACTCACTTTGATGTAAGTCATTGTTATCAATTATTTTGTGTCATAATTTTTATTTTCCATATTCTTAATTTTGGGATTATAGATCCATAAATTTTGACAAATTTTGGGATTTGTTGTACTGTTCTTTTATGATTCCACGATATTACGCGCCTCTTTTAGGGAAAATGATAAAGCCGGGAAGGGTGCTTGTTATTTATGGCCCACGGCGTGTAGGCAAGACCACTCTGATTAAGAACTTCTTATCATCAAGTTTGCTTAAGTATCGACTGGACTCCGGAGAAAATATTCGAATACACCATCTCTTTGAGTCAAAGGATTTTTCCGCTCTTGAGCAATATGCACAGGGCTACGATCTCATCGCAATCGATGAAGCTCAGGAAATCCCTAATGTTGGTGCGGCATTAAAAATATTGGTCGATCAAAATTCTAAACTAAGAATTGTTGTTACGGGATCTTCGTCTTTTGACCTTGCTCATCAAGTTGGCGAACCCCTTACCGGGCGTAAACAGACATTAACTTTATTTCCAATAGCCCAGCTTGAGCTTTCTAAAACTTGGACAGCGACTGAGCTCAGAGAAAAGCTCGACACCTTTCTTATTTATGGATCCTATCCGGAAATGGTGACTGCCCGAACTTTGAAAGAGCGAAAAACTTATCTCCAAGACCTTGTTAACTCCTATCTTTTAAAGGATATTCTTACGTTTGATCGAGTGCGGGCATCCAGGAAGCTGTTTGATCTGTTAAAACTTTTGGCTTTTCAAATTGGTTCGGAGGTTTCTCTTAATGAGTTGGGAACACAGCTTGGCATTGATGTTAAGACGGTAGCGCGCTATCTTGACTTACTTGAAAAAACTTTTGTAATTGTGGGCTTGGGCGGTTTGAATCGCAATCCGAGGCAAGAAGTTACCAGTAAAAAAAAGTACTATTTTTTAGATAATGGAATCCGTAACGCTATTATTTTACAGTTTAATGAACCTAAGCTGCGAAACGATATGGGACAACTTTGGGAGAATTTTATTGTCGTTGAGCGTCTCAAGCGGCACGCTTATAAAAACCATTTTGTAAATTCTTTTTTTTGGCGATCCTACAGTCAAAAGGAGATAGATCTCGTTGAAGAGCACGAGGGGCGGTTGCATGCGTATGAGATGAAATGGAGCCCACATAAAACGCTTAAGATAAAACCGCCTGCGGAGTGGTTAAAACTCTATCCGGAAGCTTTATTTTCGGTGATTACACCAGCCAACTATCTTGATTTTATTACCTGAGCTTTTGGGTATAGATGGAGATTAGATTGAAAGCCCAAATTGTTATTCTTAATTACAAAGGTGAGACGCTTCTTCCTCAGTGTTTACCGAGCATTGTGGACGCCGCCAATCAAAGTTCTTGTCCTTGCCGAGTGGTTGTTTTAAACAATCCTTCCGACGGGCCGGATGGGCTTGACTATGTCAGGCGTGAATATCCGCAAGTCGAAATCGTGCAAGCTCCGCAAAATAAAGTTTTGTGTTCTTATAATGATTTTTTAAAGAGCTCGAACGAAGATGTTTCGATTCTTTTAAACAATGATATCCGGGTGGACGCGGGTTTTGTCGACGCGTTGGTCAAAGCATTTGAAAGTGACCCTCGCCTTTTTTTAGCTGCGCCCAAAACAATGTCATTTGATGGAAAGACGGTTGAGGCGGCAGATAGCAGAGCCGAGATTCGTTTTGGATTATTTTGGTGCAGTGCGCGTTATCCCGGGTATGAAGCGAATATCAACCGCCGCGGCCCGACTTTTTCTTCCGGTTTTGGAGCTTTTCGAGTGAGTTTGTTTAACGGACTTGGCGGTTATGATGAACGGTATTTGCCCGGAATTTTTGAAGATGTCGATTTGTGCCTGAGGGCCAAACGTGCCGGATATGAATTAGTTTATGAACCGTCCAGTGTTGTTTATCATATGGGGCAGGCTAGTTTTAAGGAGGCTTTTAAGCAAAGGGGAATCGAAGTTTTAGCTTCCCGTAATCAGTTTTTGTTTCTCTGGAAAAATTATTCGGGACCGGCGTTTTGGTTTTCTCATCTTTTTTGGCTTCCGTTGCGTTTTGTTTTCGATGCTTTACGGGGACGTACGTCTTTATGGGAAGGCTTTTGGCAAGCGCTCGCGTATATAAGGAGATAAACCAATGATGTCATTCGCACGAAAAGATTGGGGTGTTTATCTTGAGCTGGCCGGGCTTTTCTGTATGTTGGCGCTTTGGCCTGTATTAAGCTTTTCATCGGCATTGATGCAGGTAGCACTTTGGCTCGGTTTTTTATTTTGGCTAATTTCTCTCATTTTAAAAAAAGAGAAGCCTGTTTTGCCGGACAGGATTGCGCTTGTTTTAATCGCTGTTTTTTTTGCCGCTGTTTTAATATCGTTAACGGTGACGGATTTTCCGAAACAGAGTTCGCGCGGAGTGATCAAGGTATTCCGCCAAATTGCGATTTTATTTTTAGTTTTCTACTTTTTTAGAAATATTGCCGCGCAGTCCAAGCTAAAATTTGTTGTTTTTTGTTCTTTTCTTTTGCTTGTGGTGGATGGCGCGTGGCAATATTTTTATGGGGTTGATTTTTTACGCGGATTCGAAGCGCAGGCTGCCAGTTCGGGACGCCGTCTTAGTGCCAGCCTTGAGCACTACGGAAAATTGGCAGCTTATCTTTGCGCTGTCTTGCCGGTTGTGATTGGATTTGCCGCGGCGTCTTTTCGAAAGAATGCAAAAAGTTATTTGTTTTGGCTTTGGAGTTTATTGTCGGTCTCTGGGGCGACTCTATTGTTCATGACTCGCTCGAGAGGTGCTTTTGTTGCATTTTTTTTAACCGCGGTTATTGTGGCGGTTTTACGGCGCGCTTGGAAAGTATTGGCGGTACTTTGCATCGCAGGAGCGGTTGTGGTGGCATTATTGCCGCGGTCGATGGTGATTCACCTGGATGCTGAAAATAAAGAGCAGTCAATTGTTGAACGTTTTGAGCTTTGGCATCGAGCTTGGGATGTT
>DDUN01000010.1:11376-24074 GCA_002344825.1 Candidatus Multiplicimicrobium inquinatum | reverse complement strand
CGTGGTCGCCGTTGCAACAGAACATCTGCTCTCTGTGAGCGGATTCCACGCGGCCGTGATCGCGGGATTTATTTTTGCTTTTGCCATCCTTTTGCGGCTCCCGCCCTTGCGCGCAGTTTTATTTTCAGCGGCCGGTATTTTAATTTATATGGGATTGACGGGCTGGGGCATTGCGGGCCAGAGGGCGGGGATGATGGCTATTTTCGTCTGGATTGCCTGGGTTTTGGGACGTCCGCAAAAGTTGGACTATTGGCTGAATGCCGCGTTAGCTTTTATTTTGATTCTTGAGCCTAAACGAATTTGGGATATTTCGTTTCAGCTTTCCTTTCTATCTATGTACGGAATTGTTTATGTCGCGCCTTTGATTAAGCGAGTCTTACCGCTTCCTGGTTTGGATATCAGTCTCGCGGCCTTTGCCGCAAGTTATCCGGTTGTGCTTTATTACTTTCAAACCTTCTCTTGGGCGGGGATTGCCGTTAATCTTTTGGTTGTTCCCGCGTTCGCGCTTATTTTGCCGGCGGGATTTATTTCTTTGATTCCGGGTTTGGGCTTGCCCGCGGCCTATGCCGTCAAACTGCTTTTAGAAGGCTCATTACTTTTAGTTTGGAGCAGCGCCTCTGCTCCCTGGGCATGCATTTCGCTGGCTCAGCCGAGCCTGATCACCGTTTACGGCTATTATTTTTTGGGAGGCTTATGCGTTTTTCTTTTGCGGAATCAAAAGTCTGGCTTGGCTTAAGTTTATCGGGCTGGATTTTAATTCAGGTGCCGTTTTTTCTTCCTCAGGGTTTGATGGAATCTTTTACTGTTTATTTTTTCAAAAGCTCTTGCGGAGAGGTTGCTGTGATCCAAAGCGGACGGAGTGCGGATTTAATCGGAGCTTGTTCCGACCGTTATCAGCGCTTTGCAAGGTTTGATCTGGTGCCGGCATTGCGTCGAAACGGTGTAGCGCGCATTCGAAAAATTGTTCTTAAAGGGCATGGTTCCGAACAAACAGCGGCGCTGCCGGAGCTTCAAAAAAACTTTCAGGTTGATTCTGTTTACTATCCTCCGGACCGGGCGGAGCGTATGCGTAAAACATTCAGGATCATTGACCGTAATGTTTGTGTGCGGCGGCTTGAAGACCGGCAGGGTTCCTGATTGACAGCCCTGAAGGGAGCGGATAGAGTACTGCTTTCAACCTATTGAAACTCATCATGATGCATAAAAAATATTACTTATCGGTATGGCTCGCTCTCTTAACCGCGCTGAGTCCTTTTAATCTTTACGCAGACTGGGTTTGGTCGCCTGAACTCGGTAAATTTGTCAGCCCCAAAGAAGACGACACCCGCGACAACAGCAGCCAGCAATTAGAATACGCGCTTGAGCTTTATAAACAAAAGCAATACGACAAAGCGGTCACTGAACTGGAAACTCTCATTAAGGATTTTCCCGCTTCCCGTGTCGCCCCTGAGGCTCAATACCGTTTGGGAACGGTTTACGAAGAGAAGGGTGATTACTTCAAAGCCCTCAAAGCCTATCAAAAGATGATCGAAGTTTATCCGCAGAATGACCGCTTTGAAGAAGTGATTGAGCGTGAATTTAAATTGGGCAATCTGTTTCTTTCCGGGAAAAAAGGAAAGTTATTCGGCGTTGAAATTCGCCCCGCTTTTCCGATTGCCGTGCAGGCTTTTGAGCACATCGTTAAGTTCGCGCCCTACGGCAGCTTTGGTGATCAGGCGCAGTTCAGTTTAGCCGCGGCTCAGAAAAAGGCCGGCCAATTTGATGCCGCAATGCAGTCGTTTCAGGATGTTTTAGATAATTATCCCCAGAGTTCTTTAGTGGAAAAAGCCCGCTATGAATTAGCTGAAACAGCTTATTTCCGCTCGATTGCGCAGAATCGTGATGAGCGCGCGCTTGAGAAAGCCTCTGAGCAGGTTCAGGGATTTATGCAGAATTATCCCGGCGCGCCTGGAACCGAAAAAGCCGCTAAGATCCGCGAAGAAATTGATGAAAAGAATGCCGAAAAAAATTATCAAATCGGCTTGTATTATGAAAAACAAAACTTTGTGCAAAGTGCCATTATTTACTACAAAGACGTTGCCAAGCGTTATCCTCACACGCAGTCCGGCGCGAAAGCGGAAAACAGACTACTCGCCCTTAAACAGCCAGTGGAGTATCTTGCTTCCCAACGAGACGCCCTGGATGCCGAATTGGATGACACAAAGAAACGATTAGCCGGGCTAAGTGAAAGTGCGGATCCCGTCGAGCGCGAAGCTTTAGAGAGAAAACTGGCGCGCCTTGAAAAACGCACCAAATCGCTTGAGAAAGAAAAAGGCGACAGTGTCTCACGCCTTTCACAGGATTTAAAACGCCGTGACGAAGAGTTGAAAATCAAATTTAAAAACTTAGATAAAAAAATCAAACAGCATAAAGATAACCAGTCGGAGGATTTTAAAAAGGCAATTGAGCGATGGCGCGCCTCATTGGAAGCCGAGCGCGATGCGCTTGAAGCTGAAAAACAGCAAGTGGCCGGATGGCGTTCAGAATTAGGCGTTGGAAAAGCATTTTATGAGGGCTGGGTGCCGTTTACCGGCGAGCCGAAGACACCGCTTGAGGAAGTACAGGCTTTGGACGCGAAAGACCTTTATAAAATTTCTGATAAGAAGAAAAAGACTTTGGATGAAAAAGAAACTCTGTATAAACAGTATCATGAGGTTACGGCATTGATAACTGGCGTGGGTGTTGTTGCGCCGTCTGAAACGAAAGAGTTGAAAGACGACAATAGTCCTTTTCGCCTTAAGCTTGCCCAGTATGCTGCGCGGTTTGGATCGGATGATTGGCTTGTTGGCTTGCGTAAAAAAGTGGGCTTTGCAGTCAGCAAAATTGCCGTAAATCCTTTTAAAGACACATCCTACGAATCAAAGAGCGCTCAGGAGCTTCTGGAGCTTCGTTTGCATTTGCGTGAAAAAGTGAATATGACCCAGAATGTGGTTGATACGTTGTCGACGGCATTTAACGATGAATTAGCTTTGAGTGAGCAAGAGCGCCTTGCTGAAAAGTTGGAAGGCACCGAAACGGTTGATCCTAAGGAACTGCGCAAAGAAATTAAGAAAGTGGAGCGCGGTATTCGCTCCCGCTATGAAGATATTGAAGACCGCGATAAACGCAAGACCAAGCTTTTAAATGAGCTGGATCACCTGGTCGGAACCAAATCGGATCGGACTGCTTCAGAAAAAGCCAAAGACGCGCTTCTGCTGCCGGTAAAAGTAACGCGCGTTTTTTTCCTTGGCCGCGATAATGCGGCCCAGGCATTGACCGATAAGGCCGGAAAATCAGATGATGCGGCAGCGCAAAACCTCAAAAAAGAAATCGAAACCGAAAGTTTGATGATTCAGGCGCAAGCGCTTGAAATCGAACAGCTTGAACGGAACCTTGAGATTCTTCGCGCGCAGGCGTCATTGGCAGGCGGGCACCAATTTCGTTCAGCGATGGTCAAGGTGCCCTATGTTTTTATTGAAGATGCCATTGATAACGCTGAAAAATTGATTACCCCCGAAGAACGGCAGGAGTTATTGATTGAGCGCTTAGACCAAAAAACAAAAGAGCTTGAGGAGTTGAAGCGCGAACTTGCGCAGGTGGATGCCGCTGTTGCTAAGCTGCCGAAAGGTGAGGTGACGAGCTCTTCCGTGGACAATTCTGAGATTCCGGCTTCAAGCTCAAACGTGGATAAACAAAGTCTTCGGAATGAAATCGAAAAAATCGCTCCAGTAGCGAGTGATAAAGCCGCCGTTTCAGCGGATGTGGAGCCTAATGATTTACAAACCGCAGATCCCAAGCAGTTGAAAGAGCTCAAGGAAATCGAAGAATCGCTTGTGAGTGTGATTCGTGAGCAAATCGAGCTTGAGGATGCCGAAAAACAAATTCTTGAAAAACGAATTAACGAGACGGATTTGCAGGTGCAAAAAGTTACCTCCAAAGCTATGCGCGGCGATTTACTGATGGAGCGCGACCGCTTGGAAGCCCGTGTTGTGGAATTAACGCAGCAGCGTGATTTTCTTGAAAAGGAAGTTGCGCGCTTTATGAAATCTGAGGGATAAACAAATGCGGAATTTAATGTTCAGACTACGGTGGCTCGTTTTAGGTTTAGCGTTCGTTTCGGCCGCAGGCTGCGGATATACAAGCAAAACAAAGCTTCCGAATGACATTCAATCGATTTATGTTGAAACAGTTTTAAATAAAATTCCCATCGATCAAATGTATTCTTATCAGCCTGGTCTTGAGATGGATATCACCAATGCGGTGATTCAGAGGTTTCAGGTGGATGGTAATCTGAAAATTTCCGCACCGGATAAAGCGGATGCCATTCTTTCAGCTGATTTGGTCGCTTATGAGCAAGAGGGCGTTCGTTTTAATTCCCTTGAAGGAGTGTCCGAGTTCCGCCTTTTTATTGTGTTGAGCCTGACCCTGAAGCATCGCGAAACAGGTGAGATCATTTGGGCGGAGCCTAACTTTTCAGGCAATGATGAATATTTTGTGACCGAGGTTCGCCCCATGGGCCAGCGCAGCTCGACGACCAAAGCGATTGAAGATTTGGCGAAGAAGGTGGTCGACCGGGTCACCGAAGATTGGTAAATCACCGACCGTTGAAAAAGGCTCATCTGCTTCGTTGCACAACTCGCTTCCTCGTGCGGCGTATTGCCTCATACGCCTCCTCGGGCGCTCTTGTGCGCCTCGCATCTAAACCTTTTTGAACGGTCTAATATTTCGTGAAATAGGATCCCGCATTTATGAGCAACAAATTGATTTATTTGATCGCGGGGGATGGGTTCATGCGGCGTGCGGAATATGAGGCTCTGCTTCCTCAGGTTCAAAAACTACTTCCCGGCGAATGCGAAATTCAATCTTTTGATGTCACGGACACGCCGCTTTCTCAGATTCTTGCCAACGCGCGCTCGCTTCCTTTTTTAGCGGAAGGTCAGATCCTGCGCGTCAAGCAGGCTGATAAGCTTAAGGAAGATGCTCTTGATGAGCTTGAGGGTTATCTGAAAGCTCCTTTCGCTAAAACAGCGTTGATCTTTGAAGCCGACAAGGCGGAAGACCGGGGACGTCTTGTAAAACTCATCCAACAGTTTGGCACGCTGATTCGTCCTGCCGCGGCAGACCGCATGAAACGGGAAGCCCAATTTTTGAAAGCTAAGCTGACGGAAGCACGGAAAACAATTACTCCGGGTGCACAAAAAATGATTTTCGATATGTGCGGAGAGTCGCCTGTGTTTCTCGCCAGTATGATTGATAGGCTTGTGTTGTTCGCGGGGGATAAGCCGCAGATTGATGAAGCTATGACCCAACAGTTTGATGAGGACTGGGCGGAGGTTCGTATTTTTGATTTATCGAACGCGATCCTCGCTAAAAATTCGGCGGAAGCTTTGCGGGTTTTAAATAAGCTTTTTGAAATGGATGATGATATTTATTCGATGCTTGGGTTTATTCATGCGCAGGTTAAAAAACTTTGGCAAGCTAAGGTTTTGATGGAGGAGGGACTCGCTCCCTCGCAAGTTATCGCGCGGCTGGGCATGAAGCCCGGCTATGGCGCGGATAATTTTTTTCGCGCACTCGCCAAGTTTGAACTAAGCCGGCTGGAAACCGCAATTCAGGACTTGCATGACTTAGATATTAAATCAAAGACAGGCAGGGCTTTGGGGAAACCGTCGCTTGAAATGTGGCTGCTTAAAATAACAGCTCCGGCTGCTTTACCCTCGTTAAGCAAGGGAAGGAGCCGGAGCTGAGATGAGAGAGTTAGGCTTTTTTCGTCTTCTTTTTTGCCGCGCCCAGCTTGTTTACCAAGGCTTGGATGCGGGATTTATTACGGTTCGCGCGGCCCTTAGGAATGATTCCTTTTACGGCGGCTTGATCAAAACGTTTCATCGCTTTTGCGGCGACTTCTTTTGCTTTTTCAGGCTCAGCCTGAAGCTTCAAAAGATTTTTTTTCAGGGTCTTAAGCTCGGAAAGCACCGTTTGATTACGATCTTCTTTCTTGGCGTTACTGCGAAGCCGCTTCATTGCGGACTTAATATTCGGCATAGTGTCATTTCCTTTTAATAGAGTTCTTGAAAACGGGCGAAACTATAACATACCCTTTTGCGGAGTGTCAAAATGAATGTCAAAAGACCGTGGGGCCGGTGAGTTAATATGGCAAAAGATAAATTACTGAAATCCGCGTTTGTGATGGCGGCCATGATTATGCTGAGCCGTATTTTGGGACTGATGCGTGATATTGTCAGCGCAAAAATATTTGGTTTGGGCTGGGTCTGGGATGCCTTTCTTTACGCCTTTATGGTGCCCAATTTCTTCCGCCGGATTGTAGGCGAGGGCGCTCTGGCGAGTGCGTTTATTCCGGTTTACAGTGATATCCGTGCAAAACAAGGTGAAGAAGCCGCCTTCAAATACTCCAATCTCGTTTACACCTTTATGGGAGCGGCTTTATTTGTTTTTATTTTGGCTGTTGAGGTTGTATTGGCGCTTCTTTTAAAATTTGGCGTGTTTCCTGATGTGATTCGCTTGGCAATCAGTCTGTTGCAGGTGATGTTTCCACACTTGTGGTTTTTATGTGCTTATGCGATCGGCATGGGAATTCTCAACAGTCATGGCCGTTTTTTTGTTCCCATGATCGGGCCTGTTTTGATGAACATGATTTGGATCGCGACGATGCTTTGGATTTTTCCCTGGGCTTCGGAAAACCAGACCGCACGGCTGCACATTCTTGCCTGGGCTTTGACTTTTGCCGGGTTTCTGCATTGGGCTGTTGAATGGCCGTTTCTCAAAACAATCGGATTTCAATTTCAGTTTAAGTGGCGGCAGTTATGGTTCTGGAATAGCCCGGAGCATGAAGGCCTGCGGCGTAGCTGGAAGCTCTTGACGCCGGTTTTATTGAGTTTTGGCGCTGTTCAGGTGAATATGCTGATTGATACGGCTTTTGCTTATTGGGTGGGGCCGGGAGCCAATTCCAGTTTGTGGTATGGTAATCGTGTGATGCAGTTGCCTTTATCCATGTTTGGTGTGGCCATGGGAAGCGCGCTTTTACCCATGCTTTCGAATCAAATCGCAAATAATCAAAAAGAAGAAGCCAGGCAAACCTTGGCCTTTTCACTGACCGTGACTTTTATGATTGTTTTGCCCGCATCGGCCGGATTGATTGTTTTGGCGCCGGATATTATGCGACTGCTTTTTGAACGCGGCGAATTTGATGCGGCTGCGACCGCGCGCACGGCATCGGTTCTTGCGGCGTATGCTTGGGGGCTCTTTGCTTATTCCGGACAGAAAATGATGATTACGGGCTACTATGCGGCGCATGATTCGAAAACGCCAATGCGTATCAGCCTTTTTTCATTGCTGCTGAATGTCGTGCTTAATTTTTTGCTGATGCCTTTTCTTCGTGAAACCGGCTTGGCTTTATCAACCTCGATTTCCGCGATTGTTCAGCTTTTGCTCTTAATGTTTTTTTATCCTCGTTGTGTCGCGAGTTTTCCGTTTCGTGAGACCGTAAAAAGTTTTCTTAAGACGCTGATTGCTTCTGTCATCATGGCTTTGGCGGCACGGTTTCTTTTGAATGCGTGGAGTGGGGCTGCTCCCGCCTCAAGTGCAACGATGTATGCCATCCAGGTTTTAGGAACGATCGCCGCAGCGGGCGTTTTCTATGTGTTGATTTCGATTGTGATTCAGAAAAAGGAAGCGTCCCAGGTTTTTGCCTATTTGAGGCGGAGAAAACCAGCCAAGGCTGGAGCCGAAGGGAACAGATAGTATGTTGCCCGTCCCTTCGGTGCCAGGTACCCTTAAAGACAAAGTGCGTGGAACTCCCGATGGCCCAGGGGTTTATTTTTGGAAAGACGAAAGCGGGGGCACGCTCTATATTGGAAAAGCCAAATCGCTTAAGAAAAGGCTTCTGTCTTATTTCGGAACCCATCCTGATTTTCCCAAGCTTGCGGTTTTGATGAGCCGCGCCCGTGATGTGGATTATATTTCCACCGCGACAGAAATGGACGCGCTTTTGCTTGAAGCTCAACTGGTTCGCGAGCATCAGCCTCGTTATAATAAAGAACTGAAAGACGATAAATCGTTTCCGCTCTTAAAGATCACGGGAGAAAAGTTTCCGCGGCTTGTTATTACCCGTAATAAAAAAGAAAAAAAAGCTTCGTACTACGGACCTTTTACCGACGCGAAACTTTTGCGCCGCGCGGTTTCACTTGTGCAGGCGCTTTTTCCTATCCGCAAATGCCAGACACTTCCCAAAACGGCTTGCCTTTATTATCACATCGGGCAATGCATTGCTCCCTGCATCAAATCTGAAGTTGAAACGGCTTACGGCAAGCTTGTTGCCGAGGTGAAACACTTTATTGGCGGAGGCAAAAAAGGTTTTTTAGATTATTTATCCGACCGAATGAAGCAGGCCGCGAAAGAACTTCGTTTTGAAGACGCGCAGTTTTATAAAAATCAAATTGAATCACTCGAAAAGCTGCGCCGTAAACGGTTTGAGCCCAGATCGCCTGAACGGTCTGTTGTCCTGTCAGCCACCCAAGAATTAAAACAAGCGCTTGATATGGAAAGCTTACCCGAAAAGATTGTGTGTTTCGACATCTCGCATACTCAAGGCGATGAGACAGTGGCTTCGCGTACCGCTTTCTACCGTGAATTGCCGGATAAACTGGGCTATCGGCGCTACAAAATTCAAACCGTGAAAGGCATCAATGATTATGCTTCGATTCAGGAAGCTTTGGGGCGCATGCTCCGCGGAATCAAAGAGGGGCGGGAAGAGTGGCTTCCGGACTTAATTATGATTGACGGCGGTAAAGGCCAGCTTTCAGCGGCGAAAGAAATTTTAGAAAAAGAAGAGATGATGAGCATTAAGCTTATTTCAATCGCGAAAAGGTTTGAATGGATTTACACGACTGACTCCAGGGAGCCGCTAGTTTTTCCAAAAGGCTCACCGGCACTGCATTTGTTGATGCGCGTCCGTGATGAAGCTCATCGCTTCGCGATTTCTTATCACCGTCAGCTGAAGCGTGAGGGAATCTCAAAATCGGAGTTGGATGCGATCCCTGATATCGGAGATGTCCGCAAAAAAGTTCTGCTCAAAAACTTTGAATCACTTGACGAGCTGAAGCGCGCCGGTGTCTCGCAGCTTGCCGGATTGCCTGGCATGAACTTTTCTGCCGCAGAAGCTGTTTGGAGCTATTTCCACACCTAAAGCCCATCCCAGATCCCGTATCTGGGATGGGGTGAGCAGGATATAGCAATTCTGATCATCTTACTTTAACACTGACCTCGATTTTTACCTTATTTGTATTCACAGCGGAGTATGTTAATTTTTATCAATAATCAATTTTTAAGGGCTTTATAAATGGCTTTGTTTATTTGTTTTAGGTCAAAGGAAATACAGTGAAAAAAGGTGTTTTCAAAAAAAGCGTGGCAATGCTGCTCATTGCTTTGCAATTAGCGGGGCTTATGCCGTCCGATGCGCAGGCGGCAGAGAAGAGGAGTATCTCGCAAGCATTGTTAATTCCTGTCGATGCTTTGCAGGTTTCCGCTGAGTTAGGACGTGTTCAGACTCGTGTTGCAGGGAAACTGCCCAAAACACTTTTAGTGATTGAAGACGCACATGCGGTTCCCGCGGCACAAAAATCAATTTGGCAATTAATAGATAATCTGAGCGGGCAATATGGTTCATTTCCCTTACTTCTTGAAGGATTAACTGATACGCCGGACTTAGCGCTTGAACACAGTTTTCCCGACCGTGATTGGCTTCTTTCGCAAATTGAATCAGATGTTCAGGCGCAGAATATCAGCGGTGCTGCCGCGGCATTACTTTTATCATCGCAATTAAACGCCCGATCCGCAGAATCAAAAGAGCTCTATATTCAGGCCGTGCGGCTTTATCAAGATGCGCAAAGACAGCAAATGGCTGTTTTAGAGAAATTGGCGCGTGCGCGAGATATTATTACGAAATCAAAAGAAAAAGTTTATCCCCGCGGAGCTCTCAAATGGAACCGATTAATCGAGCAAGATTCTCTGGATGGATTAAAAGTTGTTCTGGAGAGCGGGCAAAAAGAAATTTTTGAAAATTATAAGCATCTTCAGTCGACGCATGAGCTGGTGCGGCGCCAGCAGTTTTTGAAGCGTCCGGCAGTGATTTATTTTTGGGGTCGGTTTCTTTTCAAGCTTGAGCAGCGTGCTGAATCAGCTTCTCAGCGGCAATCTCTCGCGGCGCTTAAAGAAGAATTTCGCCTAAATCAAGCATCTATTCCGGATTCAGCGGAAAAGCTGGAGGGGCTTTTATCCGCCGAAGAAGTTTTAACCACAACGAATCTGGAGCGGCGCCTGTATCTCTTCGCTTTGCGGGCGGCGGAGGATTGGCGCGCAATTGACGCAGCCGCGCTTGCCGAAGAATATCAGGCTTTTTTAATTAAAAAAACGGAAAGTTTTCTTACAAAGTCCGCGCAGCGGCTGCTTTTGAAACAGACTTTGCGGGTTCAGTTGCTCGAAAAGCTTGTTCGATTGGAGCTTTCTCATGCAGATTGGAAGATCGTTCAAAAAATGAGCTTAGAAAATCCGGTATGGGCTGTGTTTAAAGATTTTTATTCCATTCAGCATGATCGTGAACGGATGATGGCGAAGCAAATTGAGAAAAGTTTTCAAACATCATCTTCAACGGTCTTTGTTTCCGGAGGGTTTCATCGCATGGGGCTTGAGAAGATAGCGCGGGATCAAGGCTGGGGGTTTGCTGTGATCACTCCCGCGGTGAAGACGCTGGAAGGCGCGGAACGTTATGCTGACTTAATGCACGGTCAAGTCGGCTGGCGTTCTGAAATGAAGAATGAACGGGGGAATGTTGATCTTCAAAAAGCTTATTGGAATTATTTGGTCAGACGGTATGCGAAAGAAAAACCAGAGCAAGTTTATGATCTATTGCTTCAATGGCGCAAGCAGCTTGTTCTGCACCTGGCGGATTTGAAACAACTGGATCTTGCCGTTGAAGCAGCCGCACCGATTCACAGGTGGTTGACTGAGTTCATGCCTGATTTATTCAAGAAAAAATTTCATACGGAATGGCTTAATCATCTCACTCCCGGCGCCAATATTTTATCTCCGGCAATGACACAAAGCCCTTTTCTTTTGCCCTTTGGTTTTATTCCGCTGGATTTGCTGGCTCAACCCCTCGATGGTAAACGCCGGAACATCGAGTTCAGATTGCCGGTCACTGGCGAAGATTTATCCGCGCAGCGGTTAGGTCACCGCATGTTACCTGACGCATCGGAGGATGTGCCGGCCCGTTTTGATTCGGAAATTAATTTTGCCGCTGATTATCAGCTTTTGCGCTCTACGTCCGGAGTTGATTGGGGTAAAAGCGCGGAAGCCCGGCAGCAACGGCAAGCGGGGCATGCTCTCTTTCAAAGACTTTCAGTGATTCAGAATTTATTTGAGAAACGAAATTATTTGGGTTTTATTGAAGTGTTGCTAACCGCGCCGGATTTTTTGGGCGATGCCGTCTTAGATTTTCATCCATCCGGAGGGAGTTATCGGGACTTTTATGCAGCTCAAATTTTGAGAGGCTTAAATCAGGCGGAAAATTTATTGCAGCATACGGAAAGTGATCCCGCTCAAGTAAAGAATGCAGTGACTTTTTTGGAAATGTTAGATCAGGATACGGCTTTGGAGTTTGTAGAGTTCAGCGCGCCCGCTCAGAATCTGCTTAAAGCCCGGCCGGAATGGCGTTTGATTGTGTCCGAACCGAATCCCACTTTGGTTGCCGAACGCCTAAAAGATTTTTTTGAAAAAGCGCAGCATGAAAGCAGTGAGCAGAAAGAAAAACGATTGCGCGACATTCTGCTGTCACCCTTGATTCATCCTGACACTGCGGGAATTTTACGGTCGCTTTTATGGGAAGAGCTTCTGGCATCGATGCAAAACGGAAAGGGAGGCGATGCCGCTGATTTTTTTCGGCTTTTGGCGCGTTTGCTTTTCCCCATGGAAATGCCCGCCGAAATCCTCTCGGTCAATAATCTGATTACAGTGCCTTATTCCATTATTGAGGGCGTTTATCAAGACGATTTGAAAGGTGTACTTGAGGGGTTTTTGAGCGGTCTGCGGGGGGAAGATCAATATGCTCTGGGGTATGCTGCGATCCATCGATATGTTGAAGATTTTGATTTTCTCACGCGCCTCGCTTTTGAAATCGAGGAGATCGATGTTCGTTTCCGAATCTATGCTGTTGGGTTGCTTGCTTCACGTCACCCGATCCGATTCTCTTCTTACATTCAATCGAATGGGCTTCAGTTTGAACGTCTGATGAGGGATTCGGGTCTGTTTGTTGAAGGTATTGGAAATCAGTCAAATGACGATCTCAAGAACTTATTCAGCCGGTCTTTCGCCACGGAAAGCCTGAAAGCTTTGCAAATAGCCGTCTTTTTTTCGATGATGCAAAGGGACATTGCAAGCGTAAGTCAAGAAAGCATTATTCGTATCATCAGCACGGTGATGCTGGACGGCGGTATTTTGTGGGGCGCAGAGAATGCTTATTCAAATCAAAAAATCGGCAATCGTTTGGTGGCCAAACTGAAGAGTTTTCAGGCGGTGTTTATGGTGATGGCGCATGAGTTTGGTCATCTCATTCTGGAGTATGAACATCAATTTGAGTCGGATGCTTTGGGTTTACCGAGCAAAGCCGG
>DDUN01000010.1:0-11070 GCA_002344825.1 Candidatus Multiplicimicrobium inquinatum | reverse complement strand
TGGGATGTCAGACCTTATTTGGAATTTGCTGACGCTGAAAAGGATTTCCATTTTTTTCGGAATCACGGAACTTCTCCTTCCCGCAGCGGTCATCGTGAAGCTCGGGTCATAATTCATCAGATTTACGAGTTCTTGTCTTGGTTTTTTCAAACCCAAAGCTACGCTCGCGATTTGGCGGATATTGTCGGATGGAAAATGAGACTGAGGGTTTTCTTAAGTTTTATTGATTCTTTTAAGTCCGGGCGAATTTCTTTTTTTGATCTTGCCGGGAACATTTTTTTCCGTCTCTTTAAAAATACTGATTTTGAAAGTCCGATCGATCCCCATGATCCGGTCATTCCGAATATTCAGCCTACCGGCTTTTTCGTTGACCCGAGCTCTTCTTTTCTGCGCAGGCGTTCCGAAGCTCGTAAAAAAAATAAGACTGACAAGCCGGTTCCGGAAATGGGAGAAAGAGAATTTGACGTAGCTCTTTCAGACCGGCTTAAGAAGGGATTAGGTTATGAGGAGGCTTTGGAATGGTACCGCGCCTATCGCGACAGCGGTATTTCTTTCCCGAGAGGTTTTTGGGAACGTAAAGAAACGGCCGCAAATTATACGTTAGCGGTGTTAGATGAAAATGTTCCGGGCTTTAAGGTTGCTCGCGAAAAAAACAATTTGAAGGAAATGGCAACTTTGTACTTAAAGCATGTCAAAGGGTATCAGTCGCGTGAAATGGATTTGAGCAGAGATCCTCCGCGGCCTCAAAAAACAGGTCAACAGATCTTTTTTTATGAAATAGGCGGCATGAAAACGCTGATGTCTATTCGCCGGGATTATTTAACTAAAATGGGCAGTCCTGCTTCCTTGCTTCGCATAGCTATTCCCAAGTTGATCGACGTTCGCAATCCGGACGCCCTTGATCCGCTTAACGTGGAGAGTAAATACTGGACACAGTCAACGAATCGCATTTATCACATTCTTTTACTTTTCGACGCCATACCCGGATTTCGCGAAGCGCGCGCATCCAAGGATGTAAAAAAAATGCGGGAAATTTATGAGAAGGAGGTTGCATCTTACGTATCTCAAGATAAACGCTACCCAAACGGCCCGCTTTCATACTACCGCGAGGTCGGAGGGTTAAGAGGCATTTTTAAGCAACTTCCCCGCATATCGCCATATGAAGTTTTGTCGGAGGCTTTACCGGAATTGGTCGATCCTAAAAATCCGGACGCATATCGCCGGGATGAAATTACAATCGGACATTGGAATGATGAAGTCTATGTTCGTGAGCGTATTGCGGCGGTTTTCGATCAAATTCCGGGATTTCTTGCGGCAAGGGAAAAGGATGATATTGCCGGGATGGCAAGAATTTTTAGAGAACGAGTGATTGCTTATAAAAGTCCTCAGAGAAGCAATGACGGTAAATTAAAGACGGGTGGAATGGATGTCTTTTTCACTGATCATGGTCTTGGCGGCAGCTTAAACCATCCGCGCGATTTTCTGGGAGGGAAAAGAAGTTCTCCGTCCGCTCTGATTAAATTTGTTTATCCAAAACTAATTAGCGAAAGTAACCCTGACGCGATTCATCCATCTGAAATTGAGCGTGGATACTGGGATGATGTCAGAAATGTTAAAAAAGCTGCGTTGCGGGCTCTTTTTCGATTAGATGGATTTTTCGCGGCTTACCGCCGTCGAGATGTTCCACGAATGGCGGAAATCATTAAAAAAATAAATGGATTGCGGAATTTTTTCGCTGAAAATGCCCGGTTGGACACTCCGATGCAATTGCCGCATCCGTATTGGGAGAATGGAGCCACTGGCGATGCCTGGCAGGTGCTCAAAATAGCTGTTCCCGGCCTGACTGATTCCGCTGTGAGCGGATCCCTCAAACGGGAAGATGTCATGCTTTTTCGTTGGATTGAGGAAGAAGCAAGATTGAAACTATTGGATCTTTTAGATTCCATTCCGGGGTTTGCAATTGCCAGGAAGCAATACGCGGATGATGAGAGTACGCGCCAGCAGACATTGAAGACCATGGCGGATTTGTATCGCCTGCATGTGCTCAGCCTCAAAGGCGATTTAGGCGTTCGGGGCGGGCAAAGCCAGTTTTTTACAAGTGTCAATGAGCTTATGAGCGGTAATTACTCGTTTATGCCGGCAGGCCGTGGACCGCGCCGGCTTCTTGACTTTGTCATACCGGGGCTGGTTGACGAAAATAATCCCAATGCCCTACATCCCATTGAATTAACCAACCGTGCGCGGCTTGATAAAGCTGACTTGGCTCTTTTGTTTGCTTCGCCGGGCTCCGTAAGTACGCGCAAGTTTGATGTGATGCCCGGGGATTTTCCGGCTGTAACCGACCAGGATTCTTCTGCTGCTCGTGAGCGTTCTGAGGCGCGCCTCAATGATGAAGACAGAGAGCTGCTTGCTTACTCTGCGGGGCAAATTAATCAAGCGCGTGCTCTTCTGCCGCAAATTGCGACAATGCTCAAAACCGCAAAGAGAAAAAATTTTGATGTCGCGGATTTAGAAAAACAAAAACCTTGGGATTTTGAAGAAACTCTTGTAAATCTCGCAAGTTCGAACCGTATGATGCGAGAAGCGGTGCGTCAATTTTATGAGATTTATTCTAAAGTCGAGCCCCGTCCTGCACGGTCTGAAATGCGGGTTGTGCTCACTTTCGGACTTTCAAACGGGGAGCCGGTGATTCAATTAAGTTTAAAACAGCCCCAAATTGATTTAATAAAAAAATGGCTCGAGGGCTATTATCCTGAAGATTATCAGGCGGAACTCGTCTTTGAAGATAAAAACCGCCTTCAATATCGATTGGACGGTCAAGCGCATAAGGTTCAGCCGGGTGATGTTGTTATTTTTAAACCCAAACGGGGAACCGTAAAAAAGTTTGAGGATAGGGATATTCATTTGACGGGAAGCTATGTTTTTCGCGTTGAGACAGATTCATTTTCATATTGGGGCGAAAAAAGAGGTTCGTTGGTTCGTATGCAAAATAAAGCGCAGATGAACTTGGGCTGGTGGTCGCAGGCCGAGTTAAGCAAGGCAGGCGTGGATGATATTTCTCAGTACCGCCAGGCTTTTCATATTGATATGAGTGTTTTGGATCAAAATGGAAAAAAAGCCCCAAACAGCCTCCGCGACAGCATTATTCTTTCGCCGGATTTGTTTGATTTTTTTATTATTAAAAAAACCTCAAGATCCGAAGCTCGAAAAGATATATCCCAACCTGAAATAGGCGATGATTTTGGGAAAGCGTTGGAAGGCAATGTGCACACCGCCCTATCTTGGCTTCAGCGGCATCCGGATGTTTACCAGAACTGGAAAGACAAAATGGGTCTTTTTGTGCGGCATTTTAGCCGCCGCGGAAACAGTTTAGATCGAAGATCGGTCGCGCTGGAAATAATGGAATTGTTTGAAAAAGCTTATTTGCTTACCGAGCACCGCTCGCATGGGAAGGCTTTGGGCCCCGCTGAACAGCAGATCAAAGTGACTTTTGCTTTCAATGTTGAAAGGTCAGCAGTTGAAGTTTTAGGAGCCGCCCGCCTTGATCCTGAAGGCAAAGTCTACCATCACGGTGATTTATTTGACGAGCTGCACATTGATCTTGATCGAGACAACTTATTAAAGCCCATGATTTTAGGGACATTTGTGGGTGCCGCTCCCGCGTCATATGCGGGAGAAATTGACATTGCTTTTATGGGTGATGAGTTCTCAGCTGAGCGCCGGAGAGTTCTTGCAATTCTGCTTTTGGACGGAGGAATACCGAAAGATAAGAAATTAAAGCTCAATATTAACGGAAATCCGCAAAAAGATGTCAGGACTTTAAAAGACCTCTATCCGAGACGCGAGTCGCTGTTGAATCATCCGAATTTAGGTCCGCGAATCCGTGAAGAATTAGCCGGTAAGTCAGCGGAATTTATCAGCATTTACCGTCAAAAATTAAAACTTCCTCAGCACGATAAAATTGGATTGAAAAGCTGGTTGCGTGATGACGATAAATTCGCGCTGGGAGTCAACGAGGCGGCGAAGAATGTTTTAAGCAAAAATAAATATCGGCCGCTTTTGCGCTATGAAATCAAACAGTTTCGTAAAGCTCTGCGTTCGTTAAACGCGAATTATTACGCAGCTAAAGAAGTCCCTTTTTATCTTGAGCTTCGCAAATATTACGGACTATCTACCGTTCCGGATGAGCTTCAAACTCAAAATCCCGGTCTTTACGCTGCCGCTCTTCGTGAAGGATATGAGTGGAAAAATAATGTGTGGGGCCGTTCCGAAGCCAGGGTAAACACGGATGCGGTTAGCGTTGAAATTCGTCCGCTTCAAAAGGGACAAAGTGTCAGCGATGTTTTGAGCCGTTCGCGCAATTTCGCAGATTTAATGGAGTCCGCTTACGGAACAGGGAATGGTTCGGTTTTTGAGCTCAAGCGGATTAATTTAAACGATCCGAATACGGTGGTGGTTGCCGCCGCGAATTCTCAGAATAAACTTGTCGGCTATTTTGTCGCCAGCCCATTTAAAAGTGTCAGCCGCAAAACATTTCTTAGTCCCGGCTTAACCTCTCAGGATTTAGGCGGGGTACCTGAGAAAAAAGCTTACTATGTCCATAGCACCGTGATTCACCCTGATTATCAGCAATCGACCTTGCTCTGGAAAATGTGGAATCTGTTTCGGACTGAGCTGAATCGACGCGGTGTCACCCATGTTTTGATGCATGTGGAAAAAGGCGGGAGAGTTGAAAAGGCTTGGCTCGCGCGCGGAGCTGTTGTGGTTGAGTCGGATCAATCGTCAGGCAAAACGAATTTATTACGCATGCCTATTAATCGTCACGCTCGCTCTGAAGCACGGAGGTTTGATTTAAAACTAACGGTGAAAAGATTGATGCGCACTTCAACCGGAAATACTGGATTGCCTTCGATTCAGGATATGGAGGCTCTAGCTGAGCTGGAGAAGGCTCGGGTTCTCCGTTTTGGCTCGGGATCCGACGAAGCTAAGATGTTTATTTTAGAGGAAATGGGAATTAGTTCCATTCAGTACGCGATGGCGTCAGCTTTTGCTGGTGGAATGTATTTTGGTACCGTATGGCATGAATCTTTTATTCGATGGATTGCTCAAGGTCGAGAAATAAGCTCTAAAAAAGCTGCCAAAATTTTAGGTTTAACGCCACCTTTAGTCGGCATTGTGATTCTAGAAGGTTTTTCAGAAGAGGCATATCTGGACGCTGAGTATTTAAATCGTCAGCTGATGCTTGCGGAAATATTACACTTGCTGGAAGGGAGTTTTATCGACCATCCGCTTTGGGATACCCGAAAGCCACAGCAACTGATGGTTGCGAAGGAAACCATCAATGCGTTGTTGCAACTGCTCTTTCTAAATGAAGATGAACTGGATGAATTTTATTCTGCCCATGCGGAATGGACTTTAGCGCAGAGACGAGCACTTTATCAACGTTATCGGTCAAAACCCAAGCTGAATCCGGCTTCGGATATTCCTTCCGTATTAAAAATTTTGCGGGAAGACATTTTGAATCAAAATAAAGTTTCGTCCCGTTCTTCAAAAACCGTCTTTGAAGTTTTGATGGGAGATCAAGCCCGTAAACGCGGTCAGCTTGGGGCTCTTAAGAAATATCTGCAAATCTTAAGAGAACGAGAAAGATTTAGCGATTATCAATCCATTTTTCCGGCAATTGTTAAGCGATCCGAAGTTCGCTCTGATCACACCACTTCGGAGGTGGCTACTGTTCGCCCTCGGGGTGATGACGAGCTGATAGGTAAACAAATTTCCAAAAATCAGTTTTATCGGAAGGTAACGATTGGAACTGTTGTTTGGGGATTGTTGGAAGTGGCAAGTTGGTACTTTGGATTTCCGTTTATTTTTAGTCTTTACTCATGGATCAATACTTTTTACTGGGGAAATTTCGCGCTGGGCAGTCTGATTACTTCAGGTTTGATCGCGTCCGCAACCGGTGCGATTGCGGATTATTACACCCAGCTTATCAGTGATTATCCCGCTTATCTTTATCATGTCAAAAAACGTTTTGCCGCATTTATGGGCGTGAGATTTTTGACGGGTGTGGTGGCATTTATTGCCAATATTTATTTGATAGACTTGTTTGCGGCACCTCTTTTGCGGGCCGTGCTAAGCGGGGCGGTGGGTGTTTCATTAAGCAGTTTGGTTTCGGTTTATTTTAACGGCTATTGGAATCGCCGCGGAGTGGAAGAAATGAAAGCGCGGGGAGATGCCTCGCCGGAAAAAATAGATGAGCTTCAGGCAGCTTATTCGGTTCGCAGCCAGTGGGGCAAAGACCTTAAAGGGGTTTGGGGACGCTTGCCTGTGCTTTTGACCCAGCATCACATTGCGCAGGACATTGTCCCTGAATACTTGCGTATTCCCACTATTTTTGTGCTCGGTCTTTTCATGCAGCTTTTCCGCAATTATATGGTTAATTCTCAAAAACCGAGCTTTGACCTCAAAACTTATCTGAAGGTGAATCTCTCGGTTGTGGGGCTAATATTTATTTTGGGCGGGGCCTCAGCTCTTTCAATCGTGTTTGCAAGCATAGCCTTGATCGGAATAACGATAGGTTATTTTGCCGTAACAGCTCAAACGAAAGAAGTTTCCGACAAACAACCATTGCAGGCTCAAATGTCGGAGAGTGTCCCTGATATAAAAAGCCGTCTTTTTAGCACGGAAGAATCCCAGTCTTTTTTTCAAAAACTGCTTAAAGAGCTTAAACGTCGCGGCCTTGCGATGGCGCGCGATGGGTCTGATATTCCGCTTGACCATGAAGATGTGCTTCACACCAACACCCGTGTTTTTATTTGGGATCGTGGAGCGGATATTAGCGGCAAACGCAGCTATAATCGTTTTTATCGTTGGAACCGGCGCGACAATGCGGGCGGAATTATTCTTTTTGGTGATCAGGATGTACCGATTTTGGGATATGTTGTTTTTAACCGAATCGGCGAAAAAAGTTTTCAGTTGCGTTTTCAAGTTTTTGAATCTGAAGCGGGAATGCCTGGTTATCGCGGTCAAGGGCACGGCCGTCGTTTGGTCGATTTTCTTAAAATTTATTTCAGCCAATATTTCAATCCTAAGCCTAATGAATTGTTTTTCTATTTATCGGACGGAGAGGCTCGCCAAAGCTCGGCTTTGACCGCTTCTTTGATCAAATTAGGTTTTGAGCTGACGGAAGACCCCCAGCGCCTTATTTTGAAATTAAACCGCTCTGAAATGCGGCTTGTACCGGCGACTTTTGATTTAAAGCGGATCATTCCCGCGGATAAACAGAATAAAAAGGTTCGTGTGGTTTTCATTTCAGATAACACGGGAACTCTTACCGAGCATCATGGTGAGCCCATGTTGTCCCAAATTTCATCCGGATTGGAAAAAGTTTTGGAAGATCCCAGGAATGCGGTGATCGTGAATTCCGGTGATCCAAAAAAGAAGCTTGAACAAGCGCATGCCGGCGTGATGAGAGCCGTTTACGGAAAAGATCCCCAGACACCCTATTATTTTGTTTGGGATGGAGGTGCAGCGGCGGGGCGTGCCGCCGATAACGGACAGATTTTTCAACTGTACCGCACGGAAGATTGGCCTGAAAGTATGCGCGTTGAATTCGCAAAGATGCTGGCGCATGCCTTTTTTGATGCTTTGCTGGATGAAATCAAAAAAGAGGTTCGGCAAGCTGATTTGGCAGGGTTGGATAAAGAGAAGGTTGAGAGTCTGCGGCAGGAAGCGTTGGCAGCAATTGAAACGAAGCGCCGGTCCGGTGATTGGTCGCGAATCGGACCTGATGGAAAAAATCTTGTTCTTAATTTATGGCCCGAAAAATGGGGGGAGGGCGCGTTTATTTATGACTCGGGATCAAAAATGGCGATTGATTTGGTTTTGCCGAACAAAGCAAATGGATTTGGGGGGAGCCGATTTTTTAGAGAAATTGAAAAAAATTATCGCCGGGCTCTCGGAGAGTCACTTTTTTCGGGGCAACAGGTGCAAACATTTGCGGGCAGTAATTTTTTTGATATTTCAATTTTAAGTAAAGTGCAAACCGTTGAGCGTGTGGTTGAGACCCGGATTTTACCCACGGTACAAGAAGATGAAATTATTTTGTTTGTAATCATCGGGGATGGTGCGAATGACATTCCCACGATGACGGAAGCCGGGCGTTTACAGCGTATGATCCCCGGCTCTGCGGTTTTACCGGTTTATTTGAGTCATGAGGAAGGGTTTGCTTCTGATTTACCTGTGGATGGATTTGTTTCGCCTAAAGAAAAGCTTCAGGGGACGATTCCGGTTCTGAACTTTGCCAATGCCGTATCAGGAAAAAAAGTTTCTGAAACGGGGGTGTTAAGCCTTTTGCAGTGGCGCTCCGAAATGCGGCCAAACAAGGTGCTGTTTTTAATAGAGCTTGAGTCGCTGTTGCTGCGGTCGAGTGCGTTTCCTCAAGACGTTAAAATTAGTGTGCTGCGCCAGCCGGATAATCTTTCAGTGACGGGTATTTATCAGAGAGAAACCCGGACTGCAAAAATTGAATTTACTTGGCATCCAGAAGAAATGAAATGGAAATTCCGTCTCATAGCAGAAGAAAAGCATGAAGCTCTCACAACGGCTGTAATCACACAGACGGATTGGATTTCAACCTCAACGGATTGGGCGGAAGCTCAGGCCCAGGTCACCGGGGAATTCCATTTAATCGTAGCAAGAGCTAATCACATTCTTTATCCGGATGACCGAGAACGAATAGCGGCGAGTTTTGCGGCCGGAGCGGGCATTGATCAATTCAGGCTGGATACATCCTTTTCAGAAATAGAAAAAACTGCTGAGAGTGACCCCAAAAAAGCATTTGAGCAGCGCATTGCTGCTTTAAAGGCGGTCAATTCGAATATGAAAGAACGTTACGATGCGGCGCTTGCGGAATTAATTCCGCGTGCGGCCGAAGAAGCTATTCTTTTCGGCGGCGATGGTTGGCCCAAATTAACCAAAGGCGACTTTATTTACAAACGCTCGCAAATTTTACCGGGCGAAATGGCCCAGCGCGTGTTTGTTTTCGTCAAAGCTTTTACCAAAGGTGACTGGATCCACGAAGAAGCTTTTAAAAATCTACCTAACGGGAAATATGTTTTATTTAAAGATTTAAGCCAGGAAGGACTTGTTTATATCATTCCTTTAGATGTGTTTAAACGGCAGTCGGAAATTGGCTATCAGGTAAAGCTTGTGCCTTATCAAGCCCCCGTGACTGCAGTGATTCTCGATTTAAATACCGCTGCCATAGAAATTTTAAAGCAAAAAGGCGTTAAAACTGTTTCTATTCCCGGCGCGGCTGAAATGCCTTTTGAGGGTGTCGGCGAACAAGTGTTGGGGTATATGCTGGCGGAAACAGGCAAAACTTATGAAATCAGTCTGACCGGAACCCACGCGGTGATTCAACCTGCCGCCCAGCGTTCCGAAATGCGGAATATCAATCTCAGCGCAGACGATAAATGGTTTTTTGATTTGCTGAGAGATATCTCCAAGCCGATCTTCGCCCAAAAGTATTCGATTTTACTTGGCGGCCGGCCATCTATTTGGAAAAAAACGAGAGCAGGTATTTTTGTCCCTTCGCCCATGGATGAAGTGATTCTGGCTTTGAAACCCATCGTAACCAGCGAGCATGACTTCATCGATTTAGGAAGCGGACTCAATACCGCTTTGATTGTTGCCACGCATCTGGGCGTGCATAAAGCTGTGGGAATCGAAGGGGATGAGTCCTTGTTTGTGGACGGCAAAGCGGTTCTTGATCGGTTTACTGCTGAATTTGGACGGCAAAGGAGTTTTAGCACATCATCAAAATACGCTTTCGAAAAAATAGCGGTTATTAAAGGCAATTTTTTGGATGCCTCTAAAATAAATTTAATCACACTCAATGGAAAAGTCGAGCCCGGAAGAAAACGAATTTATTACTATTTTGCCGGCGGTTCAGCCGGTTTAGAGAATATGAAGCATCGCAGCCAATTGCTGGAACGCATTGAGAATGTGCCGGCAGGATCTTATTTCGTTCTTTACGGTGCGAAACCGAATACGAAAGGTGACCTTAACGTTGAAATACTAAAGAAAAAATTCGGCGAACCTCGTGTGATGACGTTTCCTAACGGCTCGGGAACCAATAGCTACATTTTCAATATAGGCCGCTCGGAAGCTAGGAGCTTGAGGTCCGAGGCTCGTTCTGTCCGTTCCAACTCCGAGATGAACGATAGCCGTCTTGAAGACGGTGATGAGACGCGTTTCCAAACGTGGATGGAAGCGCAAATGGCGGCGGATACAGAAAGAATGGTTGAGCTCGCTCGACGTGCCGAACCGGCGCGGGCTCAAGCTGAATTTGAAAATGAAATGGAAGGTCTCCGGCAAGCGGTGCTGGATGGTTCGATTACAAAAGCCGCCCCCGTCATTTTTTATTCACCCGACATTCATGATGCTTTGCTTGGCTTGGTAAAAGGCTTGCGCGACGCGTTTCAAGCTCGCCCCAATGCACTTAATCTAGCCATTGTTTTTCCTTCAAAAGAAACGAAGGGTTATTTTGAATCGGTAATCGGAGAGGTTGGAACTAATATTCACTTGCTTGAACAAAATGCTGAAAGCCTGATCCGCCTCAACCGGATGATCGAGAACAAGGAATGGCGGGGAGCGGTGAGTCTTTTCTTTGCGCCTCAATTTTTTGTCGCGGGTTTAAGACCGGAATTAAAATTGAGAGCGGTCGATGCGCCGATGCTCTTGCAGCAAACCGTGATGCCGGCGGTTCCAAAATTAATTCGGTACTTTTCTTCAACTTTAGTTGTCAATGCGCAAACGCTCGCAGCAGGCTTGCCTGAATTTGCCGTTCATATGCGCTATGAAGCCGAAACCGGCTGGACATTGCTTGATTCAATTTTAGAAACACTCGCAATCTTGCCGCGCACTTTCCAAATCTCCGCGTAATAGCTCAATCGCCGCATGGCTTTTCTGTCCTCACCGCCGGACAGGCTAGCGCCTCCAAAGCCGGCGCGGGCTTCGCAAGCATGTTTCGAAACGCTTGTTTCGGTTCATAATTCTGTCTTGCTC
>DDUN01000022.1 GCA_002344825.1 Candidatus Multiplicimicrobium inquinatum | reverse complement strand
AAATTACGAATCGCGGCGGCTTCAATATCCAAAATCTCCAGCGCAAATTTTTTAATTTGGTCCGGTTTCATGAAAGCTTGATTTCGACCTTTTTTATAACTTGCCTCAACTCACAAAGAATTTGTAACTGGTCGCGCAGCTTGGACAAAGCCATCGCGTTCGGACCATCTGAAAGTGCTTCCGCGGGATTCTCATGAATTTCCATAAAAAGAGCGTCCGCGCCCGCAACAATCCCGCAACGGGATAAGGTCGGAATAAACTCCGCCATCCCGCCCGAAGCGGATCCTTTACCGCCAGGAAGCTGCACGGAGTGAGTTACATCGTAAACAACGGGATACCCGAATGAACGCATCACGGGAATTGAACGAAAGTCACTCACTAAATTATTGTAGCCGAAAGAAGTCCCCCGATCGGTCAGCAAAATCTTTTTCGTTCCGGCTTCTTCAAGTTTTTTAACGATGTTTTCAGCATCCCAAGGAGAAAGAAATTGACCCTTTTTCACGTTGACGATTTTTCCGGAAGCGGCCGCTTCCGCCAAAAGATCAGTCTGACGGCACAAAAACGCGGGAATTTGCAAAATATCTAAAACTTCGGCAGCCGGCTTAACCTGAATCGACTCATGAATATCGCTCAACACCGGCAAACCAAACTGCTTTTTAACCTTGGCGAGAATTTTCAAGCCTTCTGTAATTCCCGGCCCGCGAAATGATTTAATTGAGGACCGGTTAGCCTTGTCATAGCTGGCTTTAAAAACATACGGAATTTTTAAATCCGCCGCAATACGGCTGATTTTTTCAGCATGATTCAGAGCGGACGCTTCACTTTCAATAACACACGGCCCCCCGATCAAAACAAATTGATCAGGATCTCCAAAGGTAATGTTGCCTAATTGAACCGGATTACGAATCGACAAAGAAACCTCCGTTACTTTCCGACCTGCGCGTATTGAAGCGCGTGGCGGATAAATTCTCGAAACAGCGGATGAGCACGGTCGGGCTTAGACTGAAACTCGGGATGAAATTGCCCCGCCACAAACCAGGGGTGATTTTTAAGCTCAATCATTTCAACCAGATGTCCGCCCGGTGAAACACCCGAAAAAACAAACCCCTTCTTTTCAAAATTTTTGCGGTACTTGTTGTTAAATTCGTAGCGGTGTCGGTGCCTTTCCGAAATTAAAACTTTGCCGTATGCCGCACTGGCCCGCGTCGATTTCTTGACCTTGCAGGGAAAAGCTCCAAGTCGCATGGTACCGCCAAGCGACTTGACCCTGCGCTGTTCTTCAAGCAGAGAAATCACGGGATACTTTGTTTTCGGATTCATTTCAGTTGAGTTCGCATCTTTCCAGCCGAGCACGTTGCGGGCGAATTCAATGGACGCGCACTGCATGCCGAGACAAATTCCAAAAAAAGGAACTTTGTTTTCACGCGCATATTGAATCACTTCCAACTTACCTTCAATGCCGCGCGAACCGAATCCGCCCGGCACAAGAATGCCGTGCATTCCTTCCAAAGCCGACTCCACATTTTTGCCGTTAATATTCTCAGAATTAATCCTACAAACCATCACCGCGGTATCGTTGGCGATCGCGCCGTGCTGGATGGATTCATAAATTGATTTGTACGCGTCCTGCAGATTGATGTACTTTCCGACCACAGCCACTTTCAACGTATGCTTCGGATTAAGCGCGCGGGTCACAACATTATTTTTCCAATCTTGAAGATTGCTTTCTTTATACGGCAGCTTCAATTTTCTGCAAACAACACGGTCGATTTTTTCCGCCTTCAACCGCAGCGGAACTTCATAAATCGTATCCACATCCAAAGCTTCAATCACGGCATCTTCATCCACGTCGCAAAAAAGAGCAATCTTTGACTTCAAGTCCCGATCCAAAGGTTTTTCGGTGCGGCAAATCAAAATATCAGGCTGAATACCGATTTGGCGTAAAGTGCCGACACTGTGCTGAGTAGGTTTGGTTTTTAATTCACCCGCAGCCTTAATAAACGGCACCAAGGTCAAATGAATGAAAAGGACATTGTCGTTGCCGACCTCGTGGCGAAACTGGCGTGCGGCTTCAAGAAAAGGCAAAGACTCGATATCGCCCGCGGTTCCGCCGATTTCGGTAATGACAATATCAAATGTGCCGCTGTTTGCGACAGCATGGACACGTTTTTTTATCGCGTCCGTAATATGCGGAACAACCTGCACGGTAGCGCCTAAATAATCTCCGCGGCGCTCCTTGGAAATCACTTCATAATAAATTTGCCCCGTGGTGACATTGCTTAAACGGGAAATTTTGCTGCGGCTGAAGCGCTCATAATGCCCGAGATCCAAATCGGTTTCGGCGCCGTCTTCCGTCACAAACACTTCCCCGTGCTGAAAGGGGCTCATCGTACCGGGGTCCACATTGATATACGGATCCAGCTTCTGCATCGCAACCTTCAAACCTTTAGCTTCCAAAAGCTTCGCCAAAGAAGCGCCGGCAATCCCCTTACCCAAAGAAGAAACCACCCCGCCCGTAATAAAAATGTGTTTTGTTTTTGCTTTTTTCATCTGATTTATTTTCTAATTTTCTAACTTAATAGCTGCTCAGCAGCTTTCAAATCTTCCGCCGTATCCACACTGATAAAATCTTGCTTCGTTTCAATCACCTGAATCGGGTAACCGCTTTCTAAAACGCGCAATTGCTCGAGCTTTTCGCTTTCTTCAAGCCGGCTTGCGGGCCAAGCTACAAATTTCTTCAAAAAATCTTTCCGGTATCCGTAAACACCGATATGCTTCCAAAATTCAGGCGCCGCGTCCGAATCTCTCAAAAACGGCAGCGGCGAACGCGAAAAATAAAGCGCTTTCCCCGACGCATCCTGAACCACTTTGACCACATTCGGATTGCGGTATTCCACAGCATCTTTTGACTTAATCGCCAGCGTCGCCATCGGAACCGCCGGATTATTTTTTAAAAAATCCGCCAAAGTTTCTATCGCTGCGCAGTCGAGCAAAGGCTGATCGCCTTGAATATTCACGACAATTTCAGCGTCGTTTTTCTCCATCACCTCAGCGATGCGCGAAGTTCCGTTCGGATGATCCGCACGCGTCATCACCGCATTGCCTCCGAACTTCGCCGCTTCATCTAAAATCTTTTGATCATCGCAAGCGATCAAAACCGAATCCAAACCGCGAATTTTTTTCGTCTGCTCCCAAACATGCTGAATCATGGATTTACCCGCGATTTTCAGCAAAACTTTATTAGGCAACCGCGTCGAACCGAGCCGCGCAGGAATGATACCGACGACTTTCACTCAAATACTCTCAATGCGCGCGCGCAACTCTTCGACTGTTATGGTCGCTGTTCCCAACTTTTCAACAACAATGCCAGCTGCCAAATTTGAAATCATCGCGGCTAAAGGCATCGGCGCTTTGGCCGCCATCGCTAAAGCTAAAGTCGCAATCACGGTATCACCCGCGCCGGACACATCGTAAACTTCCTGCGCTGTTGTAGGAATTTGTACAACAGTTTTCTTCCCTTTTTCAAAAAGGGCCATACCATCTTCTCCTAAAGTAATCATGATAAATTCGAGTTCAAGTTTTTTCAGCAGACCCCAGCCGACGGTTTCAAGCGAAGGGTTCTCTTGCTGAGCACCGAACAAACTCTCATAACCCGCATAAGCTTCTTTGCGATTCGGGGTCATCCCAGTTGCGCCTTTGTAAAACGAAAAATGCTTTTCTTTCGGATCCACCAGCACAGGCTTGCCCTTGCGCTTCGCAATACGGATAATTTCCGTGACAAACTGCGGCTGAATGACGCCCTTGCCATAATCTTCAATAATTACCACGTTCACATCCGCAATTTTTTTCTCAACAAACTGGGTTATTTTCTTCAAGTCACCTGCAGAAACATTATCGCTGCTTTCGCGATCAAAGCGAACCACCTGCTGGGAGTGAGCGATAATACGCGTCTTAAGTGATGTCGGCCGTTTCGAATCCACGACAACTCCGCCGGTTTCGATGCCTTCACGCCGCATGGCTTTGACAAGGACGCGGCCTTCAATATCTCGTCCGACCACACCGCAGGGATAAATATGCGCGCCAAGCGTGCGGATATTATTGGCAACATTCAGCGAACCTCCAGGCATATAGGACTCGCGCTTAACGTCGACCACGGGCACCGGAGCTTCGGGCGAAATCCGAGAGACATTCCCCCAAACGAATTTATCCAGGATAAAATCGCCGATGCCCAAAATACGGGCACGGGAAAAACCATCAATAATTTGCAGTAGCTGCCGCTTTTCAGAAGCAGAGAGCTGGAGCTGCTTGGGCTTCATAAAAACACTCCGATAAAAGGGTGTATGTTATCACCGCTTACCGAAATAAACAACGAAAGGAATTGTGTCTATCGCTTATTTTCCCAATAGACGAGCGGTTTTACAAAAGTGGCTAGAGGCTCCGAACCGTCATCAAGTCAGAAATGCGATTGATCTTTAGCTCTAAACCAAAAGGAAGAATTCGGCGGGTTAACGTGGTCATACGACCATAGGTCCGGTGCAAGCCCCGGTTTAAAGTTCAGAGCCTTAAATAAAAGAAGCCCGGTGCGGAAAACCGCACCGGGCTTTTAATCGCAACCCCCGACTTACGCAACGGCAAAATACCGGT
>DDUN01000027.1 GCA_002344825.1 Candidatus Multiplicimicrobium inquinatum | reverse complement strand
ATCCTTGGCGACGGCATAATGCGTGAAGGTCGGCGTGACAATACTGACGGCATCAACTTTACCGATCAAATCACGGTAATCCGTAAAAAATCCGGTCTGATATTCATCCGCTCGGATCTTGGTTTCGGGATTCGAATCGCAAATGGCGACCAGTTCCGCTTCCGGAAGCTCATGGTAAATTCGGGTATGAATTTTCCCGAGATAACCGACACCGATAACACCGACGCGTAGTTTTTTTTGCATGGCGAATTATATAGTGAATTGTGAATGGTGGATAGTGCGGGGTGATGTTAGAATACGTCAAATAAGGGGACACTCCAGCGTGGGCAACAAGCTCGAAAAAAACTCAATGGTAATTTATCGGCGGCTTTTGGAATATATTCGGCCGCATTTATGGCGCTTTGGCATTGCGGTTGTGTGCATGGTGGGCTATGCCATTACGGTCGCTTTAGCGTCCGCTATCCCGTATTTGACCATCAGTGGATTGACTAATAAGCGCGAAGTTATTTTATCCAGCGATGTGATTTCGCATCTTCCTTTTGATTTTGACATCCGTTTCAGCGTGATTTGGCTGCCGGTACTCATTTTTGGCGTGATCGGATTTAAAAGTTTTTTTGATTACGTTCTTAATTATCAAATGACCAATGTGGGGATTCGCGCCGTCCGCAAAGTACGCGAAGACTTATTCGCGCATTTAACTCAGCTTTCGAGCGATTTTTACAGCCGCGGCCGCACGGGTGATTTTTTAAGCCGCATTACCAACGATGTCAGCGCGATTCAGGGTGGCGTCACCGATGTTTTGACCGACCTTGTAAAGCAGCCGATTACAGTGCTTTTTCTTTTGCCCCCGGTTTTTCTTTGGGGCGGTCCCAGCGGATTGATCGCGGTGGGTGTTTTTTCGATTGTCGCTTTGCCGATTGTGATTTTGGGTAAAACACTCAGACGCACAACCAAAAAAATGCAGGAAAGAACCGGCGAGATCACGGCTTTTATCGGAGAAAGCCTGATGGGCATGACGATTGTGAAAGCATTTAATCAAGAAAACCGCATGATCGCGAAATTTAATTCGATCAACGCTTCGGTTTTTGAACATTACAAGAAGACGATTCGCGTCACGATTTTGCAGCGGCCCATGATCGAAATGATCGGCGCGGCCGGCGCCGCGCTTGCTGTGGGAATGTCGGTGGATGATTTTACTCCCGAACGCTTCACTTCTTTTCTTGTCGCTTTGTTTTTGCTTTATGAACCGGTCAAAAAAATCAGCAAGGTCAACAACACTATTCAGCAATCCGTGGCCGCCGGGCAGCGTATTTTTGAAATTCTCGACGAAGTGCCGTCCGTGCGCAATTTGCCCAATGCGATTGATTTTAAAGAGACTGTCCGCGAAGTGGTTTATGACAAAATTTCTTTCAAATATCAAACCGGCGGCGATATTTTTTCCGATTTTTCACTTTCGGTGAAAGCCGGAGAAGTGCTGGCGATTGTCGGTCAAAGTGGGTCCGGTAAAAGTACTTTGGTGAACCTATTGCCGCGTTTTTATGATCCTTCGGCCGGCTCGGTGCGCGTGAACGGTACGGATCTTAGAAACATGACTTTGAAGTCTTTGCGCGACATGATCGCGATTGTGACGCAGGATACGATTCTGTTTAACGGAACCGTGCGTGAAAACATTGCTTATGCCAATCCACAAGCTTCGATGGCAGAAGTGGAAATCGCGGCAAAAGCGGCGCAGGCGCATTTTTTTATCTCGGCCATGCCGCAGGGCTATGACACCAATATCGGCGATCGCGGCATGAACCTTTCAGGCGGACAAAGACAGCGCCTTTCGATTGCGCGCGCGCTTTTGAAAAACCCGCCAATCCTTATTTTGGATGAAGCGACTTCAAACCTGGATACGCAAAGTGAATCCGAAGTTCAAATCGCGCTTGAGAATTTGATGAAAGGCCGCACGGTGTTTGTGATTGCGCACCGCTTATCCACCGTCAAAAAAGCCAACCGTATTATTGTGATGCGTCACGGTAAAGTGATCGAAGAGGGAACGCATGATGTTTTGCTCGCTAAGAATGGAATATACAAAGACCTCTACGATCTTCAATTCTCCGCATAGAAATCATTGAAAGCAGTTCGTCTGCGACGTTGCAATTTCGCGATTTTCAGTCAATGTGCGCTCTCAGCACACCTCCTTCAACCGCTCAATTGCGCCTGGCATCCAAACTACTTTGAATGATTTCTCAAAATAGATTAGATGATGTGTTTATAAGTCGGTGGTCTTTAGTCGTCGGTCTGTAGTCCGTCAAATTCAACTTTGTTAAAAGTTGAATTTGACTTTTGTTGTGTCTTCGCTGTTATCTTCCGGCTCTTCAACACGGAAGCTGCTGCTGTCCGCGCGGCCCAAAGTCACAATCTCAGCGATGCCCTTGGAGGTGTTCTCCAGAACTTTGCCGCTGCCCTTCATGACTCCCTGAACAGTGCCCACGACAGGGGGATTTTCAGCGGTGCCTTCAGCAGTATCTTGAAGTAAGCCCTTAGTGCTGTCATACGTGGCTTGTTTAACGCCGCCGGCCATTTGTCCCACGGCACTGCCGTCGGAAGGGGTGTCATAACCCGCTTTTTCGTATTCTTTCTGCATTTTCTCAAAGTCACGAGCCTCTTCGTCGTATTGCCCGCTTCGGCCCATTCCCAAGCTCAGGGCGCATATCCCCAAAACCAAACAAAATTTAAAAGTATTACGCATGTTGTGAGCCCTTTCAGCCATGACTAAAGACTATAGACAATGACTATGGGAAAGAAAGCGGTCGATAGTCAATAGTCGGTCGTCCATAGTCTGCTGGAAGTATACCCCCGAAGAGTCTAAATTCCCAATACAATTCAATAGAAGAGTTGTGCTATACTGCCCAATCGTTTTTGGCCTAAAAAAGGCGGGAAAGGGTTATGGCAACGCAAAAAATTCGTATTGGATTATTAGGTTTAGGGCAAGTCGGCGGAGGATTGGTTGAGATTCTTCAGGCGAAGCGCGGCTGGTTCATGACTCAACTCGGTGTTGATTTCGAAATCCGCAAGATTGCGGTACGAAATCTTGCTAAAAAAAGACCGTTTAAGGTTGCGCCCCATCTTTTGACGAATAATCCCAGGCTGGTTGTGAAAGATCCGGCCATTGATGTAGTAGTGGAATTGATCGGTGGAACCAAGGAAGCGCGAGTTTTGGTCAAAGAAGCGCTCAAGGCCGGAAAACATGTGGTGACTGCCAATAAAGCTTTGCTTGCGGAGCATGGCGATGAGATTTTTAAGTTGGCGTATCAAAAAAAGCGCTGGATTTGTTTTGAGGCAAGCGTCGCGGCCGGTATCCCTGTGATGAAAGCTCTGCGCGAAGGCTTGGTTGCCAACAAGATTCAGTCGATTGCTTCGATTATCAACGGCACGAGTAATTATATTTTAAGCAGTATGACTGAGAATGGCACAAGCTTTGACGAAGCGCTCAAGCAGGCGCAAAAAAAAGGTTACGCTGAAGCCGACCCGACACTGGATATTGACGGAACCGACGCCGCGCATAAGCTTGCGATTCTTTCAAGGTACGCGTTTAACGGAAGCATTGAGTTTGACTCAATTTACCGCGAAGGGATCGCCGGAATTAAAAGTGAGGATATTCAGTTTGCGCGTCATTTTGGTTATCGCATTAAGCTGCTTGCGATCGCGAAGCGTTCTTCAGCGGGGTTGGAAGCGCGCGTTCAGCCCGCGCTTGTGCCGGAAAAGCATATTCTTGCTAATGTGAACGGATCTTTTAACGCGGTTCAAGTTTGCGGTGATGAAGTCGGTGAAGTTCTTTTTTATGGGCGCGGTGCGGGCTCCCATCCGACGGCTAGCGCGGTTTTTTCTGACCTTGTGGATATTGCCAAAGGCGGCATTTATGGACCGATTCAGAATTCGCTTTCTATGCGCGGCATTGACGGCGGACTGAAAGTGCGCAGTATCGCTTCAACGGATTCGCGTTATTATCTGCGGTTTCAAGTGATTGATCAGCCCGGAGTTTTGGCCGGCATCGCAAATATTTTAGGTAAATATAAGATTAGTATTTCGGATGTGATTCAGCAGGAACGCAGTGCCGGAAAAATGGTGCCTTTAATTATGTTAACGCATGAGACACATGAGAAATCGGTGCGCCAAGCCGTGAAGGCGATTGACCGGCTTAAACCGATCAAAGGCCGCTCGCAAGTAATTCGAATCGAAGGGTGAAAGTATGACGACAGCAAAAAAATACGCGGTAAAAAAAATCGGCATTATTGAGCGCTATCAGGAATATTTACCTGTGACGGATAAAACACCGATCATTTCTTTGAATGAAGGCAATACGCCGCTCATTTTGGCGGAAGCCCTGCCCAAAGAACTCGGGCTTAAAAATATCCGTATTTATTATAAGTTTGAAGGTTTAAATCCGACGGGTTCATTTAAAGACCGCGGGATGACGATGGCGATTTCAAAAGCCATGGAAGCGGGCGCGACGGCGGTGATGTGTGCGTCCACGGGTAATACCTCTGCGGCGGCAGCGGCCTACGCGTCGCGCTGCGGAATGAAATGTTTTGTTTTGATTCCGGAAGGAAAAATCGCGAAAGGCAAACTCGTGCAGGCTTACCGCTACGGCGCCACGACCATTATGATCCGCGGCAATTTTGATGAAGCGCTTGAGATGGTAAAGGAAATGACCAAAGACGGCAAAATTACTTTGGTTAACTCGGTGAATCCTTACCGTATTGAAGGTCAAAAAACCGCGGCATTTGAAATTATTGATGATTTGGGCGATGCTCCGGAATATCACGCAATTCCCGTGGGAAATGCGGGCAATATCACGGCTTATTGGAAAGGCTATAACGAATATAAAAAAGTCGGCAAGTCGGAAGTGCTGCCGAAGATGTTAGGTTTTCAGGCTGAAGGTTCCGCGCCGATTGTTTATGACCGTATTTTTTCCAAGCCCGAAACCATTGCAACCGCGATCCGTATCGGCAATCCCGCAAGCTGGAAAGGCGCTTTGGCGGCACGTGATGAATCCGGCGGTTTGATTGACGCGGTAACCGATGAGGAAATTGGGAAAGCCTATCGTTTTATTGCCGAACGTGAAGGTGTTTTTGCCGAGCCGGCTTCCGCGGCGGCCGTTGCGGGTGTGGTGAAGCTTGCGAAGAAAAATTATTTTAAGGAAGGCACACGCATTGTGATTACGCTCACCGGCGCGGGGCTTAAAGATGTGGATTATGCTTTTAGTTTCAATGATGAAATCAAGGTAGCGGATGCGAAAGTGTCGGCTATCCGGGAGATTGTGGAAAATGAAATACATACTGGTAGTTCTAGCCGGCGCTTGTGATAAGCCGGCTGCTCAATTAGGTGAACGGACCCCGCTGGATGCCGCCAAGCTTTCCAACCTGCATTTCTTTGCCAAATCCGGCAAAGTCGGCACGGTTAAACTTTTGACGGACAAAACTCCCTTTTCACCCGACGCGGTTTTAATGAATGCGCTCGGCTACGATATTCAAAAAGATTATCCGGGGCGAGGACCTTTGGACGCGGCGAATTGCGAGCTGAATCTGGAAGATAACGAAGTTGCTTTTTCAATGCACTTTGTTACCGAAGCGAATGGTGTTTTGGCGGATTCAACAGCGGGGTTGATCTCTACCAAAGAAGCGCGCGTGTTGACTCATTTTCTGAACAAAAAACTAGCCAGTGACTTTGTGCGTTTTTATTCCGGAGGAGAGTACCGCAATGTGGTGGTTATTAAAGACGCGCATGGTTTTGCCGCGCTTTCCGCGCGCACCCAGGATCCGCGGATGGTTGAAGGGAAAGTGATTCAGGACATTCTTCCCAAAGGGCCTGGTGATGAAGCTTTAAAAAAACTGATGTTTGACGCGAAACTGCTTTTGCAAGATCACGAAATTAATCAGGTGCGCGTTGATTTGGGACAAAATCCGGCCAATATGATTTGGCTTTGGGGACAAGGCCGCCGGCCCGCGCTCACGCCGTTAAAAGAAAAATACGGTTTTCAGTCTGGTGCTATTTTGGCCGCGCGTGAATACGCATTGGGGTTAGCGCGCCTTTCAGGCTTGACCGCGGTTGAAGTCCGTCAAGAAGGGCTTGAGTTTCATGAGTATTGCGAACGCATGGTGAAGGCTTTCCATGAAGCCATTGAAGAGAAAGATTTTGTGGTTGTGGTACTGCATAGCGCTGAGGAAGCATCCCTCGCAGGAGATTTATCTGCCAAGGTGAGCTCTCTGGAAGCGACGGATTTTTTTGTGCTCTCAAAAATCCGTGAATATTTGCAGAAGAACATGGAAGCGCGCTTGATTGTGACGCCCGGATTTACCGCGCCTTCGGAAGACCGCGGTTATAGCCGTGAGCCCGCGCCCTTCGCGATGATCGGGAAAAATGTGTTTCCGGACGATGTTGAAAAATTTACGGAGCTTGCGGCGAAGGCTTCTGAGCTGAAGCTGGGGCGGCCCGCCGAGCTCATGGATCTCCTGTTTAAATCATAAAATTTTATAAAGGATTTTGAAGTTTATGAGTCTTATCGTGCAGAAATACGGCGGGTCGTCAGTGGCGAACGCGGAGCGTATTCTCAATGTTGCGAAACGCGTGATTAAAACAAAAAAAGCAGGCAATCAAGTTGTCGTGGTGGTTTCAGCTATGGGCGATATGACGGATGACTTGATCACGCTTTCCGAACAAATCACAAAAAATCCGAGTGACCGTGAAATGGATATGCTGCTTTCAACCGGCGAGCAGGTTTCGGTGGCATTGCTTGCGATGGCGATCGAAGAAATGGGGCATCCGGCGGTTTCGATGACCGGCCCGCAGGTCGGAATTATGACGGATACGCATCACTCTAAGGCGCGTATTCAGAATATTAACGGAGCACGCATCAAGGCCGCTTTGAAGCAAGGCAAAATCGTGATCGCTGCCGGCTTTCAGGGTCAAACCGAGACCGGTGAAATTACGACACTCGGCCGCGGCGGATCTGATTTAACGGCCGTAGCTCTTGCGAAAGCTTTGGATGCGAAGCATTGCGAAATTTATACCGATGTGGACGGGATTTACACGACGGATCCGCGGATTGTTCCCGACGCGAAAAAAATTGACGTGATCAGTTATGACGAAATTTTGGAGCTGGCTTCGCTGGGCGCGAAAGTAATGCATTCACGTTCGATTGAAGTCGGTAAAAGATTCAATGTTCCGATTTATGTACGTAATTCAATGAATGACAGGGAGGGTACTTTGATTACCAAAGAGAATAAAAAGATGGAAGATATCGTTGTCAGTGGCGCGGCCTTGAATGAAGATGAAGCGAAGATTACTTTGTTCGGTATTCCCGACCGACCGGGTGTCGCGGCAAAAATTTTTAAAGATATCGCTGACGGTAATGTGAATGTCGATATGATCATTCAAAATAAAACCGAAACCGGCAAAACCGATTTGTCTTTCACGGTTTATAAAAGCGAGCTTTCCCGCGCGCTCAAGACGCTTGAAAAAATCGCGGAGGAAGTCGGCGCCGACCGTGTGAGTTGTGATAAAAATATCGCGAAGCTCAGTATTGTCGGTATTGGAATGCGTTCTCACACGGGTATTGCATCGAAAATGTTTTCGGCTTTGGCGAAGAAAAAAATCAATATTGATATGATCGCTACTTCCGAGATCAAGGTTTCCTGTGTGATCGGCGGCGACAAAGGCAAAGAAGCTTTGCGTGTGGTTCACGCGGCCTTCGGCCTGGGTAAAAAGTAAAAACCGTTTTGATAGTTAACCACTTTTTGGCGATCGTTTTTAGATTTGGCGTATAACTTATTTTTATGACAGATAAGAAGAATAAAGTTTGGCTGTATGACACGACTTTGCGTGATGGTACGCAGATGGAGGGAATCTCTTTGTCTGCGCATGACAAAGTTTTGATTGCTCAGCGGCTGGATGAATTCGGCATGCATTACATCGAGGGTGGTTGGCCCGGGTCGAATCCCAAGGATATGGCTTTTTTTGAAGAGATCCGTAAAGCTCCTCTTAAGAGCGCTAAAATCGCGGCTTTTGGTTCCACGCGCCGCGCGAATACGTCCGTCAAAGAAGACAAGCAGGTTCAGACCTTGCTTGATGCCAACACGCCGGTAGTCACCATTTTCGGCAAGTCCTGGGATTTGCATGTGACGGAAGTTTTTAAAACAACGCTCGAAGAAAATCTAAAAATGATTTCTGACACCGTAGCTTTTCTTAAATCTCAGAAAAAAGAAGTCGTTTATGACGCGGAGCATTTCTTCGACGGCTTCAAAGCGAATCCCGAGTATGCGTTAAAGGCGATCAAAGCGGCCGCGGATGCGGGCGCGGACAATATCTCTTTGTGCGAAACCAATGGCGGAAATTTACCGGAAGAAATTTCAAGAGTGTTTGAAATCGTTAAACGCGAAATCAAAACACCGCTCGGGATTCATTGCCATAACGACGCAGAGTTGGGGGTTGCAAATTCTCTTGCCGCTTTGCGCGCGGGAGCGGTGCTTTTGCAGGGAACCGTCAACGGTATCGGGGAACGCTGCGGCAACGCTAATCTGGTCAGTATTCTCGCGAACGCACAGCTGAAAATGGGGTATGACGCTTTACCTCCTGAAAAAATGAAAGGGCTGACTTCGCTTTCGCATTACATCGCGGAAGTCTGCAATCAGAACTTGTCGAACAATCAGCCATTTACGGGACGTTCGGCATTCGCGCATAAAGGCGGCGTGCATATCGACGCGATGATCAAAAATCAGAAAACTTATGAGCATTTGAACCCGGAATCGATCGGGAATACGCGTCATTATTTGGTTTCCGAGCTGGGCGGCCGCACGAATATTCTTTTAAAGTCGAAAGAGCTGAATCTGAATCTTGAGAAAGACTCGCCTGAGACCAAAAAAATTCTCAATGAAATACAAAAGCTTGAAAACGAAGGTTATCAATTTGAAGCGGCGGAAGCGAGCTTTGAAGTTTTGGTGAAAAAAATTCTGGGAACCTTTAAGCCTTTTTTTGAAGTGAAGGGCGTCTCCGTACGCAGTGAAAACATCGGCGGTGGAAAACCAATGACTGTGGCTGAAGTAAAAATCGTGGCGAAGGGGAAAGAGCATTCTGAGTCGGCGGAGGGCGATGGTCCGGTTAATGCGTTGGATCAGGCTTTCCGTAAGGCGCTGAAAGGTTCTTATCCCGAAATCGACAGCATTCATTTGACGGATTATAAAGTGCGCGTGGTGAATTCGCAGGCAGGAACGGCTGCGAAGGTGCGTGTGTTCATCGAATTTCAGGATGATGGTAAGACTTGGACGACAGTCGGTGTTCATGAGAACATCATCGAGGCGTCGTGGAAGGCGCTTGTTGAAGCCATCGAATATAAATTGCTTAAATCTTAAAAGCATTGGTTCAAAACAAAAATCTCTCGCCTGCTCAAACAACTGCGTCCTGATGGCGCAGAACTCGCATTCGAGAGATTTTTCTTTTCTTTCTCGCGTAAAATGGGGGAGAGGGCAGTAAGCGGAAAAATGCTCTGCATTTTCTGAAGAAATATTTATGAAAGAACTTGAAAAAAGATATAACGCTAAAGAGATCGAAGAGCGGATTTATAAGAATTGGGAAGAGAAGGGTTTTTTTAAGCCTGAAACTCAGCCCCAGAAGTCCGCAGGTCGCCCCTATGTCATCGTCATCCCTCCGCCGAATGTCACCGGCATTTTGCACATGGGCCACGCGCTCAATAACACCATTCAGGATGTCATGATCCGCTTCAACCGCATGAAGGGGATTGAAACCCTTTGGGTGCCGGGCGTCGATCATGCCGGTATCGCGACGCAGAATGTGGTCGAAAAGAAACTTGCCAAAGAAGGTAAGCGCCGCTGGGATTTAGGACGCGAAAAATTTCTCGAAGAAGTTTGGAAATGGAAAAAAGAATCGGGCGATACGATTACCCGCCAATTGCGCCGTCTTGGGGCTTCCTGCGATTGGTCGCGCGAAGCGTTTACGATGAATGAAAATCTTTCCAAAGCGGTGCGCGAAGTTTTTGTAACCTTGCATGACAAGGGACTCATTTATCAGGGTAACCGCATTATCAATTGGTGTCCGCGCTGCCAAACCGCGCTTTCCGATGAAGAGGCGGAACACAAAGATACCGAAGGCGGACTTTATCATTTGAAATATTCGGTGGTCGGAAAGAAGGCGCCTTTCGAAAAGATGGGCGAAGACCACATTGTGGTTGCGACAACGCGCCCTGAAACCATGTTGGGCGATACGGCTGTCGCGGTCAATCCCGAAGACCCACGGTATAAACATTTGATCGGAAAGAAACTGCTGCTTCCGCTTGTGAATCGCGAGATTCCCGTGATTGCCGATGAATTCGTCGATCCGAAGTTCGGTACGGGAATGGTGAAGGTGACGCCCGCGCATGATCCGAATGACTTTGAAATGGGTCAGCGCCATAATTTGCCGCAGATTAATGTTATGCAGCCCAATGGCAAAATGAATGAATTTGCCGGCGACTATAACGGCATGGATCGTTTTGAAGCGCGTAAAAAAGTTATCGAAGATTTGGAAGCGCAGGGGCTTTTTCTTAAGAAAGAAAAGCATATGCATGCGGTGGGGCAATGTTACCGCTGCCAAACCGTGGTCGAACCTTATCTTTCCAAGCAATGGTTTGTAAAAATGAAACCGCTTGCGGATAAAGCTTTGAAAGAACACAAAGCAGGCAAAACCGTTTTTACGCCCGACCGCTGGACCAAAGTTTATACCAATTGGCTTGAAGGCATCCGCGACTGGTGTATTTCGCGCCAAATCTGGTGGGGACATCAAATTCCCGCTTGGTATTGTGACGCTTGCGCATCAAAGAACCAAGAACCAAGAAGCAAAGACCAAGACTTGGTTCCTGGTTCTTGCTCCTTGGTTCAAGAGCCTATTGTTTCCCGCGAAACACCAAAAAATTGCCCAAAGTGCGGGAGTGACAAGCTTCGCCAAGACCCCGATGTTCTCGATACTTGGTTCTCTTCCTGGTTATGGCCTTTTTCGACTTTAGGCTGGCCGGATAAAAATCACCCTGATTTAAAAAAGTTTTATCCCGGTTCTGATTTGATCACGGCGCCTGAAATTATTTTCTTTTGGGTGGCGCGCATGATCATGGCCGGCTGTGAATTTTTGGGCGAGGTTCCGTTTAACCGTATTTATCTGCATGGTACGGTGCGCGATGATCAGGGCCGCAAAATGTCCAAGTCACTCGGCAATTCAATTGATCCGCTGGAAGTGATCGAAGAAATGGGCGCGGACGCTTTGCGCTGGTCGCTTGTCATGCTTTCGGCGCAGGATGTTTATCTTTCCCGCGAAAAATTTGAAGTGGGTCGCAATTTCACCAACAAGCTTTGGAATGCTTCGCGGTTTGTTTTGATGGGGCTTGAAGGCTACACCGAGGGAACCGCTGAACTGAAAATAGATCCGAAGACCTTGCCGGCAGCGCACCGTTGGATTCTTTCCACTTTGGAAAAGAAAACTAAACTGATCGAAAAGGAATTGGCGCAGTTCGGGCTCAGCCAAGCTTCGACCGAGCTTTATCATTTTGTCTGGAATGATTTTTGCGATTGGTTTATTGAGCTTGCGAAGCCGTATCTACAAGATGAAAAGACAAAAAAAGAAACGCAGGCCGTGCTTTTTTACGTGCTTGAAAAGATTTTGCGTCTTTTGCATCCGTTTATGCCGTTTACCACCGAAGAAATTTGGCAGCGTTTCCGTGACTTGGCTCAGGATAAAGACCAATGGCCTGAAACAATTATGCACGCGAATTGGTCGGGAAATGCAATGGGCAGCATGAGCGATGAAACCGCGGAGAAAGAGATCGATCTTTTACAAAGAGCTGTCACAGGTTTTCGTGATTTGCAGGTGTTACAAGGACAATCTCTTAAAACAATGGCATGCGCAACCGTTGTTCATAACCCGCAAGTTCAAGTTTCTTTTGAAAGACAATTGCCCCAAATTGTTAAGCTCGCAAAAGTTCAATCGATTAGTTTTGTCGATGCCAAAGACATGGATATGTATTCCATGCGAGCCTATCCTGACTTTAGTGTTTTGGTTCCTAAGGCGAGTGATTCTCAAAAAGAAACCGAGATGCTTGAGAAAAAAATCGCGGAACTCAAGCCGTGGATTGAATCGATGGAGAAAAAACTGTCGAACGAGAACTTCGTTGCGCGCGCACCCAAACAAGTGATTGACGGCGAAAAAGCCAAACTCGAAGATGCCAAAAAACTTCTCGTATCCTGCGAAGAACAGCTCGCTAAGCTCAAATAAGCGGCAGCTGAAAAAGTTCATCTGCTGCGTTGCTCGCCGCGCTTCCTTGTGCGGTGTAGTTTTTCACTACACCTCCGCGGTCGCTTGCGTGCGCCTTGCATCTGAAGCTTTTTGAGCGAGCCGGTATAAAAATGAAAAAATTATCAAAAACAACACTCCAAGCAATACGGTCAGCACTGAAAGAAGATATTGGCAGTGGTGACATCACATCAAACCTGCTGATTCCTCCAACGGCGAAGGGCATAGCCCAGATTTATTCAAAAAGCACGGGAGTTTTCGCGGGTTCCGCCTCGGCTCAAGCCGTCGCAAAGCTTTGCGGTGTTTCCATGCGATTTTTTGTCAAAGAAGGCGCGTTGCTTAAAAAAAATCAGCGGGTGATAGCGCTTTCCGGAAAAATTCATGCGATTTTAAAAGCCGAGCGTGTTTTGCTGAATTTAATCGGGCATTTGTCCGGCATCGCAACTCAAACGGCGCAGTTTGTTCAAAAAGTTGAAGGGACAAAATGCCGAATCATCGATACCCGTAAAACCACGCCCCTTTGGCGTGAGCTTGAAAAAGCGGCTGTGCTCGCGGGCGGGGGATTTAATCACAGATTTGGACTCGATGATTATATTTTGGTTAAGGAAAATCATAGAAGGTTCGGCAATCTACAAATCCTTGGAACCAAGAAGCAAGGACCAAGAAGCAAGCATAGAAAATCAAAACCTGGTTCCTGGTTCCTGGTTCGTGGTTCTGGCTTTGAGATTGAAGTACGCGACTTCGATGAACTCATGGAAGCTTTTGATCTGGGCGCGGAAGTTGCGATGCTTGATCATTTTACGCCTGCACAAGCTAAAAAAGCGGTTCAGCTCCGTGATCGTATCAGCCCGCAAACCTTTCTTGAAGCTTCGGGCAATATGACGCTCAAAACCGTGCGCGCTTACGCTGTGGCCGGTGTCGATACCATTTCAGTCGGCGCTTTGACCCACTCTGTTGTGTCGCATGACTTCAGCCTCTTAATCGCATGAGCGAAGCTAATCTGTTCAAACTTGCCTCCGACATGAAGCCTTGCGGTGATCAGCCGCAGGCGATCGAGAAGCTCCTCAAAGGTTTTAAGTCCGGCATGAAAGAGCAGGTTTTGCTGGGTGTGACCGGCTCCGGTAAAACTTTTACGATGGCGAATGTCATTGCTCAGCTGGGACGGCCCGCATTGGTGCTTTCGCATAATAAAACGCTCGCGGCTCAGCTCTATTCCGAAATGAAAGAATTTTTTCCCGAGAACTCCGTGGAGTATTTTGTCTCCTATTACGATTATTATCAGCCCGAAGCGTATATCTCGCATTCCGACACTTATATCGAAAAAGACGCGTCCATTAACGATAACCTCGACCGTTTGCGCTTGGCTGCCACGAGCGCCGTCTTGTCGCGCCCCGATTGTATTATCGTTTCCAGCGTTTCCTGTATTTATGGTTTGGGCGCGCCGGAAGATTGGCAGAATATGTTGATCGCGATTGAATCGGGTGAAACCAAATCCATGGATGATTTTCTGATCGGCCTCATCCGCATTCAGTATGAACGATCCGTGGGTGAGTTTAAGCGCGGGTCTTTCCGCGTGCGTGGCGGCAAAGTGGATATTTTTCCGGCCTACAGCGAGCATCCTTTGCGCGTGGAGTTTTCCGACACCAAGATCGAATCGATTTGGTCCCTGGACCCGATTAACTTTCAGCCGCAAAAGGCATTGCCTAAGCTTGCGATTTATCCCGCCAAACATTTCGTGACTTCAAATGACCGTGTGCAGGCCGCGATGGCCGGTATTGAAGCGGAGCTGATTCAAAGATTGCGCGAGCTGAATTTGCAGAACAAAGATTTGGAAGCCAAACGGCTTGAATCCCGTACCCGCTATGATTTGGAAATGCTGAAGGAGCTTGGGTATTGCTCGGGTATCGAAAATTATTCGCGTCATCTCGCGGGGCGAGAGCCGGGCTCAACGCCGGCAACTTTGGTGGATTATTTCCCCAAAGATTTTATTTTGATGATCGATGAATCGCATCAAACCATTCCGCAAATTCGCGGAATGTTTAACGGAGACTTTGCCCGCAAGAAAAATTTGGTGGAGTTTGGTTTTCGTTTGCCATCCGCCTTAGATAATCGCCCGCTCAAATTTGATGAATTTGAAAAGAAAGTCGGACAAGTGCTGTATGTTTCAGCAACGCCCGGCCCTTATGAAATGGGCCGCAAAGACCAGGTCGTTGAACAGGTGATTCGCCCTACGGGATTGGTCGACCCGCTTGTGGAGGTTCGTAAAACCGACGGGCAAATTGATGATTTGATGGCTGAAATTAAAATCCGCGCCAAAAAACAAGAGCGCGTGATGGTGACCACCATCACTAAAAAAATGGCCGAAGATCTAAGTCGTTACTTAAGCGACTTAGGAATTAAGGTCAGTTATATCCATTCGGAGTTTGACGCGTTTGAACGCGTTGAGATTTTGCGCGACCTACGGCTCAATAAATATGACTGCATTATTGGCGTGAATCTTTTGCGTGAAGGTTTGGATTTACCCGAAGTATCGCTCGTCGCTATTCTCGATGCCGACAAAGAAGGGTTTTTGCGCAGTGATGTCTCGCTGATTCAGATCTCGGGCCGTGCCGCGCGCCATTTGCATGGTCTTGTGATTATGTATGCTGACCGCGTGACGGATTCGATGAAGCGCGCGATGGGGGAAATGGACCGCCGCAGAAAAATTCAGCTTCAGTACAATGCCGACAATAATATTAAACCGACTACCATTATCAAAGAAATCCGCAACGGCATTGAGAAGTGGAAGAAAGCGGAAGACTTAACGCATCAGGTTGTCGGTGAGTCGGATGAAGATTACCGCAGTAAAAGTTATTTATCTTCTTTGAAGGCAAAAATGGAACAAGCCGCCGCGGCGCTGGAATTCGACAAGGCCGCTTATTACCGCGATAAAATCCGCGAATTCGAAAAAGAACAGGGAGTCACCGAAAGCACACTTGGAAGTTTTCAGCCCTCCGCGCCGATGGTGCCTCAGCCCCGCAAAGGTAAAAAAAGAGGACGTTCTTAATTGCCGAGAATTTTGCCCGAAAGATTGAAGTAAACAATCAGCGTTTGAATGTCGCAAAGCGCCAAAACAAGCGGACCGGACGCGATAGCCGGATCAACTTTGATTGCTTTGAAGAGAATCGGAAGCAGTAATCCGATTAAACCGGAAATTGCGATTGCGACTACCATTGAGCCGCCGATGGCGAGACCCAGCAAGGCATTGTCCTTCCAAACCAGCGCAATACCTCCGACAATTGCTGCACAAATTAATCCGATTAAAAACCCCGCGCCCCCTTCTTTTAAAAAAAGGCTCCGCAGATTCGCGAAAGGGATATGCCCCTGACTCAGGTTTCTAACCACGATGGTTGCGCCCTGAATACCGATACTTTCCGAAAGCCCCAGAACGAGAGGGACAAATAAAAACAAAACCGCCAAAGTCTGAAGGTTGTTTTGAAAAACGTCTGAAATCCACGCGCATAAAAATCCGCTCAGGATCGTAAAAAGCAGCCAGGGCATTCTGAGTTTCAGCGCGCCCAGTACGGAGGGGGTTTGAAGTTCTTCCGCGCTGGTACCCACCATTTTCGCGATGTCGCTGTCCGCTTGTTCCTGCAGAATTTGCGCGACATTGTTGGCCGAGAGTACGCCGGTTAACCGGCCTTCACGGTTAATAACCGGCAAAGCTAAATGGTTTTGCTTGCGAATCAGCCTTGCGGCTTCAATCTCAGGCTTTTCAGCTTCAATGCAATCCACGGGGCTATGCATGATTTCGCCGAGCTGTTTCTCTTTGCCGTTAAAGATTAAATCGCTGGTTTTAATCGCCCCGCGCAATTCATGTTTTTCGTTAATCACATAAACATAAGGTGCTTTGCCGCGCCGATCGACCGGAAGCTGATAAAGTTTTTCAATGGCTTCGGCAACCGTCAGATTTTCGGGCACCGCCATAAATTCTTTGGCCATGATCGAGCCGGTACTGCCATGCGGGTAAGAGAGAATTTCGATAATATCATTTAATTTTTCAGAAGGAAGCTCCGCAAGAATTTGTTTTTGCGTCGGCGCGTCGAAGTTTTTCAGAAAATCCACGGCTGAATCCGAGGTGAGCTGAGCGGTGGTTTCCGCCAAGTAAGCCACGCCCATTTCCGCGATTTGCTGTTTGGCATTATCTGCGCAAGGGGAAGCCTGTTTTTCCGCTAAAACCTCCTGCGATTGACGGATTAAGTCCCATTTTTGTTTATCCGTAAGTTTCTGCATGGGGCGTAAGATACCAATTTTGCTCTTAACAGGATAGGAGAATTATTGTTGCAGGGAGACTAAAAAAGAAGGCTCAAAAAAGAAATCAAAGTGTCTTGTCAGAGCGAAGGAGGTGCCGCCGGATCCGGATAGAGCATTCTAATCTGATCTTGTATATAAGCTTCGTTCATCTTGAGCTCATCTAAGCTTTGGAGAAGATTTTCCTTTTCGCCGTTAAGATTGCTCTTTTCATTTTCAATTGCCATGATTTGCATTTGGATATTTTCTATTTCGAGTTGATTGTTGTTGATGTCAGCTTCAATTTGAGATTCCGGGTAAAGCAGTTCATCGGGATCTCTCGACTCGAGCTCTCTGAGCTCACTTTGGAGCTGAAAATTGTATGTTTCGATTTTGTCGATTAAACGGTCGTTTTCCATAATTCTGTCTTGGGAGCGTTCGATGTGCTTATCGATGGAGTCGATTTCCACCTCGTTAGAGTTAATTTCCAGCTCGAGATCGAATATTTTCTCCCCATTTTTAGGAGGGTTGTTGTCGAGATCTTCAAAGGTCAGCGCGTCAATTTGATCGTAAATTTTTTCATTTTCTTCGACAATCTGATCGATTTCGTGGCTCATTCTTTCAATTCCAAAGGCTTCCTTTTCACTGTCCTCTTTGAGCATATTAATAAAATCTTTATTACTTTCTATTTCTTCCTGAATCTCTAAAATTCTTTCTTTCACGGTTTTATCGGAAGAATTTAAAATTTCGGCTGACTTGGCGCTAATAGCGGAAATTTGTTTGTTGAGGTCAGCGATTTGTTCATCGAGCCCCTTGATAGATTCATCAATACCCTCAATTTGTTTTTGAATTTCAGATTGATCCTGTTGATTTTTTTCAAGATCATTTTTCAAAGCTTGAATTTCTTCTTCAGGGCTGATGGGCGGTTTTTGATTAAGAGAGACCGGAGGAGTAGGGTTTTGAGGCTGAGAAGGCGTTGATGGACTGTTTGGAACCGCAGGCACATGAGGCGCCGGGGTGAGCTCGGCTTGTTTTAACAGAACAAGTCTTTTTTCCAAATCGGGTATTTCCGTATTTTTAATTGCCGTGATCCGTTTGTTAATATCTTTTATCTGCTCTTGGATCGAGTCAATTTTCTTATCCGTCTCTTTTTTTTGTTTTACAGATTCGTTCTTTTTTCTCTTTTGGAGTTTTTCGATAGCATCTTTTTTATTTTCGCGTTGCTGAGTAAGATTTTTGAGAGCCAGCTTTTTTGCGGCAAGTGCATTTTCCAGAGCCGTTTTGGAATCTTCGGTTTTATCGTCCGCAGGCGACAGTGCTTTCGGATCATTGTTTTCATGCTCATCGGGGATGTCCGGAGAAGTGTTTTCATCCGCGGGAACTGCCGTGAATCGGCTTTGCGTGCTTTCCTGGCTTGGTATGGCAGGAATGGGGTTAGCGTGAGAAGAATATGTTCCGGCAAAAATCAAAAATGCAAAAATAAAAAACAGAGAGCATTTTTTTTCTTGTGCGAGCGGCTTGGTTTTCTGCTCTTTTGTTGCCTGATTGTTTTTAAGCATATGTTAAAAGTAATGGGTTTTAGGCGGAAGTTCAATGTGCCCAGGGCGAATGTTATATTTTGCTATTTTTAGAAGCGCAAACGGCCTAAAAAAACTCCCTAAAATAGCCTTTTAGAGGGATTGATTTTTTCTTTTCTTTTGATATAATGGAAACTTCTCACTTCGATCTCTCCTTTTTTCAAGCAATTTTGGAACGAGAAAAATCGTCTTTATTTTATTGATTCGTCGCGGGGTGGAGCAGCTCGGTAGCTCGTTGGGCTCATAACCCAAAGGTCCCAGGTTCAAATCCTGGCCCCGCTACCAATTACAATAAAAGGGGTTGCGTTAAAAAACGCAGCCCCTTTTTTCTGCCCAAAAACGGTTTTGGGAACATTTTGGGAACAAAATGCCCCAAAATTGGTTTTCTTCCGATCTGCAAAATCCTCCAGTTTTAACCCCTTTCCGCACTCCCTTCGCTTTGGTTTTCGGCTTTTAGCCTGTACCAATCGCCTGACTCCACTCTCTCTTCATAAAAATTTGTTCGAGAGACTGGAGTCAGGTGAACGCTCGGGAGTGCGGAAAAAGCATCTGAAATTTATTTTCCCTATGAAAACCTTGAATAAGTTGGAACGGCCCCCTCCTTTTTGCCCAATACCATGAAGATTAAATTATTAATCATCCACCCAGCCTTGAAGCTCGGTGTAAAACCAGGCCGTGAAGCCATAAGCAGTACCCCAGAGAGTGAGCGTGAGCGATAAGAGTTTTGGCGGTGAATCGAAAGTATTAAAAAAATATTTTCAGTATAGAAACTTTGTCAAAGCTGTAACGGGGCCCCTGTTTTTGCCCAATACCATGAAGATTAAATTATTAATCCTCAAACTCAGCCATAAAGCTCGGGTTTTAAAACTAGGCCGTAAAGCCATAAGCAGCAAAATCGAGTGTGAGTGTGAATGGATTGTCAGTATGAACGTGATTCAAAAGGGCCGCTGCGTTGAAGGAAAATCTTGGGCGTATACCAAGGTTCTTCGCCGCATCAATCCTATGAATCGTCAGTAGTACTTCATGTTGTCATTCCGGACTGGACGGCCGAAGGCCGCCTGATCCGGAATCCAGAATGCAAGTCAAAAGACTGGATTCCTGCTTTCGCAGGAATGACAGGGATGTAAGGAGCTCATTTGGAAAACAGGAAATTGTTGACCGTGAAAGAGCTTTCGGAATTGCTCGGTGTGCCCGTTTCTTGGATTTATCAGCGTACGAGAATGGGGCAAAGCGCGATTCCGCATGTGAAGTTTGGAAAGTATGTGCGGTTTGAGTCAGACGCCGTCATCCGCTTTTTTGCGGAGAAAGACGGCGGGGAGCTGAAGCAGGCGGCATAGAAGAGAGAGGGAGTGTGTGAGATGAGAGGAAGCATTATCAAGCGGTACCGCATGGTGGATGGCCGCCGCGAAGCGGTCTTTCATATTCGGTACAGAATCGGCAGGAAGCAGTATTCGCTGAGTGCCGGAACGAATAAAAAAGAAGCCGAGCGGATTTTGTCGGAGCGTGTCTCGCAGATTCACTACGGCACTTTTTCGCAGCCTAGCCGGGTTCTGTTTTCAGAGTTCGGAAAGAAATGGCTTGAGGATTATGCCATTACAGCGGTGAAGCCTTCGACTTACCGGGCTTATGAAAGCGTGATTACCAAGAGCGTGAATGTTAGCCTTGGCCATTACGCCATTTCAAAAATCACTCCCGCCATGATTCAGAGCTATTTCGCCGGAGTCGTGCGTGAGCGCCACAGCACCAAAACAGCGAACAATCACCTGGTGCTTTTGAAGACCATGTTCAAGCACGCGCGGAAGTGGGGCTATATTCGCGTGAGCCCTGCTGATGACATTGACCGCGCGCGCATCGAAGAAAAAGAAATGGATTATCTTCAGCCGGAAGAAATCCGTCTGCTCTTAAACAATTCCGACGAGCCTTACCGAACTTTGTTTATGACCGCTGCCTTGACCGGCATGCGGCGCGGAGAAATCCTGGGTTTGCAATGGGGTGATATTGATTGGCAATCCAATCAAATTCGCGTAAGGCGGAGTCTGTTCTGGCAAACCCACGCGGAAAATAAAATTCGCCGGCAGGACAGGCGGTCCATGTTCACTTCGCCGAAATCAAAGCGATCCGTCCGCGCGATTGTCATGTCTCCGGCGCTTCGTGAAGCGCTTGAGATTCATCGGATTAAATCACCAGTCAGTCCGTTCGATCTTATTTTCTGCAATGCGAACGGAAACCCGATTGATCCGGACAACATGATTCACCGCGAATTTCATCCCGCCTTGATCCGCGCCGGTCTTCGCAAAATCCGTTTCCACGATTTGCGCCATACCTACACAACCCTGCTAATTGCCCAGGATGCCAATGCCAAATTCATCCAGGCCCAGCTTGGCCACGCTTCCATCCAAACTACTTTTGACCGCTACGGCCATCTCCTGCCCATCAAAGGCGACGAAGTTGGTCTGCGTCTGGATACTACTGTATTTGGAGGAGTAAAGGAGGCGGTTCAGCAAACCTGATAATGACGGGTAAACGTGATAATATCCATAACTCATTTAATTGCAAAGAGATAGGATGATGCCTAAGAATAACTATATCTTATGTAATGAAATTGACTTGACGAGTCAATTTTTATACATAGGATATAGCTCATGGTAAAACCAACAACGGCAAAGACTTTGGGAACTGTTAGTGCCCGTTTAATACAAGAATTGCTGAAAAACGGGAAAAACATATTTACGCTTGAGGAAGCGCTCAAGTACACGAAAGCAGATTATCTTGCAACTGCCAAGTTGCTTACGAATCTGGTTAAGCGGAATGTAATTGCGAGAATTAAGAGCGCAAAGTATTTGATTCTTCAAACGGGTGCTGAAAATACCCAATTAAAAAATTGGCCAATCATTGCTCGTGAGATTGCGGCACCTAATTCTTATTTTCTTTCACATTATAGCGCTATGCGCCTTCACGGAATGACTTCGCATGTTACGCTGGATGTTTACATCACGACACCCGCGCGGATTCCAAATAAAAAACTGCAAGATATTCGATACCATTTTATTTTCTCGAAGAAAGAACACTTTTGGGGATTAACAACCCATTGGGCAACGAAACAAGAGCAAGTTCAGGTGAGTGATCTTGAGCGGACTATTTTAGATGGTTTAGACCGGCCTGATATTAGCGGCGGTATGATTGACGTGATTCGGGGGATTTGGGCAAAGCAAAAAGAAATTAATTGGCCCAAACTCGCCGCAGATGCAAAAAAGTTCAAAACTAAAGCGGCCGTGAAACGATTAGGTTTTATTGTTGAGGCATTGAAAATAGGAAATGACAAATTCGCCGAGCAAATCCTGGCCATGATTAAAAACGCCAAAGGCTATGTTCTATTTGATCCGGATGGTGCTAAAAAAGGCGGTTATCAGAATCGTTGGGGAATCCGTCTGAATTCAGGCATTGAAGAACTTAAAGCGAGTGTTTGGGGATGATTCCTTTAGAAGAAATCAACGCCGCCGCCGAACGCTTTGAAGTGCCGGCCGAAACCATCGAAAAAGACTACGCGATTTGCTGGGCGCTGAACTGTATCGCCACAAGCAAATTAAAAGAGGACTTTATTTTCTATGGCGGCACAGCCATCAAACGGATTCATTTTGAAGATCACCGTTTTTCAGAAGACATTGATCTAATCAGCTCAAAAGATTTTAAGCTGAATGAAATGGCGGAAATGTTAAATGACAGTTTCAGCTTGGCGCGTAAAGAAGCCAATTTAAGCTTCGGGATTGACCCCAACAAAACACTTTCAGATGATTCCAGGGCCAGGATGTACATGAGCTATTCGGGCTATGATGAAATTGTTGGTGCGCCTAAAGAAATCCAGATCGATTTTGCTCACGGCAGAGAGATCGCGGGGCAGATTGAAAACGGCAAAGTCATAGAAACCTATACGGACTTGAAAAAGAAAGGTCGTGTTTTAAGGGTGCAAACCCTGAATACGATTTTGGCCAATAAACTCGGGCTTTTGCCGGATAGTAACCGTAAAGAGCCTCGTGATGTTTTTGATATCTGGTTTCTTTTGAATCGCCTGGATCAATTCGATTTTAATCTTGATCAGGTTAAGGACACTTTTAAACAGAAGTACGGATACTATCCGTCTCTGAGTGTTTTGCGTCCGCATTTGCATAATAGATCATACGCGGAGCGTTGGGAAATTCGTTTGAAGAAACAAATCGCCCATTTACCTGAAATCAAAATTGTTATGAAAGAAATCGAAACCAAGCTTAAAGAGCTGTTTGAAGACGCTAATGCGGCTGAGGATTAACAAAGAATAGACTATGGCATTTAACGAAAACACACGAGTAAAAATCCCGGCGATTCTTCATTTGTGTCGGCTTGGCTATCAATATCTTTCTCTCCAAAACTTCAAAAGAGATGAGGGTACTAATATAGCCACGGATATTTTCAAAGAAAGCCTTGTTCGAATTAATCCTGAAATTGAAGAGAGTGAAATTAAGAAGGCGCTAGAAGATGTTTGTCTGGCACTGGACAACGAAGATTTGGGGCAAGCTTTTTATAATAAGCTAACGGCGACATCTGGTTTAAAGCTTATCGATTTCAAAAATTTCGATAAAAATTCTTTCCATGTCGTTACTGAACTTACATACAAAAATGGTGACGATGAGTTTCGCCCCGACATTACGGTCTTTGTAAACGGTCTGCCATTGGTCTTTATTGAGGTTAAGAAGCCGAATAATCCCGAGGGAATACTTGCAGAGCGTGATCGAATCAATGTTCGATTTAAGAATAAGAAATTCAGACGGTTCATAAATGCTACCCAGTTATTAATTTATTCCAACAATATGGAGTATGACACCGAGAGCGTCGTCCCAATTCAAGGCGCGTTCTACTCAACAACATCGTTTGGCGATGCTGTATTTAACTGTTTTCGAGACGAAGAGCAGTTTAATTTGGAACAGATTTTATTGGCCGAAAACGACAGCATCGAAGATTGTATTTTAAAAGACAATAACCTCTCTGCGATAAAGCACTCGCCAGAATTTTTAACAAATAAAAATCCCAGCAATCCCACCAATCGGCTTTTGACCTCGCTTCTAAGCAAAGATCGGCTTAGGCTATTTTTAAAATATGCTATTGCTTATGTAAATACAGAAGGCGGAGCGCTTGAAAAGCATGTCATGCGCTACCCTCAGTTTTTTGCCACTAAAGCAATTGAATCAAAGCTGGATAAGGGAGTGAAAAAAGGGATCATTTGGCATACTCAGGGGAGTGGCAAGACAGCGCTGGCTTTTTACAGCACACACTATCTAACGGATTATTTTAATAAGAAAAGTGTCGTCCCTAAATTTTACTTTATTGTTGATCGCCTTGATTTATTGATCCAGGCTAGCCGTGAGTTTACAAGTCGAGGTCTCGTCGTTCATACAGTCAATTCAAAAGAAGATCTTGCCCGTGATTTTAGCCTGCAAACGGCGGTCCATAATCTTGCTGGCAAAAGAGAAATAACGGTGGTCAACATTCAAAAGTTTGACGACAAAACCGAGCTGCCTAGGCCGAGTAGCTATGACATCAATGTTCAGCGGGTTTATTTCCTAGACGAAGTCCACCGGAGTTACAATCCGACCGGGAGCTTTCTGGCGAACCTTTTTAGCTCTGATCGAAACGCTGTTCTAATTGGGCTAACAGGAACACCTCTGATTGGAATCGATTCTCGCTCCCGAGATATTTTTGGGGATTACATCCATAAATATTATTACAACGCATCCATTGCGGACGGCTATACGCTGAAACTCATTCGGGAAGGGATTGAAACGAATTACAAAATTGAGTTAGAGCGAGCGTTGAAAGAAGTTGAAATTCTTCAAGGAGCATTAGATCGTCGCGCCGTTTACGCCCACGAACGATTTGTTGCCCCTATGCTCGATTATATAGTTACCGATTTTTTGAAAAGCCGAACAACTTACGGTGATTCAACGATTGGTGGAATGGTTGTTTGTGATAGTGCCGAACAGGCCAAGAAGCTCTATGAAATGTTTAATACCAAATATGAGTTAGCGGTTCGAGATGAGCAGCCCCGGTATCTGGCGGCCGCGGAGCCTGCTGCAAAGTATGGAGCTAAGTCCATTCTCCTCAATAGATTGAAAGCCGCTTTGATTTTGCATGATGTCGGAGATACAGACTCCCGAAAAGCTGAAGTAACTGATTTTAAAGAAGGAAAAACAGACCTCCTTTTTGTTTACAACATGCTTCTGACCGGCTTTGATGCCAAGCGTCTTAAAAAACTTTATTTGGGCCGTATTGTCAAAGACCACAATCTGCTTCAAACCCTTACCCGCGTGAATCGCCCCTACAAAGAATTTAAATATGGCTATGTTGTTGATTTTGCGGATATTCGCAAAGAATTCGATGCAACCAACAAAGCTTATTTTGATGAGCTTCAGGCTGAATTGGGCGATGAGATGAAGACGTACTCCGATCTCTTTAAATCAAAGGAAGAGATTGAATCTGAGATTACGCAAATCAAAGACAAGCTTTTTCAGTATGATTTGAATAACGCAGAAATATTCTCTCAGCAAATTAGCGAGATACAGGACCGGGCCCTTGTTCTAGACATTAAAAAAGCTTTAGAGAGCGCCAAGAATCTTTACAACATTATCCGCTTATATGGCCACCAAGAACTTTTGGATCGAATCGATTTTAAAAAACTTAGCATGCTTTATAGCGAAGTCTCACGACATTTGAATCTGCTCAATTTGAAAGAATCTGTTCAAAACAGCACGGATACAACCAACCTGTTAAATGTCGCTCTTGAGAATGTCTATTTCATGTTCCGTAAAGTTTCTGAAGAAGAACTGGTTATCGCGGATCATTTAAAGGATTTGCTTCGTAAAACTAGAGAAGCATTGGCAAATAATTTCGATCCTAGAGATCCGCATTTTGTTTCTTTATACGATGAGCTTAAAAGGCTCTTTGAAAAAAAGAATTTGGATGAAGTTACGCAAGACGAAATGAAGCGGAACATTGAGAGCCTTCAAAGTATTTTTGACCGGGTTAACGAACTTAACCGAAGAAACAATCTGCTGAAAGCTAAGTATGAAAATGACACAAAATATGCGCGTTTGCATAAGCGGATTTTAGAGCGTGGAAATATCTCAAAGAGTGAAAGCGAAATTCAATCTGCCCTGCTTGGCATTAAACATCAGGCTGATGAAAAAGTACTTCTGAACAACCGTCTGTTGAATAACGAAAGTTACTTCTCGAATTTTATGATGGGGTTGGTCATCAGCGAGTTTGATCAGACAAGAATCCGATTGGAGCCTGAATCGGCCCGCTTCCTCAATAATTATTTTGTAAAAGAGTATTTAGACGAATATCAAGGAACCCCATCATGGTAATTCAAGATTTTATTCAAAAAACAAAAGACCTGATTGATGGATTAAAAGGGGTTTGCCACAACTATGGTTTGGGCAATGACGGCAATGAGTTTAAGATTATTACCCAAGCTTTTCTTTATAAATTCATGAATGACAAGTTTGGTTACGAAGTGAAACAGCTTGACCCAAAGCTTAAAAAATCGAGCAATTGGGAACAAGATATTAAATCTTATCCGGATAAACAGTATGAAATGCTGCTTTTACGCATGCCCCCCGAGAGCGCCAAACTTAAGCGTGAACACTTCTTGTCCGAGCTTCACAAGAAGCAAAATAAAGAAGAATTTGGGAAATATTTTGATGACATCTTACGCGCTGTTGCGATTTTAAATGCGGATATTTTTTCAGTAAAAACCGGAACAGGCGCCAAGGTTAAACTGTTCGATGAGTTAAGCCAATTTATTACAGATAGCTCAAAGCGGGATGATTTCTGCAAAGCCCTGGTGAATCAACTGGTTAATTTTAGTTTTGAGGGTATTTTTGACCAGAAATTTGATTTCTTCGCGACTATCTTTGAATATCTGATTAAAGATTACAATAAAGATGGTGGCGGAAAATATGCTGAATATTACACTCCTCACGCGGTTTCAAAAATCATGGCGTCGATTTTAATTGATAAGCCAGTTAAGAACGTTACTTGCTATGACCCCTCAGCCGGTTCTGGCACGTTACTTATGAATTTAGCACATGCCATTGGAGAAGATCGCTGCACGATCTATTCTCAAGATATTTCCCAAAAATCATCGAGCATGCTTCGTTTGAATTTGATTTTGAATAATTTAGTGCATTCCATCCAAAATATCATTCAAGGAAATACCTTGCTCGCCCCCTATCATAAAACCGGCAGCAGCCTGATGACTTTCGATTACGTAGTTTCAAATCCGCCCTTTAAGTTAGATTTTAGCGATTTTCGTGATCAGTTGGATTCCAAACAAAATAAAGAGCGCTTTTTCGCAGGCTTCCCAAAGGTTCCGAATAAAGATAAAGCGAAAATGGCCATTTATCTTCTTTTTATTCAGCACATTATTTTCTCTCTTTCTAAGAATGGTAAAGCGGCAGTAGTTGTTCCAACGGGTTTTCTTACTGCCCAAAGTGGCATCGAAAAAAAGATTCGAGAAAAGCTTGTGAATGAAAAAATGCTACGCGGGGTGGTTTCGATGCCGAGCAATATCTTTGCAACCACAGGTACAAACGTTTCAATTTTATTTTTAGATAAGGCTAATACTAAAGGCGATATTGTTCTAATGGACGCCTCTAAGCTGGGCACGACTGTAAAGGAAGGTAAAAATCAAAAGACTTTGCTTTCTGAGGAGGAAGAAGAGCTAATCGTCAGTACTTTTAAAAAACACGATACCGTTAAGGATTTTACCGTCGTTGTTTCTTATGAGCAGATTAAGGCAAGAAAATATTTATTTGGTGCAGGACAATATTTTGATGTGAAGATTGAATACATCGACATAACGCCAGGAGAGTTCGCGTCCAAAATGGAAGGTTTTAAGAAAAACTTCGATCTATTTTTTGCAGCATCAAAAACGCTAGAATCAGAAATTAAAAATCAAATGGAAAAGTTGAAGTATGAATAAGGTCACGCTTAGCGCGGCTGTTGACATAATAAGTGGGGGCACGCCAAAAACAACAGTTAAAGAATATTGGGATGAAGGAACCGTCGGGTGGTTGTCTGTTACCGATTTTAACAATGACTTAAGATATGTATACAATTCAGAAAAAAAGATCACTGTAGCTGGATTGAAGAACAGCAATGCAGAATTATTACAAAAGGGTGATCTTATTATCTCTGCGCGAGGAACAGTTGGCGCGCTTGCTCAGATTGGAATTCCTATGAGCTTCAATCAATCCTGCTTTGGTTTGCGTGGTAAAAGCGGAATTTTAGATAATGATTTTTTGTATTACTGCCTAAAAAATTATGTTTTAAATATAAAGAAAAGAAGCCAAGGCTCTGTTTTCGATACTATTAACTTAGATTCCTTTGATTTAATGGAAATTGATATCCCGAATTTTCCGTATCAAAAAAAAATCGCATCAGTTTTATCTGCATTAGATTCCAAAATCGAACTAAACAACCGAATCAATTCCGAGTTAGAAGCAATGGCAAAGACATTATACGATTATTGGTTTGTCCAATTTGACTTTCCTAACGAAAAGGGTACACCTTACAAATCTTCCGGCGGAAAAATGGTTTGGAATGAGGAGCTGAAAAGAGAAATTCCAGATAAGTGGGTTGTTTCCAAAGTTGGAGACTTATTGCAAACATCTTTGGGTGGGACCCCTTCAACCAAGGTAGAGGAGTATTGGCAGGATGGAAGTATTAATTGGTTAAACTCTGGAGAGATTGCAAGCTTTCCTGTGGTGACTTCTGAGTTAAAAATAACAGAGGTAGCAATTTCTCATTCTGCTACAGAGTTATTACCTAAAGGCAGTGTTTTGCTTTCTATTACGCGGCATTTGAGACCAACCATTCTGGGGATTGATGCCTGTGTCAATCAGTCTGTTGTGGGTATTAAAGAAAAGGGTGAAATTAAAAATTGTTTTTTGTATCCGTATCTAAAAAATGAGATTCCAAGATTACTTAGCTTGAGGACGGGAGCGCAACAACCTCATATAAATAAAGACACAGTTGATGAATCGCTAATCCTTATGCCGAGTGAAAACTCGAATATCTTAAAATTATACAATTCAAAAGCAAGTCATCTTTATGAGCTAATAATAAACCATGCGAAGGAAAATCTGCTTATCATGGAAACGCGCGATTGGCTTCTCCCGATGCTTATGAATGGCCAGGTAAGCATTTCTGAAAATACGAGAGAAGGCTTAAAGGATAAAGAGAAGCTATCGAGCCGGAACGAGCCAAGTATTAAAAAAGAAACGAGCGCTTCAGAGGTTGTTTATTTTCGCTCAATTGTTCCGCGTCGCGAAGAAAGATATGTGAACTGTGTTCCTTCACTTGATCTTGAGATTGCCGCCGGGACTTTTGGGGAAGACCAAAGACCTAATTTCAATGAGTGGGTTGAAATCAATACTTCAAGGCCGTTGAAAAAAGGCATGTTTGTCGCCAAGGTGGTAGGGCGATCCATGGAACCGCTCATTCCAGATGGCGCACATTGTCTATTTCTACGTAAAGCGCCGCAGCTTCGTAATGACATGATAGCCGTTTTTCAGCTCCACGATTCAGAAGACCCTGAATCTGGTGGGCATTACACAGTAAAAAGATTGAGAGTCTATAGGCAGAATACCGATGAAGGGGTTGTCCGCAAGGCAAAGCTAATGCCGGAAAACCCTGCTTTCCAGCCTATTACTGTTGATGAGGATAATGTGAAATTCGTTGCTGAATTCCTCGAAGTTCTTCAGCCATTGGTCCAGTGAGTGACTCTATTAAGGGAGAGATATGCGTGTAGTTAGTATGGCTTTGTTAGATGCAGCTTATTTTATTTTTGCATTTATCGCTTTCTCAGCGGCTCTTTTAACTCATTTCATTCCGTATTTATTTTGGCTAACAGCGATAAGCCTTATTTTGATGTTGGTAATAATTTTTTCTAGTATTCCGCTTAAACTTAATTGGTCGTCAAATCTATTCGGGCATATTCTTTGGCGTTTCCTGTCCTATCTTATTTTTATGATAGGAACGTATGCGATATGTTATTACTTCGTTGGATTTGAAAGAATGGATGGTTCGCGCCCCTCATTTTTTGAAGCAATTTATTTTAGTGTTACAACATTTACAACTCTTCAATATGGACAATATCGTCCCCTTCCTCAAAGCAATCCATTGGTCTGCATACAATCTTTAATGGCAGTTGTAGTTTTTTTGCCAACCTTTGCTGCTTATTCTTGGCTTTACTGTTCAAGTCGCTTGTGGCCGCAAACTGTCGAGGATCAGTCTGTTCCAAAAGAGTTAACCTTTCAGCATGATCCTGTTGTTGGCGGGTGGCGGGAGAAGGAAAGTGAAAAGAGTATTCAAGAGCAGGAAACTTTAAATAAGCAAGTAACAGCAGTTCCGTGCGTGCGTTGCGGCAAAATGCCGAAAATAGAAAAGATTTATCACATCGTGGGGCGAATTACGCCGTTAGCCCTTTTTATTGTGCATTGTTCTTGCGGACAGATATCAAAGCCTAGCCACATAGCTTATTTAGCAGCATGGCGCTGGAAAAAGCTGAACAGAAAAAAATAGAAAGTGCCCTCTAAGTGCATATATGAGCGAAGACCAAAAAACCTTGACCGTTTTATTTGGCGCCGGAGCTTCACACGATTGCCACATAAGATACTCGACGGCATCTGATCCTTTACCACAATTACCTTTAACTCAAAACTTATTTCATACAGATGGAGCTTTTGACAGGTTAAATGGATTTAAAAATTACGCTTTGAGGAAATACCCAGGAGCATCGGCTGTGGGAAAACTTTATGCGCAGAATTCGGCCCCGGGTTTGGAACAATTTCTTAGAGAAAACCTTGATAGCGGAGATCCAAATAAAAAAAGGCAAGTATATCAGACTAAATTCTTTTTAAGAGAGTACATAGGTTTAATGTCTGAATATGTTCAGACCGAATTAGCCGCAACCAATTATGTAAATCTAATTAATCTTTTTTCGTCAATGAAAGAGTTCAAAAAAATATTACTGATCACTACAAATTATGATTTGCTTTTAGATTATTATTTAAAGGAGTTTCTTCATTGGGATTTTACCGGGTGGAACGATTATCTCGGCCCGAATCATAATGGGCATCAAAATAAGTGGTTTTATGTAAAACTTCATGGCTCTGTTAACTGGAGGAAAAAGGTTGAAAAGAAAATTTTGGACGAACCAATGCGAAAAGCCGGTTGCGCTGGCATTGAAAACATGCCTCTTTATGACCCAGAAGCTGTGCTTTCTGCAGAAGGTACACGTGAAGTTGTCGATTTATTGAATTCGGTTCATTTACTAAGACCTGAAAGCATTTTAGATAATGGAAGATGGGTGAAGAACCGATATGACTATGACATAAGGGATACAAATTTTGTAAGCGCACCGCTTATGGTCCTTCCTCACGATAAAAAAGAGCATATCTGTGATGAATCACATTTTAATAAGGCAAAAGAACTTATAAAAAATACCCAGGAATTATGGGTAATTGGAAATAGCTTAGCTGACCCGCATTTGCAAGAGCTTGTGGGGTTCATTTCTACCTATGACTTGAGAATTAGCATTGTAGATCCCGGAGGTAAAGCAGAGTGGCTCAATAGATTAAGGAAAATATTTGATTCTAATATCAATCATTATCATCATTGCTTTACAATTTCTTACAAACATTCTGCTTGCGGTTTAAGTGATTTTGTTCAACGTGGTTTAAGTTTTTCAAGTGGTTTTGAAAAACTCCACCCAATCTAGAATTGGGGTGTCGACTCTTCGCGGAGCAGGATGCGAGATTGATTTTCCGCACAGTGTGCGGAAAATCAAAAATCCCACACGGTGTGTGGGGAATCTAACAAGTGAGATAATGCAGACAGTGTCTGCACAATTATGGATTCCCGCCTAAAGCATGCGGGAATGACAGAGGGTGTTGGCTTTTAATTTAATGCTTTACCCTAAAAATATTTTCTATGATCAGATAGAACATTCTGATACGATTTTCTGACCTTAAATTTTGAGGGGTGTTGCGCTCAGAGGCTGGAAATGCGGCCAGGAAACACCAAGAAATACCGACAGAAAACAGCGGCAACGAAGAACAAAAATTCGCGCTGAAATTTTGGGAACAGATTGGGAACAAAACAGGCAGAAAAACCATCAAAAACGAAAAATCAGCAGCAAAAACTTTTGCACTTAAATTATGTTCACAGAAACAGTTATAAAAAATAATCAAAAATCAGAAAAATCGTTTCGACCCCTCATAACCCAAAGGTCCCAGGTTCAAATCCTGGCCCCGCTACCAAATGAAAAGGCCCAGTTTAAACACTGGGCCTTTTTCATTTGGTACTGGAGAGACAGGATGCAGAAGGGAGCCGCGCAATTCATAAGGCTGAGTGACGGCAAAACTGACTCATGTCAGATTTGACCGGAGCGAAGACCCTGCGTGGCGGGCGGCTACCTGAAGTGGAATGCCGCGACTAGCGGACATGACACGCAAGGAGCCAAATCCTGGCCCCGCTATCATTGCAAAGCCAGAAGCCATCGAGGTTTAACATCGGGCTTTTTCTTTTTAGATATCCCAAAACAGGGGTATTAACAGTTTTGAGTATAATCTTGAGTCTTTCTTTAAAATGAAATCAAACTATGACTTTGCTTGAAGAAAATATAGAAACACCTTTTGTAGATCGACGATCCCAAGCGGAGAGGCTGATTCTTAAATACGGAAGAAACTCCTTCTCCTCACAAATTTTAAATTCCGGCATTACTTTATGGGTTAGTCGGGATGGCGAAGCAGCTGCCGGGTATGTCCTTTATGGAAATATGCGTATTGTTGGAGGCGTTCCCGTAACAAATCCCATTAATTTAAAACATGCTGCGGCTGAATTTGAAGAAGATGCAAAGAATCAGGGCCAACGGGTTTGTTACTTTGGCGCAGAAGACTGGTTAAAAGAAATCTTTCAAAATGAATCCAGTCACCGGACTGTTTTGCTCGGAGCGCAACCCGCATGGAATCCACAGCTCTGGCATGAGGTTCTTTCTGCGAAGCCATCTGTACGGGAGACTATTCGCTATTCCGTCCGCCAAGGTGTTGAGATTGATGAGACGGCACCGGCCGCCGTTCAAAATCTTCCCGAATATAAAGCTTGTTTAAAGGAGTGGGTCGAAAAACGAAAGCTCCCCAAGCTCCGGTTTTTATTGAATCCCGATATTCTTGAAAACATCGGCGAGCGAAGATTTTTTTCTGCTCGGAAAAACGGGAGATTAATCGGTTTTTTAAGTCTTGTGCCGGTTGCGGGCCGCAATGGCTGGCTGATTGAGCATCTTTTTCGATCGAGCCGCGCCGTCAAAGGCATGAACGAACATTTAATTGATACCGTTATGCAGACGATTCAGAGGGAAGGCTCCACTCACGCGACTTTGGGGCTGGCGCCGCTTTCTCAGCGGGCCGGTTTTTCTTATGCGATGAATCCCGCATGGGTTCGAATGATATTCAAATGGCTTTATTCTGGAGGAATGAGTTTATACAATTTCAACGGACTGGATGCTTTCAAATCTAAATTTAAGCCTCACCGGTGGGAGCCTGTTTACGCCATCGTCAATAAGCCGCGCTTTTCGCCCGTCACTCTTTACCGAATTATGGGAGCATTTTGCCAAACATCGCCGGTTTTGTTCGGCCTGACGACGATTCTGAGATCCCTTTTTGATCTGATGGATTAAGCCCTATCGGCCGCAAATCTATTAGCCCGGTGAAGAGGAAAGTAAATGGTTATAGGATTTTGAGAGAGCCTGATAAAGATGCTGCGTTTTGCAAGCTTTTGCGACCATGTAGCCGATAAGCGAAGCAAGCATGATCGGCAGCAAGAGTTGCGGATGTCCCGTCATTTCATAAATAATCACAAATGATGTAATAGGCGCCTGAATCGCACCCGATAAAAATGCTGCCATTCCCAATGCCGCGCAGGCAGCGACGGGAGCATGCTGCAATGTTGCCGTCCAAGCCCCCACTGCCGAACCCATGGCCAAGCTCGGAGCAAAAATGCCCCCGGCAATTCCGGACCAATAGGTAAAAAGAGTTGCCGCTGCTTTTGTGATAGCAAAAAAGAAAGGCGGTGTGGAAGTGTCTCCTTGTAAATAATTTTGAGCGATTAGATTTCCGGGACCCATGATACCTTTCAATCCTGAAACCATAGCGATGAAAAGCACTGCTAAGGCTAAAATGAAGATAGAAATATAACGTTGCCACCCGCTGAGAATTGACAGCGCTTGTTTCCCTTTAATCAAAAGCGTGGAAAATAAAGTGCCTGCTAAGCCGCTAGCGAGCCCGACCGAAAAAATTGCTATGATTGAAATTGAAGCTGATGTGTTGAGATGTCCAAAATAGGTGTATTCTCCCGTGAGTGTTTTTGCGGCTATTCCAGCCACGATAATTGCCATGAGAACCATGTCCTTTATGCTTGAGAAATAATCCGAAGAAAGTTCTTCTACAGCAAAGGTAACACCTGCTAAAGGGGTGTTAAAAGCCGCAGCTAAGCCCGCCGCTGCGCCTCCGACGATTGCTGAGCGCATACTAAATGGTAATTTCAAAATGCGATGCAAGGCCCATGTGATTCCGAAAAAAAGGCAGGCAGTGATGTGAACACTCGGGCCTTCCCGTCCAGTTGATGCGCCGCCCCATACACCGATTAAGAGGGCGGCAATTTTAATGGTCATTGTTCGGAAAGATATTAGAGGACTTAATGATTTGAAGTTTGACTCACTAAGATGTTGCGCGGCAAAAATAGTTTGAGGGATTCCTGCTCCATCAGCACATGGAGCAGCAAGACGAATCAATTCCACTGCTGCCAGAAAAAGCAAAGGGGTAGTAAGCCAACACCAATAACCGACACGCACATTGTTAAGTCGGTAGGTATAGACAAAATCAAAAGCATGCATAAAGAAAACGCAAACGATTCCAGAGATTGCTGCGGCGCCTAAATAAATGCACAGACTGAGCCCATATCGATGAGTCAGCAATTTTTTATAGCAGTTATTAAGGAATGGAAGAATAGAAAACATGCTTAATTTTAGCATAAGAAACAAAGATAATAAGCTGTGGTCATAAACCTAAACCCAGAAAACCGGAAAAACGGACGCCGTCCGTAGGGAGAGGTTAGCTCCAGACTCCGCCACAAGCCCCGGGCCGAATGCTAACGCCACACAAGATCTCGGCGAATAAATCACAATACCAGCCTCTTATGGGTTTATAGCAGTTTGTAGCAGGGCTAGGCACAGATGCGATTGAATGTTATGTTTTAGACAACCCGGAGGAACAATGAAATTTTTTTTGAGTATGAGTTTTCTGTTTTTTTTCGCTTTTAGTTTTACGCCGCTTGCATTTGCGGAAGAACCCGAGCTTTCGGCTGAGCAATATAACCGGCTGATGGATTTTGCTAAAGCCAGGGAAGAAGCAAACGATGAGACTGTCACCGTGCAAACCTACGGTGCCGCAGGAGCCGGAGTCCCCGTTGCTGCTGCAGGTGTGTATAGATCCGATACCTATAACGTGAATAACATAGATAGCGTTAATCACGTTGAAGCAAATTCTGTGAATGGGGTTGGCAGGTTTGGAGTCAACGGCGAAAATGCGAATAGAGTCGGGCATTCGGACGTGAATCAGGCCCAAAGAAATGTGAACAATACCGGTGCGAAAGCAGGCGTGGAGCACCAGCGGAGAAATTAACCGATAAATGCTTTGAATAAAAACGGAAAACCGTCAGGACTTTATGTCCCGGCGGTTTTCTCTTTTATACCGACTGAAACATTGATTGTTAAGCAAATTTTGAGTTAAGCCGTTAATCTATTGGCATTTTTAGCATTAGCGTGAAACGAAACCGAGGCATTTATGCTTAAACCAAAACTCTTTCTCTGCGCTTTTTCAGTTGTTTTATCGATTGCTCTTATTTCGTCAGGTACGGTTTATGGGTATGGCGGAGATTATGACTATAGCGGCGGCGGAAACAGCGGTGGTTCGGGGGGCTCCGGTGGGACGAATGTGAATACGTCATTGCCTTCCAATGTTACTCAGACCGCCGCGAGCAATCTTCCCGGAACCGGGAATGGCACCGACGGACAGCCCGGTTCGGTGCCGGCCGTTTCAACGGATGATTTGTTGGGTGATCTGGATGATTTGTTAGAGGAAGAAAATTTGGAGTCTGATGAGACGGTTCCAAGTGATCCGGCACCCGTACCACCGACACCAGCACCGGTGCCGCTGACACCCACGCCTACTCAGCCAAGTTATAATATTTTGACTACAGATCAAATCCCTCCTTTATCTGCTTCTCCGCAGACTTCTCTTTCATCAGCCGGAAAAAATTTATTATCCTATTATCAGTCTTTGCCTAAGTCGGAATCAGCAGCGTCTACGGCGGCGAAGGATAATACACAGGGATTTAAGAGTGCCGGAAGTGTCGCTGCGGTCAGCAGCGCGCAAGCCGGTTCCAGCAGCAATGTAGCGGCGCGAATTGATAGCAGTGCAGGTTCATCAGAATTAATTGCATGAAAGGCAGAATCATGAAAACAAAAACAACCGTATCAAAACTTTTATTTGCCATGCTGCTTATGGCCGGATTTTTAGGTTTGAGCGGTAAGGCCTTTGCCTATTGCGCGCCCAGTGATCCGCAATGCAACGGCAGCGGCGGCATGAATGATGCGATCAGCGAGCAGCAAAAACAGCAAATTACTGCGGATTTGCCGCCGGAGAGCAAGGGATCTTATTCCAACGGAAAATATTATAGTAATCCTGAACCTACTGCCGGTTCCGTTATTACGATGCCGACGCTTATGGCGGTTAAAACTCAGAAAATAATTGGATTGATCGGTGCGGTCACGGCAGAGATGGCAGAGTCTATGGGGTCGGGAGTGGGGGCTTCTTCCTCTGATAGCGGTACAAAAATAGCCGGATCATCGTGAAATTCGATTTGATTTCAAAATTCAAACTGAACCTCAGAAAGAGCAATTCCATGCAGTTTAAAAAATATTCGATGCTGATTCTTGCCATAATATTTCTAAGCTCCGGACAGGCTTTATTTGCCGCAGATCAGGAGTCTGAAATTCAGCGTGAAACCGCGGCGCAGGCCAATCAAGCAGAAACCAGCCGCCAAAAGCCGGCAAACGCTTTTGAGACTGCATCTTCGGTGAAAATCATTACTGTTAAAAAAGTGATTTTTAAAGGACAGGTTGGTTTAGATCAGGAACAGCAGGATATGATTGAGCAGGGGTTGATCGGCAAAAAGTTTTCCGCTTCTAAGCTGCAGAAGATTGAAACTATTTTCAGCAATTTCTATCTTGAAAACGGAATGCCCGATGCGCGTGTTCAGCTTTCTCTGGGGAAAGAAGAGGGCGTTCTTATTGTCAGTGTTAAAGGATCTTTTCCGCTGCATGCGTCTTACGAGTTCAATAATCTAGGTTCAAAATATACGCATCGCGCGCGCCATATTCTGCATCTTTCGCACGATAATCTGCTCGGCTTTGGAGATACGTTCCGGAGCAGTCTCGTCATGGCAGAGCAGGGTGCTGTTACGGGCGGGCTTTTCAGCTATGTATTTCCTCACCGTGAAACCGGAACTGCTTTTTATTTTGACGCGTCTGTTTTTGAAAGCCAGCTGCAGAGAGAATTCCGCTCATTGAATATCAACAGCCACTCTTTTAGTCTGATCCCGGGGGTTCGCCAGAGAATCTGGAGAAATGAAAAAGCACAGCTCGACTGGAACCTGCAGTTTGAAATTAAAAACAATAAAACCAATGCGGGCGATAGCAAACTTTTTTACGATCGCATGCGGGTCATTACAACGGGACCGCGGTTTAATTATTACGATAAATGGGGAAAAACTTCGGCGG
>DDUN01000076.1 GCA_002344825.1 Candidatus Multiplicimicrobium inquinatum | reverse complement strand
TCTTTTAGTCCGACATAAATTAAAGCAAGATGCGTTTTACGACAAAAACAGAATATGGTTTGGTTTGCCTGGTGTACATGGTGCGCAATGGGTCGCTTAATCCGGTGACCGTAAAAGACATTGTGCGCGATGAGCAGTATCCTTCCGCCTATATCGAAAAGATTTTGCAATCGCTTCGTATCGCGGGCATTGTTGCTTCCAAGCAGGGAGCGCAGGGTGGCTATGTTCTTACACGCGCGCCTGAACAAATTAACCTGAAAGACATTATCAGCGCGCTGGAAGGCGGATTGTTTGATGTGTTTTGTGAGCCGGATGTCCGTAAAAATATTACCTGCACGCACCATGAACTTTGCGGATTAAAACCGGTGTGGCATTTAACCCAAAAAACATTGGGAATGCTTTATGACAAAGTGACGCTCAAGATGATCGCGGATAATCAGCTCGAATTATTTGACGTGCATTTGGAACCTAGATTGAAAACAGCCGTATGAAAAAAACACCCGACGATTTCATCAGCCAGGATTATCAATACGGTTTTGTCACCAAAATCGACGCGGATGCTTTGCCCAAAGGTTTGAGCGAAGATGTGGTGCGCGCGATTTCCGCCAAGAAAAATGAACCCGCATGGATGTTGGAATGGCGGCTCAAAGCGTTTCAAACCTGGAAGCGCATGGAAGAGCCGCATTGGCAGAATGTGAAATACCCAAAAATTGATTATCAGGACATCATTTATTATTCCGCGCCAAAAAACGCGAAAGACGGACCCAAAAGCTTGGATGAAGTCGATCCGGAGCTTCTCGAAACTTACAAGAAACTGGGCATTCCTTTGGAAGAGCAAAGCCGTCTCGCCGGTGTGGCTGTTGACGCGGTGTTTGACAGCGTTTCCGTCGCGACCACTTTCAAAGATACGCTGAAAAAGGCGGGTGTTATTTTTTGTTCTTTTTCGGAGGCGGTAAAAGAACATCCTGATTTGATCAAGCAGTATCTTGGTTCGGTTGTTCCTGTCAGCGATAATTTTTTTGCCGCTTTGAACGCCGCGGTATTCAGCGACGGATCTTTTGTTTACATTCCCAAAGGTGTGCGCTGCCCGATGGAGCTTTCTACTTATTTCCGCATCAATGCCGCTGAAACGGGGCAATTTGAAAGAACTCTGATTGTTGCCGAAGAAGGTTCGCATGTTTCTTATCTCGAAGGATGTACCGCGCCCATGCGCGATCGCAATCAATTGCATGCCGCGGTGGTGGAGCTTGTAGCGCATAAAAATGCTCAGATTAAATACTCCACGGTTCAGAATTGGTATACCGGCGGGCGTGAAGGCAAGGGCGGAATTTATAATTTTGTGACGAAACGCGGAAAGTGCGCGGGCGAAAATTCGAAGATTTCATGGACGCAGGTTGAAACGGGTTCGGCGATTACCTGGAAATACCCGAGCTGTATTTTGCAGGGCGATAACTCGGTGGGAGAGTTTTATTCCGTGGCGCTTACGAATCATCATCAGCAGGCGGACACCGGAACAAAAATGATTCATATCGGAAAAAATACGAAGAGCACGATTATTTCCAAAGGCATTTCCGCGCGTTACGGTAAAAACACTTACCGCGGATTGGTGAAAATTCTGCCGAAAGCCGAAGGTGCGCGCAATTACACGCAATGCGATTCGCTTTTAATCGGTCATGAGTGTGCGGCAAATACGTTCCCGTACATTGAAGTCGAAAACAATTCTGCGCAGGTGGAACATGAAGCAACGACTTCTAAGATCAGCGAAGACCAATTGTTTTATTGTCAGGCGCGCGGCATTGGAGCGGAAAACGCGGTTTCGATGATCGTGAACGGGTTTTGCAAAGAAGTATTTAAAGAACTTCCCATGGAGTTTGCGGTGGAAGCTGCGAAGCTTCTGAATGTAAGTTTAGAAGGAAGCGTAGGTTGATTCGATCTTTTTAATCTTCTTCATACTCAGACAGTCCTCGCTTCGCTGCGGAACTCGTCTGAAGAAGATTTAAAAGAATCCTTCCGCAGCTTGGGTGGGGTTTTAGGCTGGTAAAAGGAAAAACGCGTTGCGTTTTCTTTTGAAATATTTAAAAGAGGAAAAAATGTTAGAAATCAAAAATTTATACGCGTCGGTGAATGAGGTTGAGATTTTGAAGGGGATTAATTTGTCCGTTAAAGCGGGCGAAGTTCACGCCATCATGGGGCCCAATGGATCCGGCAAAAGCACACTTTCTCGCGTTTTGGCGGGGCATCCGGCTTATGAAGTCACTCAGGGTACCGTGACTTATTTCGGTAAAAATCTTTTTGATCTTAATGTGGAAGAACGCGCGCGTGCCGGCGTGTTTCTCGCGGTTTAATATCCCGTGGATATTCCGGGGATCAGTAATTCTTATTTTTTGCGCGCCGCGGTGAATGAAAAACGCCTCGCCAACGGTGAAAAGGAATTGGATGCGGCGGAGTTTTTGAAATTGGCGCGCGAGAAAATGAAAGCTTTGGAAATGGACAGTGCTTTTTTAAGCCGTCCGGTGAATGAAGGTTTTTCGGGCGGAGAAAAAAAGCGTAATGAAATTTTGCAGATGGATATGCTTGAGCCCAAACTTGGACTTTTGGATGAGACGGATTCCGGTTTGGATATTGACGCACTGAAAACCGTTTCTGAAGGCGTGAATCTTTTGCGTTCGCCGGAGCGGGCTTTTGTTTTGGTGACGCATTATCAGCGTTTGCTCAGTTACATTCAGCCTGATTTTGTGCATGTTTTGATGGACGGAAAAATTGTGAAGTCGGGCGATAAGTCGCTTGCATTGGAATTAGAGTCGAAGGGTTACGATTGGATACGAGAGGCGGCGGCGAAGTAGAGTAGAAGTAACGCTTCAACAAACTTTTTTACCTGCTCAGACAGCTGCGTCCTTACGGCGCAGAACTCGCATTTAAAAAAGTTTGCCTTGCGATACTTATCCGCCCGATGGGTGGTGGAGTAATAAACGGAGAAATCGCTTTGCGATTTCCTTTTGAGTTAATTTATGGAAACAAAAACAATTTGGAATGAAAAGCTGTGGAGCGAGGTCCGTGAGCTTGATGCTTTGAAAGAGTTGCGTTCAAAGGCTTGGGAACGTTTTGAAGCTACGGGTTTTCCCAGTTTGAAGAGCGAATCATGGCGCTACACCCCGGTTTCTTCGATTTCGGCTATGACGGATTTTGTCCGTCCCGCTTCGCCGAAGCCCAACGCGAAAACAATTTCACATCTTCAGACGCAGCTTCAGCCTTTCAGAGATTGCGCGCGTTTGATTTTTATCAACGGCTGGTTTATGCCTCAGATTTCCGATCTCAAGCCTTTGGAAGGTACGGCTGACTTTTCAAGCGTGAAGGAGCTGGCTGTGCATCGCCCGAACACAATTCAGATCGATCCCGAACAAGCTGGCGGATTTGCCGCCATGAACGCAGCTTTGTTTCAGGACGGCGTTTGGCTGCATGTCCGGGATGAGGCACGGGCATCTGTGCCGTTGTTGGTTTATTTCTTTCAGGATGAAGACTCGTCCGGAACGACGGTTCAGCTTCGGCATTGGATTTCGATGGGAAAAAACTCAGCGCTGACTGTCCTTGAGTGGCACGATTCATTTTCCGCTAAAAAGGTTTTCAGCAACCATGAATTTCAGATTCAGCTGGCGCAAGGGGCCTCGCTTAGCCAATATCGTTTTCAGGATGGCGGTACCGGCGACTGGCTTCGGTCGTCGTCCCACGCACGGCTGAATGAAGCCAGCCGGTATCAAAGGCTTGATTTTGAATGCGGCGCCCAAGTTTCGCGCAATGAAATTTCAATTTTATTGAATGGCGCGGACGCGAAATGTGATTTGAGCGGAATTGCCGCGGGTGCGGGAGAACAGCATTTTGATACGCAGGTTTTGATGGATCATGCCGTGCCGAAAGCTTCCAGTACGCAGTCTTACCGTAATTTGCTCGGAGGTTCGGCACGCAGCGTTTTCGGCGGCTGCGTTAAAGTCCGTCCCGAAGCCCAGAAAACGGATGCGCAGCAAGTCCACAAAACATTGCTTGTCTCTAAAGACGCGCGCGCGGATACAAAACCTCAGCTTGAAATTGATGCCGATGACGTTAAGTGTTCCCATGGCGCCGCCATCGGTCAGCTCAGTGAAGATAGTTTGTTTTATCTGCAGTCCCGCGGAATCGGCCGTGCCGTCGCGGAGCGTATGCTCGCGTCGGGCTTTGTGGAACATCTTTTGGAATCGGTAACATTTGAGCCATGGAAGAAACTCATGCAATCCCGGCTGCAAGTCAAGCTGGACGGGCTATTTCAATGATGACTCCCGCGTCCGATTGGAATCCGCTTCAGTCGCGGAAAGATTTTCCGCTGCTTGCGGAGAAGGCCTATGACAAGCCG
>DDUN01000077.1 GCA_002344825.1 Candidatus Multiplicimicrobium inquinatum | reverse complement strand
CGGTATTGCCGGAGCGCACCACCGGCACACCGTTTTCCACAGCGCGAAAAATGGAGGTTTGAAAATGCTGCCACGGGGCGCCGGTTTTTCCGAACCAAGCGTCATTCGTTACAACCGTCAAAAAATGCGCGCCTTTTTTTACCGCTGTCCGCGCCAAATCAGGAAACACGTCTTCAAAGCAAATCAAAACGGCAAAAGCATGCTCCGCCAGCCGGAATAATGTCTGTGATTTTCCCGCGGTAAAATCGCCCACGCCCATCGTGTAAGCCAAAGGCTCGAGCCATCCTAAAATGAGTTTCCACGGAACATATTCTCCGAAAGGAACTAAACGAATTTTGTCATAACGCGCCGTGATTTGCGCCTGCGCGTCTACCAGCATCACACTGTTAAAAATACGCGTCTCTGATTCCCAATAAGGCGAGCCCAATAAAACCGGAATCGCCATCGCGCGGAACTTTTCTAAGATGCTCGCCGAAGCATAATCGGCGTTGAAATACCCCGGGAAAGAAGCCTCAGGCCAAATAATCATTTCGGGCTCACGTAGAGCGGCAACTTGTGTCAGATTTTCGTGAATTTCGATCACATCCTGCTTTGCCATCAGCGCCCATTTCACGGACTGCGGAATATTAGGCTGAATGACGGAGAGCCGCAGCGTGGGCGCCGATTGTTTATCCGCAATATTAAGCCGCACCACTCCATAGGAAATGACGGCACTCAAAACTACGAGTGCCAGTAAAGCGTACAAAGTACAATGTACAAATCGATCCCTCGTTGTACGATTTACATTGTACGCTGTACAAATCACCTCAAGAATCAAAGCGTTAACACCTGCCATGATAAACGACAGTAAATACGCTCCCCCGACGGATGCAATTTGAATCATGGCGGGCTGAAAGCCTTGTGAATGTCCCAAAAGATTCAGTCCGAAACCCCAAACCGGAATTTCGGTACGTAAAAATTCAACCGCCGTCCAAACTGAAACAATCCACAGCACGCGCAAAACAACCGAAGAGAAACGGCGGGTTTCAAAAAGGAGTAAGCCCAGAATCAACCCATAAAGCGATTCCAGCAAAGCCAGCGCGGGCCAAGCGGCAAACGCGACATGAACCAGAAACTGAAGCGAAAAAACGAAAAAAGAAAGCGCGAAAATCCATCCCAGAAATATCGCTTGTCTGCGGGAATGCGCTCGGGTGACAGACATGAAAAAAGGCGTGAGAATAATCCAGGCCAGCCAACTGAAGTTGGCCATGGGATAGCAAAGCGAAAGAAAGACGCCGGAAAAAAAAGAACCAAGAAGGGGCCAGGAACCTGGTTGCCCCTTCTTGGTTCGTGCTTCTTGATTCGTGGTCTTAATCTTCCTTACCACAGCATTTCTTGTATTTTTTTCCGCTTCCGCAGGGACAAACGTCATTACGGCCAATTTTATCAACATGCCGTTTAACGGGCTGAGCGGCTGAATCTTTCTGCATAAACGCGGGCGCTTGTCCCGGTTCTCCGGATTCCGGTCTTGCCGCGGGTGCGGCGGGTAAAGCATCCGCTTCCGGATGTAAATACTCTACTTTTCTGGGGGCTTCGGCGCGCGCGGTTTGGGCATTATCAAAACCCTGAACGCGGAAAACAAACGCGGCAACGTCATATTTAATCGAAGAAGTCATATCCTCAAACAGATCAAATGCTTCACGTTTGTATTCCACAAGCGGGTCACGCTGTCCGTAGGCGCGCAATCCGATACCGTCTTTCAAATGATCCAAGTTATAAAGATGCTCTTTCCACTTCGCGTCAATCACCTGCAGCATCAAATACTGCACCAGCATTTGCATCCGCTCGGCGCCGAATTGCTTTTCTCTTTCTTCAAACATTTCACGCACGCGTTTTTCAATGTTCTCAAGCAGCAAATCGGTTTCATGTCCATACTCTTCAATGATCGCGTCAAAGTTTCCCGCGAATTTATCCTGAAGCCCTTGCGCCAATCCCTGCGGGTCGCGTTCATGCTCCGCTTTATCAGGATGCATAAAATCGGAAACCAAATCTTCAATCACGTTATCCGCCATTTCAAAGAAATGCTCTTTGAGTTTTTCGGCGCGCAAAACGCGGTCGCGCTCGGAGTAAACCAATTCGCGCTGGCGGTTCATCACGTCATCATACTCAAGCAAATGTTTGCGGATTTCAAAATGATGGCCTTCCACGCGTTTTTGGGCGGTTTCCAAAGTCTTATTCACCATCGGATGCTGAATCTCATCGCCTTCTTCCATTCCGAGGCGCTGCATCATCATCGAAATGCGCTCCGAACCGAAAAGGCGCATTAATTCATCTTCCAATGAAACATAAAACTTGGACGCACCGGGATCACCCTGACGTGCGCAGCGGCCGCGCAGCTGATTATCAATACGGCGCGATTCATGGCGCTCGGTTCCCAAAACCGCGAGACCGCCTTTTTCTTTCATGCCTTCACCCAGCACAATATCGGTACCGCGGCCGGCCATATTGGTTGCGATCGTAATTGCGGCGGGCTGTCCTGCGCGCGCAATAATTTCAGCTTCTTTTTCATGATACTTCGCGTTCAAAACCGTATGCACCAAATTGCGCTTCTTCAGAAGCGTGCTGAGATATTCGGAAGTTTCAATCGAAATGGTGCCCACTAAAACAGGGCGGCCATTTTTATGCTCTTCGGTAATGCGTTCAATGACCGCGTCAAATTTTTCTTTTTTCGTGCGGTAAATCGAATCGTTTTCGTCTTTGCGCACGCAATCGCGGTTGGTTGGAATCGTGATCACATCGAGCTTATAAATTTTGTCGAATTCCGCCGCTTCCGTCATGGCGGTTCCGGTCATACCTGAAAGCTTCTTATACATGCGGAAATAATTCTGAAACGTCACCGTCGCGAGCGTTTGATTTTCACGGCGGATTTCAACGCCCTCTTTGGCTTCAAGCGCCTGATGCAAACCATCAGAAAAACGGCGTCCCGGCATGAGACGGCCCGTGAATTCATCGACAATAATGATTTCCTGATCCTTCACCACGTAATCCACGTCCAGCTTGAAAAATTCTTTGGCGCGTAAGGCCGTAATCACCTGATGACGCTCATCCACCGTTTCAAGGTCATGTAAATTATCCACCCCCATCATTTTGGCGGCTTTAATTTCGCCCTGCTCGGTCATGCTGATATTTTTATTTTTTTCGTTAGCGATGTAGTCGTACTCTTTTTTCAGCTCTTCGAGTTTTTCTTTCCATTCGGGCGTGTATTGATCCTGTTCAATCACATGGCCTTTAAGCATTTTTCCGGCACGGAACGCTTTGTAGTATTTATCGGTGGATTCTTCGGCGGGGCCTGAAATAATCAAAGGCGTGCGGGCTTCATCAATTAAAATCGAATCCACTTCATCCACAATCGCGTAATGCAGCGGACGCTGAACGCGGTGCGCTAAATCAAGCACCATGTTATCGCGCAAATAATCAAAGCCGAATTCGTTGTTGGTTCCGTAAGTAATGTCCGCCGAGTAAGCAGCCTGACGGTCGGCATAGCGCATATCATGCTGAATAACGCCTACAGTCAGTCCCAAAAATTCATAAACCGGCCCCATCCACTCGCGGTCACGGCGAGCCAAGTAATCATTCACCGTAACGACATGAACGCCTTTACCTTCCAGCGCGTTCAGGTAAACCGGCAATGTCGCAACCAATGTCTTACCTTCACCGGTGGACATTTCAGAGATTTTTCCCGAATGCAAAACCATGCCGCCGATAAGCTGAACATCATAATGACGAATTTTAAGCGTTCGGCGCGCAGACTCGCGCACGGCAGCGAAAGCTTCCGGCAGAAGCTGGTCGGTCGTTTCGCCTTTTGCGATTCGCCCGCGAAACTCCGCTGTTTTTGCGCGCAAAGCGTCATCTGAAAGTTTTTGAAACTCCGGTTCCAGCGCGTTAATTTTTTCAACCTGCGGCTGAAAACCTTTTACCACGCGCGCGTTACGGGAACCCAAAACCATTTTCAGAATCGAACCAATCATGTATTACTCCAAATCATCTTGTTTCGCGCCGAGAACTTCCGATCGATCCGGACAGCCCGCCGCATACCATTTTAAATAAGCTTCCATAAATGCATCAATTTTTCCGTCAAGAAAACCCTGAGTATCGGAGGTTTGCTCAAAGGTTCTCAAATCCTTGATCATGCTGTACGGGTGCAGAACATAAGAACGGATTTGCGATCCCCATTCATTTTTTTTCTTTTCGCCATATTCCTCCAAATGCGCGGCTTCCTTTTTCTTGCGCTCAAACTCATAAATGCGCGATTTTAAAACCTGAAGCGCGGAAGCTTTATTTTGAATCTGCGACCGCTGATTTTGGCATTGCACTACAATTCCCGTGGGAATATGGGTCAAGCGCACGGCAGATTCAATTTTATTGACGTTTTGTCCGCCCTTACCGCCCGCGCGGTAGGTATCGATCTTCAAGTCTTTTTCGTTAATTTCAACCGGAACATCTTCCGCGACCTGCGCGATCACATCGACCGATGAAAATGAAGTATGCCGGCGTTTATTTGAATCAAAAGGTGAAATACGAACAAGCCGATGCACGCCGCTTTCCGATTTCAAATAACCAAACGCGTAAGGGCCGCTCACAGTCAGCGTCACGCCTTTGACACCGGCTTCATCGCCTTCATTATAATCAATCATTTCGACGGCAAATCCGCGGCGCTCGCACCAGCGCAAGTACTGACGTAAAAGCATCGAAGTCCAATCGCAAGCCTCCGTCCCGCCCGCTCCCGCGTTAATATTGACAATCGCGTTGCTCGCGTCACGCGGCTCGGAAAGCAATCTCTGAAACTCAACCGCCGCAACTTCTTTGGCGAGCTTTTCAACTTCACCTTGGATTTCACGAAAAGAGTCCTCCTGATTCTCGTCAACCATATCCACGAGCTCAAGGGTATCGCGCGCGTCCTGATCCGCTTTTTGCCACGGCTCATAGACGTTTTTAAGAATTTTCAGCTTATCAACGATTTGCTTCGCTTTCTCTTGGTTATCCCAAAAAGTCGGCTCGGCCATTTGTTCGTTCAGGGCTTCAATTTGGCGCAGTTTGTCATCGAGGTCAAAGATACCTCCTGATCTCTTGAAGCTTGGCCGCGAGATCGTTCAGGTGTGCCTTGAGTTGAGTGATTTCTTCTTTCATAAAATAAATTCGCTTACTGCGCGGGGCGCGTGAGCCAGGAAAAAGGCTGGATTTGAACCGATTGGATGGCTTCCATCAGGCTGTCTGATTTACGTAAATATTTTTCAGCGGTTTTGCAGATCTTTTCCTGCGCGGCGCTGGCAAGAGCCGACAAATTTTTAAGTTTATCGAGCTTCCATGTTTCCACCAAAAACAACAACAGTTCCGCGTAATCACGCGTCGTATAAATACCAAGTTTTTGCGCCACGATCGAATAATCTCCGAAAATATCACGGCCTGTTCCGTCATCCATCAAGCGTGCAGGCATCACAATTTTGGAAAGCAGCATATCCGCCATCGCTTCCATCGCGCCGCTGGGATCGCATTCAAGGCAAACCTTGAAAAGATTTTGGTAAGCCTGTTCGTGCCGGGCTTCATCCCCCGCGATGAGAGCGCTGATTCGCCCCAGTTTTTTATCGCCGAATTTATGCGCCAAGAGCCCCATATTGCGGTGCGAGACGCGCGTAGCACGTTCCTGAAAGGAGGCGTACACAATCGACTTGTAAACATGGTTGCCTGAGCCAAGATTAAAGCCGTTACGGATTAAATTGTGAATTGTAATTTCAATCGAATGCATATTCACGCGGCCGGTTAAATAAAGATAACGGTTTAAAACATCGCCGTGGCGGTTTTCTTCGGCCGACCAGGCGCGAGTCCATTTCGCCCAAGGGCTGGTGTCAGTGCCGCTTTCATCGCGAAATTCCATGTGGCGATTCAGCCAAGTCTGATAGGACGGCAAAGCTTCTTCGGTAATCATATTGCCCACCAAACAAGCAAGGGCTTCATCCGGAATCTGGGCGGCTTCTTTTTGAAACTCCGCCACTTCGTCCTTCCAGTTTTTGCCCGCAAAATCAGGCAGAAGGTCGGTCGGCTGCCAAGTTTCGGCCGCGGGCTTTAAAAGCGGAAGCTGGGCTTCGGTCGCTTTTTGCAGTTCATTAATGATGTCCTGAGGGATCAATTTATCGCTAAACATAAGAGCGAAGTATAGCACAGAGCGGCGTGCTCAACCACAGGCTAAAACTAGTTCTAAAATCAGGCGGGACGGGAGAGAGAATCGGAAAAAGCCATGCGCAGATCCGCTACAATCCGATGGGCGCTGAGAGGCTTCAGGTACAAAGCAACCTGCCTTCCGCGCACCAGGGGGGATTCTTTTGTGCCCTCAAGTTTTCCGGCCAGAAAAATAACGGGGGTTTGCGGAGCTCCTGCCAGTTTCATCACACGGTCATAAACATCAGGCCCGGATCTTTCGCCGAAAAAAGTTTCCATGAGAATCAAATCGGGATTGGTTCTAAAAAAAACTTTTTCAAATTCATCGACATTCCGCGCAGTAACAACCTCAAACCCGTAGTGGCGTAAAACATCCGCGAACTCGTTTATGGTTTCAGGCGCATCATCCGCGACCAATATTTTTTGAATCATTCTGTGTTTATCCTTAACGCTATGCTCATATAAAGTGGTCAAGCGCTTTCAGCAAGGCTTGGTTAAACCGCTCGGCCTACAGAAAGAGTGCGTGATTGATACGCGGATTACAACGATCAAAATGAAGCAAGAATCTTCTTTAATTTTTTTAAAAAGTGATGGGCTCAAACGCCGCGCGGCTATTTGTCCTGCGGACGGCTTTGACCTCGGGCCGGTCGGGCCGTGTCCTGTTTGTTTTTTGTCGGCTGCTCTTTCGGCTTCGTGAAAGTCTAAGCTTATTCAAGTCGAGTCTCTCCGCTCAAGCGGTATCTCAACTTGAAAAGCCAAGACTTTCTACTTCAGCACCGCAGACTCCAAAAGAACAAATCAGGACGGGAAATAGAAAAGGCTCTCCTTTGCTCAGCAAGCCAATGTTGAGAAACATGCGAAGTGAAGGGAGTAATTCTTGCGAGTGAGGCGAAAGGAAAGCCGCGTTCATCCGCGGAAGGCTTCCTTCGCAGAGCAAGACAGAATTATGAACCGA
>DDUN01000058.1 GCA_002344825.1 Candidatus Multiplicimicrobium inquinatum | reverse complement strand
ATATTGATTTAAAAGCCGAGAAGGTATTCCTTCTCGGCTTTTTTACTTGAAGGGTTTAAGCGGTTTTGACTGTTTCAAATTGTTCAAAAGCACCAATGGCATCGTATCTATTGCGTGGAATAAAGGGAGAATTATGAAGACTGTGAATGCGGCGACTTTAAAAGAATGGTTGGCGAAAGGCGAAGCGGTGCTCGTGGATGTCCGTGAACCTGCGGAGCATGCCGCGCAAAATATTCCGGGAGCGAGGCTTGTACCGCTTTCTACTTTTACTAAATACAAGTTGGGAGATATCGCCGGGAAGAAAGTGGTTGTGCATTGCCAGGCCGGTAAGCGCGGGCAAATGGCTTGCGATAAGCTCCTTGCGGAAGATCCTTCCTTGGAAGTTTACAACCTAGAGGGTGGGATTAGTGCGTGGACTGAATCCGGTTGCGGCATGGGCGGATCCGGAAAATGCTTTATTCCCCTTGATCGGCAGGTTTTATTGTTAGTCGGAACACTTGTCCTCATGGGAAGTTTGCTCGGTTACTTTGTGAGCCCTTATTTTTTTCTTCTTTCGGGGTTTTTTGGATTGGGGCTTATGGTCGCGGGCTTAACCGGTTTTTGCGGCGGGGCACTTCTCTTAGCAAAAATGCCATGGAATCAGAAAAAAGAAGTGTCCGTGAATACGGCATGCTCTTGGAAGCCCAAGGTTTAAAATGAATCAAGAATGTGAGTTTCCCAAAGCCAATGCGACCACGGACGAAATTAAAGCCATTTTAAAAAATTACAAACGCGTGGCAGTCGTTGGGCTTTCTGATAAGCAGGATCGCCCCAGCTATCATGTCGCGGAATACCTACAAAATCATGGCTACACCGTGATTCCCGTGAATCCCATGATTCAAGAATGGAAAGGGATCAAAAGCTATTCGGATTTACGTTCTATTCCTGGCGGAGTGGAGATCGTGGATATTTTCCGTAAGCCGACGGATGTCCCCAAGATTGTGGATGAAGCTATTTATGTTGGTGCTAAGGTCATTTGGATGCAAGAAGGTATTGTGCATAATGAATCGGCTGACCGGGCGCGGGCGGCAGGGCTTAAGGTTGTCATGAATAAATGTATGCTCAAAGAACATCGTTTGCTGGCCTAATTTCGAAACAGCGCAAGTTTTTGACCCCAAACGCCGTTATAATAGGGCTGTTATCATTTTCATTACGGGTGTGCCTTGAGCACAGAGGAAACATTACAAATGACTCAAAATATTGTTATTGCGGGCGGTTTGCGCACACCTTTTATCAAGGCATGGTCTCTTTTTGACTCCGTCGGAGCGGAACAGTTAGGCGCTTGGTGCTTGCGTGAATTAGTTGAAAGAACCGGTCTTAATCCTGCCGTTGTAGATGAAGTGATCGTCGGCTGTGTCGGGCAACCTGCCAATGCCGCGAATGTCGCGCGCGTGATCGCGTTGCTCGGCGGTATTCCCAAAGATAAAAAAGCTTATACCGTGCACCGCAATTGCGCCTCCGGTTTTGAAGCTGTGACCAGCGCGTATGAAAAAATTATTGCAGGTCAAGACGAAGTTGTCATCGCGGGCGGCGCGGAATCGATGTCGAATGTTCCGCTTTTCTTTTCCAAAGAAGCCCAAGCGATTTTTATGAAGCTCGGGCGCGCGAAGACGCTTGTACAAAAACTACAGGTGATCGCTGAGTTTCGTCCAAAACATTTTTCACCCGTTGCGGGATTGATGTTGGGTCTGAGTGACCCTGTTTGCGGATTAAATATGGGACAAACGGCCGAAGTATTAGCCAAGAAATTTGCAATCTCCCGTAAAGCGCAGGATGACTTTGCTTTGGCGAGCAATAATAAAACGATTGCCGCGCGCGAAAGATTGCGTGAAGAGATTATGCCTATTTTGCTTCCGCCCAAATTCACGGATGCGGTTCAGGACGATAACGGCGCGCGTGAAAATCAAACGATAGACCAGCTTGCCAAACTGAAGCCCGCGTTTGAAAGAAACACGGGATCGGTTACGGCCGGCAACTCATCGCAAATTACGGATGGCGCTTGTATGCTCATTGTAACCACTGAAGAAAAAGCAAAAGCACTTGGGCTTGAAATTATGGGCCGCATTGTGGGTTATGACTATGCCGGTTGCGAACCTGCGGAAATGGGCATGGGACCTGTTTTTGCGATTGACCGCTTAATGAAGCGTACGGGTGTTGACTTAAAGTCGGTGGATCTTTTTGAAATCAACGAAGCTTTTTCCGCGCAGGTTTTGGCCTGTCTTGAAGCGGTGAAATCAAAATCGTTCGCTCAGCAATTTTTGGGCCGCACAGAGGCCTTGGGAGAGATTCCTTTGGAAAAGTTGAACGTGAATGGCGGCGGTATTGCGCTCGGACATCCCGTGGGTGTCAGTGGCGCTCGTTTGATTTTAACCGCGCTCAAAGAATTGAAACGCAGAAACGCGAAACGTGCGATTGTGTCGCTGTGTATCGGCGGCGGACAGGGCGGCGCCGTCCTGCTCGAACGCTGCGGTGTTTAATTTTTACGCTCGATAAAGCTCGCGTAAGAACCAAACCTTTCAAATTATTTTGAGCGTTTGCAAAGATTTTTTCGAATTTAAAGGGGAATAAAAGCTATGACAAATGCAAATCTCGGGGCTTCGGCCTCTGGCCTCAGGTCTGAATCGAATGCTTGGAAGCTCACGGTTGAGGATGGCATCGGCATTTTAACCATGGATCACCCCGATTCCGAAGTGAACGTGCTGACAAGCGTCCACTTGGAGCAGTTAGATAAGCAGCTGGACGCGCTGAAAACACGTACGGACTTACGCGCGTTGCTTTTTGCGAGCGCGAAGAAGAAAATTTTTATTGCGGGCGCCGATATCAATGAGATCGAAAAAATTTCCACGCCCGATGACGCGTTTCAAGCCGCGGAAAGAGGAAAAGTCGTTTTTCAAAAAATAGAAGATCTGCCCTATGCCACGATTTGCGTCATTAATGGTGCTTGTCTGGGCGGCGGTTTTGAGCTTGCTCTTTCGTGCTGGTATCGCGTAGCAAGCTTTTCGGATTCGGTTAAAATCGGATTACCTGAAGTGAATCTCGGAATTTTGCCCGGCTTTGGCGGAAGCATTCGTTTGCCGAAATTGATCGGCCTTTTAAAGTCTTTACCGCTGATTTTGGGCGGATCAATCGTGGGCGCGCAAGACGCTTTTAAAAAAGGTTTGGTTGATAAACTTTTTTATGAGCAAACTCTTTTGCAGGATGCCATTCAATATGCCAAAGTATTGGGCGGAATTCATCACCCTGAACGAAAACAATCATTGCAGGATAAGTTGCTTGAAGGTACTTCCTTCGGGCGGGATTTTGTTTTCAGCCAGGCTCGTAAAGATGTGCTTAAGAAAACCAAAGGTTTTTATCCCGCGCCGTTTGAAATTATTAAACTCATTCAATCAACTTACGGTAAAACCGGCGCGCAGGTTTACAAAGAGGAAAGTCACGCATTTTCTAAGTTGGGAGCCACGGCGGTATCCAAAGCATGTATTCGTGTTTTCTTTTTGAGTGAGCGCTACAAAAAGAAGGGGTGGAGCAGTGTTAAAAATGCCTCTGCTCCAAAGGCGCAACCGGCGGGATCATTTCAGGTTAATAAAGTTGGAGTGATCGGGGCTGGTGTGATGGGCGGCGGTATCGCGCATTTAGTTAGCTCAAAAAATATTCCCGTGCGTGTGAAGGATATTGATACCAAAGCTTTGGGCGGAGCTTTGAAAGAAGCTTATGGTCTGTTTAAGGCGTCTTTAAAGCGCCGTAAGCTTAAGCCGCATGACATGACGCGCCAAATGAATTTAATTTCAACAGGCTTAACCTATGACGGTATTAAAAGTGCGGATGTTGTGATTGAAGCCGTGGTTGAAAATTTAGATATTAAAAAGAAGGTTTTTAAAGAATTAGCTTCGGTTGTGGGCAAAAACACAATCTTGGCTTCGAATACTTCGTCTTTACCCGTAACTCAAATGGCCGCGGGTTGTGAGAATCCATCACGCGTGGTGGGGCTGCATTTCTTTAACCCCGTGAACCGCATGCCTTTGGTGGAAGTGATTCGCGCCGAGCAAACTTCGGATGAAACTCTTGATAAGACGATTGCTTTTTCACGCAAGCTCGGAAAAACCGTGATTGTAACGGAAGATAAGCCCGGATTTTTAGTCAACCGGTTATTACTTCCATATTTGAATGAAGCCGCGCTTTTAATGGAAGAGGGTTTAGATCCCGAAGCGATTGACCGTATTGCGACGCAGTTTGGTATGCCGATGGGACCGGTGGAGTTGGTTGATCAGGTTGGAATTGATGTCGGTTACAAAGTTGCGCACATTCTGCAAGATGCTTTTGGTGAGCGCATGAAGGTTGCTTCGATTCTTGAGTCTGCTTATCAGAAAAAACTTTTGGGTAAAAAAGGCGGCAAAGGTTTTTATCTTTATGACAAAGATAAAAAATATCGCAATCCTGAAATTCCGTTTACCGCGAAGAGTGGCATTTCCGATGAAACCGCTTTGAAGCGCATGATGTATATCATGGTGAATGAAGCCGCGCGTTGCCTCGAAGAAAAGGTGATTGACTCGGCTGAGACTGTGGATGTGGGCATGATCTTTGGCACGGGTTTTCCGCCTTTCCGCGGAGGATTGATGGATTATGCTGATACGGTCGGCTTGGCTTCAATTGTGGAAGATTTGCAGGCGTTTGAAAAACAATACGGTTCGCGTTTCGCGCCGTGCAAATTACTTGTTGAGCTCGCTGGACAAAACAAAAAATTTCGTTCCTAAGATTCGCTTTAAACCATGATTCAATGCTCAGACAGTCCTCGGCCTTTGGCCTGCGGAACTCGCATTTGAATCATGGTTTTTTCACTCATCGGCAAAGTGGTGGGAGGGTAGTAAAAGGAGTCAGGCCTAGCCTGACCTGCCGAAATATTTTATGAAAGATAAAATTTACTCCAAGCCGCGCAAGAAAATCTCCAAGTTTGTCTTTGATCAAAAAGTTGCCAATGTTTTTGACGACATGATCAGCCGCTCGGTGCCGGGCTATTCCGACATTGTTCATATGTGCGGCGTGCTAGCCGCTCAGTTTGTTAAGCCTCGCACACGTGTTTATGATTTAGGCTGCTCGTTAGGAGCGGCTTCACGGGCGGTGTTGAATGCGGTTCCGGATCAAGCTTATGAACTGATTGCGCTTGATCCTTCCGCGGCGATGTTATCTAAAGCAAAAAAGAATCTGCGCGGCAAATACAAAGCAAGTGTTTTGCTTGACTGCGGCAAAGCGGAGTCAGCCGGAATCAAAAACGCGTCCTTTGTGATGCTTAATTTTGTTTTGCAGTTTATATCCAAGGCAAACCGCCTCACTCTTTTAAAGAAAATTTATGCGGGACTTAATTCCGGCGGAGCGCTGGTTTTATCCGAAAAAGTTGATTTTGAAACTAAAGCTGAACGGGAAACCCAGCGGAAATTGCATGAAGAGTTTAAGAAAGCTCAAGGGTATTCCGACTTGGAAATAAGCCAGAAGAGAACCGCGCTAGAAAAAGTACTCATTCCTGAAACTTTACGGGTCCATGAAGAACGGTTAAAGCAGGCCGGTTTTTCAAAAATATACTTGTGGTTTCGGTGTTTTAATTTTGCCTCGATTATTGCGGTTAAATGAATTTCGATCTTTTTTTTCAGGCTTTGTCAGCGACATCACTGGCTCAATATGCAGGCGAACTGAAAAAGCTTGCCGAGCAAAAAATTGAAAACCCCGGGCAAGGCGACTTTGAAAAATGGAGCAGGGCTTTTGCTGAGTTACCAGAGGTTGTTCCTTCTCAAATTGATTTAAATCGAAACGCGATTTTGATCGGGCAGCTTTCTGATTTGAAATTAGAACGCCGCTTGCCCGAAATTTTGATGAAGTTTCACCCATGGCGCAAGGGACCTTTTGAGCTATTTGGCACGTTGATTGATACCGAGTGGCGTTCCGATTTGAAGTGGGAGCGTATTCAAAAATCAATTCAGCCTTTAAAAGATAGGCTCATTCTCGATCTTGGCTGTGGAAATGGGTATTATCTTTGGCGTATGCTCGGTGAGGGCGCCCGCTTGGCTTTGGGTGTTGATCCCTCATGGCTTTATTTTTTTCAGTTTCAAGTTATGCAAAAATATATTCAAAGCTCAAAGACTATGGTGTTGCCTCTTGGCGTTGAAGAGTTGCCTGCGAACCTAAACGGGGTTGATACAGTTTTTTCTATGGGGCTTTTGTATCATCGTCGTGATCCTTTGGAACATTTGAAAAGATTGAATGATTTTTTGCGTCCGGGCGGGCAAGTTGTGCTTGAGACGCTGGTGATCGACGGCGGTAAAGAAGATGTGCTCAAGCCCACAGAACGTTACGCGAAAATGCGTAACGTTTGGCATGTTCCTTCTTGCTTGGCCGCGGAATCATGGCTTCAACAAGCTGGTTTTCAGAATGCCCGATGCGTGGATGTTTCCGTGACGACGCTTGAAGAGCAGCGTAAAACGGAATGGATGACGTTTGAATCACTGGATGATTTTTTGAATTCTTCGGACATTACGAAAACGATCGAAGATTATCCCGCGCCAAAACGGGCAGTATTTATCGCGGAGAAACCATGAAGCAAGTGAAAATAGTTTTGCGGGTGTGCGTGCTGGCGGGGGTTGTTGCTTTCGCGATTTGGGCCAAGAAATCAGGTTTCTTTGAAGCTATTCTGTCCGCGGTTAAAAGTTTAGGTTTTTGGGCTCCGCCCGCGTTTCTGGGAATTTATATTTTAAGCTGTCTTTTATTTTTCCCCTCCGTAGTTTTAACTTTAGCGTCCGGCGCTTTATTCCCTTTTCCTCTGGCGGTTTTTTTATGCTTGCTTGGAAATAGTTTAGGATCAGTGATGGCGCTTTTAATCGGGCGTTATGGTTTGCGGGCATGGGTGCGCAAAAAATCAGAGAAAAACGCGCAGTTTCAATTATTGGACGAAGCCGTCAGAAAGGAAGGCTGGAAAATAGCTGTTCTCGCACGGTTGACGCCAATCTTTCCTTTTTCAATCGGAAATTATTTTTTTGGAGCGACTCCGATTCGTGCCTGGCTGTATGGTATGACTGCTTTTGTGGGAACGATTCCTTCTGCTTCGGTTTATGCGTGGGTAGGGCATTTAACGGGAGGGCAAGCGGCAGGGCGTGAAAAAAGCCCTTTGGAATGGGGATTGTTGGCGGTTGGTATTTTGGCGACACTTATTCTCAGCTGGTATTTGAAGCGGTTTTTTGAAAAGCTGAGGCGTAAATAAACGCCAGGCATGAATTTGACAGTCGGAGTAGACTGTTTACGGGGTTAAGCTTCTTTGGGGCTAGCCGATAACTTCAGAGGTTGTTTTCTTCTTGTTTTTTAAGCAAAAGTGATTTTTGGGACTCTAAACCATGTGTGAAATTTGCAATAATCCGAATCATCATCATTCCGATCCTTTGCCTTTAAATTCCGCTCCCGCTTTGGCTCCGGCTCGGGATGATTCCCGCCGTAATTTTTTGAAATGGATAGGCGCAGCCGCTTTGGGGCTGATGCTTCCAGGGTGTACTACTGAGACAGGGCCTTCCGGCGGACGTGTTTTACGGAGACCGCCTTCCGCTATACGCGGCGGTCCGTTGGGGAATGGTTTAGTCGCGCATGTTCTTTCGCAGGGTGAAACTGTTTGGCGTGTCAGCAAAATGTACGATGTTCCCATTGAACAGATTATTCAGATGAATAGTATTTCGGATGTCACCAACGTTCCCAAAGGAACGACTTTGATTCTCCCCGAAACCCATCCGCCGATGCCGTCTTTCACTTTTGATCAAGTGCCGCTTTATCGCAACAATAAATGGAAATACATTATTATTCACCACACCGCATCGGATATGGGCGATATGATGTCGATTGACCGTTTTCATAAGTCACGCGGATATCACAGTCTTGGGTATCATTTTCTTGTGGGAAACGGTTCAAAAAATAATCAGCGCTTAGGATTAATCGAGCCGGGGCCGCGTTGGTATAACCAGGAAGACGGCGCGCACACCAAAGCCAGCAATATGAATCCTGTCGCGATCGGGTGTTCGATTGTCGGAAATTACAGCCAAAACTATGTTTATGACAATCAGTTGGAAGCGCTGGCCTTTTTAGTCCGTAAACTGAGATCCGCTTACAATATTTCCCATAATCGTGTGATGCCGCACGGGGGCGTGCCGGGCGCAGTAACAGAATGTCCGGGGAGATTGTTTCCGTGGGGGAAATTCTCCCAGATGATCCGCTAGTCGTTTTGACTCTGCATCTGCGATCCCATTGCAATTCACCCATGCTTTCTCTGATTCAAGTTCGAAAAAAGCTTCGCGGACTTGCTTCGCCGGCAAAGCAAAAAATTCTGACATCCTTTTTTAAATGCGGAGTTGGGCAATACGGAGAGGGTGACCGCTTTGTCGGTGTTACGGTTCCTCAGGTTCGAAGTCTTTTGCCGCGAACTTCCTGTTTATCTTTCTCGGATATTGCCGCGCTTATTCAATCGCCCATACATGAAGAACGGCTTTTGGCGCTTTTGATTCTTGTTAAGCGATTTGGTAAATCGGATGAGGCAGAGCAGAAAAAGATATTTGATTTTTACATCCGTTTTAAAAAATTTGTTAACAATTGGGATCTTGTGGATCAAAGTACCGCGCCGATTGTGGGAGCTTATTTAAAGAATAAATCCCGTCGACTCTTATTTAAGTTGGCGGAGGCATCATCGCTCTGGGATCGCCGTATCGCGGTTGTGGCAACTTGGCATTTTATTCGTAATTGCAATTTAAAAACGACTTTTGATCTTTGTGAAAAATTGCTGAATGATGAAGAAGATTTGATGCATAAAGCCTGCGGGTGGATGCTTCGCGAAGCGGGGAAAAGAGATGTTAAATCTTTAGAGCGATTTTTGAATAAAAATGCGAAATATATGCCGCGCACCATGTTGCGCTACGCAATTGAAAAATTTCATCCTAATATCCGTCGTAAATATTTAGGTATAAGGAAAGTTAATTCGATCAAAAAGGCTTGAATGCAAGGCGCGTCCGAACGACCGAAGAGGCGTATGGAAAAATACGCCGCATGAGGGAGTGACGGATGCAACGCCGCAGACGAGCCTTTTTCAGCGAATTAAAGAAGGTCTGCGATGTCGTAGATAAGCTTTTCTGAATCAGCCCAGCCCAAGCAAGGATCTGTAATCGACTTACCGAAAACCCCGTCACCGATTTTCTGAGTTCCTTCAACGAGGTAGCTTTCGATCATGATGCCTTTGACGCTCTTTCTGAGTATGTCGGAAAATTTACGGTTCAGTAAAATTTCTTTGGCGATGCGGGGTTGTTCTTCAAACTTTTTTCCTGAATTGGCATGGCTTGTGTCCACCAAAATCGCCGGATTGGCGAGTTTTCGTTCTATGTAGTATTCCATGGTATTGATCAGATCTTCATAGTGATAGTTGGGAACGTTTCCAATCAGCGGATTCGACGCGCCGCGCAAAATAGCATGAGCTAGAGGATTACCGGTTGTTTCAACTTCCCATCCGCTATAAATGAAAACATGCGGTTGTTGAGCCGCATAAATGCCGTTCAGCATGACGGACAAGTCTCCGCTTGTGGGATTTTTAAGCCCAACGGGAATATCCATGCCGCTGACGGTGAGACGATGCTGCTGGTTTTCAACGGAACGGGCACCAATGGCGACGTAGCCTAATAAATCCGCTAAAAAAGGCGAGTTACCCGGATAAAGCATTTCATCCGCCGCGGGGAGTCCGGATTCTTCAAGCGCACGAATGTGCATGCGGCGAATGGCTTTGATCCCCGCGACAATATTCGGCGGTTCATTTGGATCAGGCTGATGCGCCATTCCCTTGTATCCTACGCCGGTTGTGCGGGGCTTGTTGGTGTACATGCGCGGAATTAAAAGAACCTTGTCTTGAACTTTCTCCTGAACCTTGCGGAGTCGTGAAACATACTGACATACGGCGTCGGCGTTGTCCGCGGAGCATGGTCCGATGACAAGAATGAACTTATCGCTTTTACCTTCAAAGACATCGCGGATTTCTTTATCGCGCTTGGCTTTAATTTGCGCCAAATCTTTCTTTAAAGGAATTTCAGATAAAACTTCTTCAGCGTTCGGTATTCTGTTTTTAAATATAAAAGCCATTTTTTAAAACCTCTCCAAAAGAGCCGAACCCCTATTGCTTTTTACGGCAGGGCGGCGCAAAGCATTTGATTGAAATTTATTAAAATCTCAATACGGATGAGGTGTTAGTATATACAAATTCGATTAAGCGACGATATTTTTTTATATGTGAGGCATTTCAAAAGACCGAGGGCTATGTTTTTAACGCGATGCTTTAAGTTTGAGTTGGTTTGGCGGATTGCATTAGCTCTGATTATAGCAACCCCTGTTTTTGCCGGAAATGAGTTGCCGCGGTACCGTGCTTCGGAGCTAAAGCCGACTTCGCTTTATGTCGGCGAGAGGTTTCTTTATCTGATTTCCTATCTTGGGATGACAGTCGGGGAAGCTGAGGCGCATGTGAAGGAGTTGGTGGAGATTCACGGGCGCTCTGCCTATCACATTGAAGTGAATGTCCGATCAAGGTCCGTCATTGATTATTTATACCGTGTCCGGGACACGCATCACTCCTACGTTGATGCTGAGCATTTTCACTCACTTTCTTATGAGAAAAATCTCAGTGAGGGGCGATACAAGGTTCATGAGAAAATGACTTATGATCAGGAGAAGCATGAAGCGGAATACCATTCGCTGACCAATGGGTCAAAAAAGATCATGCTTATCCCAAAGAATGTCCAGGACCAGGTTTCGGCCGGATTTTGGTTTCGAATGCAGGAAATTAAGCCGAACAGTAAAATTGTTATTCCTGTCAATGCGGATGAAAAGAATTGGGATCTCGAAGTTGAGGTTGGGGGAATTGAAGAAGTTAAGATTGATGGAGTGGGTCATTTTGATACAGTTAAGCTTACTCCTAAGATTAAATTTCAGGGTTTATTTGTTCGGAGGGGGCGGATCCAAGGGTGGTTAGGCCTTGATTCCGGCCGCATTCCTCTCATGATGAAGGTCAAAGTGCCTATTTTGGGGGTTGTTACAGTTAAGCTCCATGAGTACACTTCAGGCATGGTAAAAAAGAATTAAATTGCTATTTAAAAGCTATTGCAATAATAAGATTGCTATATTATACTACTTTCAGATCATTAATTCATATCGTTAACAAGGAGAAAGAACATGATTAATAAACTTCAAAAAGGCCAGAAGGGTTTTACCCTTGTGGAAATTATG
>DDUN01000045.1 GCA_002344825.1 Candidatus Multiplicimicrobium inquinatum | reverse complement strand
GGTCAGAGAACGCATACCAATTCGCGCACGCGTAAGGGTAAGCGCAAGACAATCGGCGGACTCACGAAGAAGCCGGCTGCAAAGTAAACAGTAATTATTTTGCCTCTGGGCTTCGCCCAACCGGCATTAAGATTTAGATAAGTAAACAGGAGATAGAACGAATGGCTAAGAAAAAGATCCGGCATCTGACTAAGGGTGTCGTGCATGTTTTCGCGAGTTTTAATAATACGATCATAACGATTTCTGACCCAAAAGGTCAGACCGTGTGCTGGTCTTCTTCGGGTGCTAACGGCTTTGCCGGATCCAAGAAGTCAACACCGTTCGCCGCTCAGGTTGCTTCGGAAAAAGCCGCCAAAAAAGCGATGGAATTTGGAATGAAAGAAGTGGAAGTTTTTGTTAAGGGGCCGGGCGGCGGAAGAGAATCCGCGGTTCGCGCATTGCAGCTTGCCGGACTTCAAGTAAGCTCCATTACGGATATCACACCCGTTCCGCATAACGGTTGCCGTCCTCCCAAGAAAAGGAGAGTCTGATTATGGCAAAGTATATTGGTCCCGTTGTTCGTCTTAACCGCGCTGAAGGTATTAACCTTGGTCTTAAAGGCCGCCGCGATACAGATGATAAACATACAAAACGTCTTGATAAGCGTCCCGGACAGCATGGCGCCGGCCGCCAGCGCAAGATGTCCGACTATGGCGTTCAGTTTCGCGAAAAGCAGAAATTGAAAAGAATTTACGGACTTCTTGAGCGTCAGTTCCACCTTTTCTTTGTGCGCGCGGCGCGTCAAAAAGGTGTAACAGGTGAAAATCTGATCCGCATGCTTGAGTTGCGCTTGGATAACGTTGTCTATCGTCTTTTGTTCGCAACAACACGCCGTGAAGCACGTCAGTTTGTGAATCATGGTCACGTTTTGGTTAACGGTAAGAAGGTAAATATTCCTTCTTATCAGGTTAAAGCCGGAGATCGCATTTCGGTTAAAGCAAAAGAAAAAACATCGAAACGCGTTAAGGATTATCTTGAGAAGTGGAATGATCTCAAGACTCCCGAATGGCTGTCTTTGAATCAGGAAAAGCTTGAAGCGGAAGTATTGCGTTTACCGACAAAAGCGGATGCGAACTTGCCGGTTGAAGAATCGATGATCGTCGAGCTTTATTCCAAATAAGCCGGTTCAGTTTGTTGGGCTCTGTGCGCTTGAAGCGTACAACCACAAAGAATTTTTTAGTTTTTAGAGTTAGTTCACCAGGAGGATCAAATGGGAATTCGTTGGAAAACTTTTGAGTTGCCGAAACGGTTGGAAGTTGAAAAGTCAACTCTCACCAAAACATACGGCAAATTTGTTGCTGAGCCTTTTGAACGCGGATACGGCACGACAATCGGAAACTCGCTTCGCCGGGTTTTGATTTCATCGATTGACGGCGCTGCGGTTACCAGCATTAAAATTGACGGTATGCTGCATGAGTTTGCGACCTTGGATGGCGTTTATGAAGACGGCACCCAGATCGTGCTCAATGTAAAGAAGCTTGTTCTTCGCTATCATGGCAAAGGTACCAAAAAGCTTTTTATCGAAGCCAAAAAAGAAGGTCCGATTACCGCCGGTGATATTCAGACGGATGAGACGGTTGAAATCGTTAACAAGGATCTTGTTATTTGCACCTTGTCGAAAGATCGTCCGTTTAAGATGGAACTGGAAATCGGCCGCGGTCGCGGATATGTAGCCGCTGAGCGGAATAAAAAAGAAGACGATGGAATCGGAATCATTCCCGTTGACTCAATTTATTCTCCCGTGATTAAAGTTAATTTTTCGGTTGAAGATACGCGCGTCGGACAAATGACCGATTACGACAAGCTTATCCTTGAAGTGTGGACCAACGGCGCGATGAGCCCCGAAGAAGCCATGCTTTATGCTTCGAATATTCTTCAGCGCCATCTGGACATTTTCGTTAATTACGGAGAAATTCCCGAAGAAGAAGAGGAAGAAGAAGAGGAAGATAAAGGTTTTCGTGATGTGGTTGCAAAGCCGATCAGCGAACTTGAACTTTCCGTGCGCAGCGCAAATTGCCTTGAAGCCGCCAATATTAAGACTATTGGTGACTTGATCCGCAAGAGCGAAGCACAGATGCTGAAATATAAGAATTTTGGAAAGAAATCCTTGAACGAAATCAATGCGATTCTCGTTACAATGGGACTTTCTCTGGGTATGGATGTCGATGCGCGTCTTGCCGGAAAAGCTTCATCCGAAGCTTCTGCGACAAGCGCGGAGACAGCGACTGCATCCTAAGCTTTTAAATTTTGCTTTGAGCGAAGGCTCGGCCGCACAGTGTTGTTTTTACTCTGCGCTGCGCGCAACCGCAAAACAGAAAATTAAGAAAAAGGTAATTTGATATGCGTCATCGTAAAATGAGAAGAAAACTCGGAGTTACAACGGATCATCGGACCGCTCTTTTGCGCAATTTAGCAAAGAGTCTGGTGCATCATAAACGCATCGTGACGACTTACGCGCGCGCTCGTGAAGCCAGTGCGTTTGTTGATGGGTTAGTAACGATCGCAAAACGCGGCGGCTTACACGCTCGCCGTTTGCTTATCGCTAAATTGGGATGCGCCCGAACAGCAGAGCAGTTGATTGATCAGGTTCTTCCCAAGTTTGGTTCCCGCAAAGGCGGTTATACGCGTGTTTTGAAAACAACGGTACGCACAGGCGACAATGCGCAACGCGCTTTGCTTGAGTTCACGGAAGTTTTTGATGCTCCTGTGTATAAGAAGAAAGTTAAAAAAGCAGCCGCTAAAAAAGAGGGCGCTGTAACTGATACTGCCGTCGCCGAAAAGAAAACAAAGAAGTCGGAAGAGCCTAAGACGGAAGAAAAAGCCGTTGATAAAGACCCTGAAAAGAAAAAGGGCTTTGTCGGCAACTTGAGAAAATTTTTCAAACGCGAACAGTAATGTATTTTATTTTATCCTGAGCCGTGCAAGTTCGCGGCTCAGGATAAAAATAACTCTTCCAAAAGCAACTTCACAAAACTATGAGTCCAATCAAGCTTTCGGACCGTGTTCTTGCAGTTAAACCTTCACTGACCTTGGGCATTGCTGCTAAGGCGAAAGCCATGCGGGCACAAGGCCTTGATGTTATCTCACTCAGCGCCGGTGAGCCCGATTTCGATACGCCGCAGCCGATTAAAGACGCCGCGATTCAAGCCTTGCAAAAAGGCGCAACGAAATATACGCCCGAAACCGGGACTCCCGAAATCAAGCAGGCGGTGATCCGTAAATTTAAACGTGATCAGGGACTGACTTTTGAACCCGAGCAAGTTGTGGTTGGCTCCGGTGCGAAGCATGTTATTTTTAATTTGTTTTATACAATGCTCAATCCTGGCGACGAAGTCGTGATTCCGGCGCCTTTCTGGCTGAGTTATCCTGAAATGGCTACATTATGCGGCGGCAAAAGCGTATTGATTGAAACCACCGAAGCCACGGGGTTTAAAATTACGCCGGAAATGCTCGAGAAAGCCATTACGCCTAAGACAAAAATTTTGATTCTGAATTCGCCGTCGAATCCAACCGGTGCGGTTTATTCCGAAAATGAATTTCGCGCTTTGATTCCAGTTTTGAAAAAAAATCCGCATGTTCAGATCCTAAGCGATGAAATTTATGAAAAACTTTGTTTTGGCGGAGTGAAAGCTGTTTCAATCGCGTCACTTGATTCTGAAATTGCTTCCCGCACGATTGTTGTTAATGGCCATAGTAAAGCTTACGCGATGACCGGCTGGCGTTTGGGTTATGCCGGTATTCCGGATAAAGCCATGGCCAAAGCGTTTTCCAGTTTTCAAAGCCACTCGACTTCAAACCCGAATTCATTCGCGCAGGCCGGCGGAATTACCGCGCTTGACACCGGTGACGCGGAAGCCGCAAAGATGTGTGCGGTTTATGAGAAACGGCGCGATCTTTTCATCAAGCTGCTTGAGAAAGTTCCGGGTTTCAAACCTTTTCGTCCTGACGGCGCTTTTTATCTTTTTATCAATATTGCTGAAACAGGCCTCACCGGTTTGCAGGTCTCCGATTTGCTGCTTGAAAAAGCTCTCGTTGCAGTTGTTCCCGGCGAACCTTTTGGAAGCAGTAAGCATATTCGCGTCAGCTATGCGACTTCCGAGAAAGATATCGAAGAAGCCGTCCGCCGCATGGCCGTGCATATTTCTCCTCTGAGCTCAGGCTCAACCGGGGCACGCGCGTAAAGCGCACGACTCTCTTTTTTTTCCTCCGGGCCTATAATGGAGTTCTATGGAACTGCATCAAATTAAAGTCGGCCAAAAATTAAAACCCGAAGAGCTTGAGTTTAAACTCACTGAGCTGAAATACCAGGCTGTGCCCGCCGTAAGTGCCCCTGGGCATTTCAGCATACGTGGAGCAGCTATCGATATATTTCCTGTTTCTTACCGTCTGCCTGTGCGCGTTCGTGTCGCAGGTGATGCCATTGCCAATATCCGCGACTTCACGCTTTCCGATGGGCGCAATATGACGGAATTCGACGAGGTTTTCCTGATGCCGGTTTCGGATCTTTTTCAGCGTAAGCTCGAAAAACTGGAAGAGCAGTTCGCGCTTTTTGAACCCGTTTTCAAAGCCAAAGACCTTGAACGCGGCGATTATGTTGTGCATCCCAATTACGGTGTCGGCAAATTTCTGGGACTAAAAACATTAACGGACTCCGGCAAAAAAGAAAAACATCTCGCGATTGAATATGCCGATCGTGAAATTCTTTATGTTTCGACGCGCGAACCCGTCGAACGTTTTATCGGCGGTTCTTACTCGCGCCCGAAGCTGACGAAGCTACATTCAAAAGACTGGGAACGCGTACAGCAGAAAACCAAAAACGCGCTGCACCGCGTCGCGTCAGATATGCTTGAGATTCAGGTGAAGCGCAATATCGAAAAAGGTTTTGAATTTAAACCGCAACCGGAATGGGAGACTAAGTTCTCGGAAGGTTTTGCGTTTGAACTGACCGAAGGTCAAAAGCGTTCGCTGAAAGAAGTTTACGCTGACATGGAAGGCTTGCGGCCGATGGATCGTTTGCTGTGCGGGGATGTGGGCTATGGTAAAACCGAAGTCGCGATCCGTGCGGCTTTTCGTGCCGCACTGAACGGCAAGCAGGTCGCGTTTTTGGTTCCGACGACTTTGCTCGCGGAACAGCATTATTTGCGTCTCAAAGAACGTTTGATGCAGTTCCCCGTAAGACTGCAGCTGCTTTCGCGTTTTCAAACCAAAGATGAAGGCCGGCGCATCGCCGAAGGATTAAGGCTGGGTGAAATCGATATTGTCGTCGGCACGCACCGGCTGCTTTCAAAAGATATCGAGTTTAAAGACCTGGGACTTGTCATCATTGATGAAGAACAGCGGTTCGGAGTAACGCATAAGGAACGGCTTAAATCCATGCGCGCGCTGGTGGATATTTTAACGTTAACCGCGACACCGATTCCGCGCACATTGCATCTTTCGATGCTGGGCGTACGCGATATGTCGGTGATTGATACGCCGCCCAAAACACGCCTGCCTGTTGAAACCTATGTCACGCCTTATAACGAAGGGTTAATCGCGCAGTCCGTCCGAAAGGAACTGGAACGAAACGGACAAATTTATTTCATTCATAATCGTGTGCAAGATATGGAGAAAGTTTATTTGAAGCTGAAGCGGCTTTTGCCGTCCGTGCGGCTCGGCGTAGCGCACGGCCAGATGTCAGCGGGGGAACTGGAAAAGGTGATGAAAGATTTCATGGAGCACCGGCTGGATTGTTTGATCGCGACGAACATTGTTGAGTCAGGAATCGATATTCCCAACGTGAATACTTTGATTGTGGATCGGGCGGATATGTTCGGATTGGCCGATTTATACCAGCTGCGCGGGCGCGTGGGGCGGTATCATCAGGAAAGGCAGGCCTATGCCTATTTATTGATTCCGCCTCAGGCTTCTATGGGAGAAGAAGCTTCCAAACGGCTGAAGGCGATTGAGCGGTTTACAGATCTCGGGTCCGGCTTTAAAATTGCCGTCGAGGATTTGCAGATCCGAGGGGCAGGGAACTTGCTGGGACATGAACAAAGCGGCTTTATTCATGCGGTGGGGTTTGACATGTATTGCCGAATGCTGAAACAAGCAATCGAAGATCAGATGAATAATCAAAACACAGGGGCCGTCAGAAGAACATGAATATGAAAATAAAAAAAGTCTTAATAACCGTTTTGTTTGTCATAGGATTAGGTTTTGGTTTTGGCGGGCACGTTGAAGCCAAACAAGAGCTGCTTGATCGTGTGGTTGCTGTGGTTAACGATGACATTATTACGCAAAGCGAGCTGGATGGATTGCTCCGGCCCCTTTATGAGCAGTATATGCGCGATTATAGCGGGCAGACCGTCATGAAAATGCTGGCGGAGGCTCAGGATAAGCTGCTAAGCCAGCTTATCGAAGACCGACTTGTTTATCAGGAGGCACTGAATAAAAAATTAGATATCAGTGAGACCGAAATTGAAAGAGAAATGATCGCTTTCCGTCAAAGGTTCGGGAGCGAAGCGAAATTGGAAGAGGCTTTGCGGTCTGAGAATATCAGCATTAAGGATTTGCAGGACAAACTTAAAAAACAAGCGTTGGTGCGCAAGCTGCATGAGATCGAAGTCCGCTCCAAGGTTGTTGTTTCGCCCCGCGAAGTGGAAGAGTATTTCGCCGCGCATCAGAGCGAATTTGCCGCGCCGGAGCAAATTAGAATTACATCATTGACGATTAAAAAAAGCGACGAATCGCGAGCCAAGGGAATTACGGATGAAGACGCGCAGGGCCGCCTTCGAGCTTTGCAGGAACGGGCCAAGAAAGGGGAAGATTTTAATAAGCTCATCGAA
>DDUN01000031.1 GCA_002344825.1 Candidatus Multiplicimicrobium inquinatum | reverse complement strand
CGATTGAAGTGACGCAATTGGCCGGGGCGATGAATATCCGTATTCCGCAGGTTGAGCTCAAAGGCGGCGTCGCGCTGGATTGCCAGGATCTCGCTATCGGTTACCCCGATAAACTGATCGCATCTAAGATTCATTTTGATGTTGAGCGCGGTTCCAAAATTGCGATTCTCGGCGATAACGGACAGGGTAAAACAACTTTTCTTCGTACCATTACAAGCGACTTGGCGCCGAAATCAGGTGCTTTCAAATGGGGTTATCAATTAAAGGTGGCTTGTTATGCCCAGCATGTTTTTCAGTCTTTGCATAAGGAAGACACAGTTATTTCTCATTTGTCCCGTCATGCCGCTCAAGGCGTTTCGATGCAGGATATTTTAGATATTGCGGGCTGTTTTCTGTTTAAGGGCGATGATGTTCAAAAGAAAATTCCGGTTTTGTCGGGAGGCGAAAGAGCACGCGTGATTTTAGCCGGATTGCTTCTCGATAAAAATGACGTATTGCTTTTGGACGAACCGACTAACCATTTGGATTTCGAAACCGTGGAAGCTTTGGGGCGCGCGCTGAAAAAATTTAACGGAACGATATTCTTTATTTCGCATGATCGTACTTTTGTCAATATGATCGCGGACCAGATTATTGAAGTGAAAGACGGGGCTGTAAGAAAATATCCCGGAACCTATGAGGATTATGTTTACTCGCTTGAAACAAAGCACGACGGGGACGCGTCTTTTTCTTCGGGTTCGGCGGCTCCGGCCGAAGTAAAAGAAGCAGCGACGAGTGCGCCTTCGGAGGCTGATGCCGAAAGTGAGAAAAAAAACGAAATTCGGAAAAAGATGACTTCAACCAAGATTCAGGCGAATAAGGCGGAAAGCCGGATAGAACGCTTACAGAAAGACAAACAAAAGCTTGAAGAAGATTCGTTTAATTTTTCTCAGGAAAAAATGAACAAGATCAAGACCTTAGATTCCCAGATTAAGGAAGCCGAACATGAATGGCTGGAGCTGAATCAGGAACACGAAAAGCTTCAGAAAAAATTGAGCAACAATTGAAAAAGACTCATCTTCGGCGCAGATGAGTACCGGCGCCTTCTTGATTGTTCGCTTGCGCTCGGCACTTGAATCTTTTTAAACTTTTGCGGGCCGTCTATAGAGTTTTTAGATGTAGTCAAACCGGACGGGGATTTCGACCTCAGGATGAAGGCTTTTGTGCACCGGGCAGGTTAAAGCGGCTGCCTCAAGCGCTTTTCTTTCCGCTTCCGAAAACCGTTTCGGCATTTGAAAATAAACCGACAGTTTTGCGATTTTTCGCGGGGGCTCAGAAGTCATCTCTTTAATTACTTTGCCTTTGACGCCGGTTAAATCCCAGCCGTGGCGCTTGGCATAAATCGCCATAATGGTCAGCATGCAGGCAATCAGCGAGCTGGCGGTTAAATCGGTCGGAGAGAAAGACTTGCCCTCACCCTGATTATCTTTGGGAGCGTCGGTGGTTAAAATCGTACCGGAAGGCCCATGAGTGAGCTTGGTGCTTAAGTTGCCGGTAAATTCAATATCAATTTCTACCATGAGAGTATTCCTTTGCCGCTATTTGGGGTTTGTCATATTGGTGTATCCTTCGCTGGGCTCAGGATAAATTCGGCAAAACAAGTTATGTACACATAACTTGTAGCCTCATTTATAATGCCGAACCAATTTTATGAAAAAAGCAGTGCTGTGGCTATGTTTGATTTTGAGTTTCTCAGGGTGCGGTCCGGTTTCCACCAAAGTTCCTTTGAGGGAGGATCATCCCGCCTATGGTTTTTATCAAACCGCGAACTCTTTTTATGTCGCGTCCAGCTCATGCACGAAGCTGGCGGGGCATTTTGATATTCGGCATGAGCATGTCGGCACCGGTAAGGATTTTGAAAAAAAACAGGAATTGGCCCCGGGGCTTTTTATTTTGCGCGATAAGCGCACGGGAGCGGAATGGGTTTCGGTTTATTTTTTAGAGTATACGATGGCTTCGGGTATTCCTCGGATTTGCTCCTGGAGCGCCGAGCAGTTTCCCGTGGGTGAATTGAAAACGGAATGAAATTTTAAATCTTAAAACAGTGTGAGGGGAAATTATGTCAGTGATTGAAGAAGAAATCCGCGGTAAAACACTTCAAACCGCGAAAAGCTATAAAGCATCTTGGATTGAACTGGGCCGTTATTTGCAGACGATTTATAAAGACAAGATGTACAAAAGCTGGGGCTTTCTTGCTTTTGAGACTTATTGCAAAAAAGAGCTTGGGATGAAAGAAGCCATGGCTTCTAAAATTATCAAATCTTTCGCGTTTTTAGAAACCGAAGAGCCGAAACTGACCAAGCCGGAGTTTTTTGAAAAAGAAACCGCGCGGCCCGTCCCTGATCTGGAAGCGCTCAATACACTTCGGCTCGCCAAGAACAACAAAAATATTCCCGCGGAAGATTTTGCGGAGATGAAGGAATCAGTTTTGGAGCGCGGTGTCGGGCAGGAAGAAATCCGCGCAAAGGTGAAGAAGATTGTTGAAGAGACTCAGGACACCGAAAGTGCTGAATTTAAGAAAACAAAGAGAAACGGTGTTCTGCGTCGGGCTATTTCGGCTCTCAGCGCTGTTCGCAAAGAATGCGCTGACAGTAAATTAATTCCCAATTATCTGCTTGAGCAAATCTTCGAATTGACCGTTAAGTTGGAAGATCAGCTGAACGATTGATTCGGCGGGGCATCGAGGCGACGTGACGGGGGTTAAAAAGCAAGCGTGAAGTATTCTGATCTTAAAGCTGAGTTGGATAAAAACAATAAAATAAAGCGCCCCTTTGCTCCTTACCAAAAAAAATTTACTACGGGTAAAGAGTTTAAATTAGATATCAAGCCGCGAGTGCGATTGGCAATTGGTATTCCCGCCGTAGTTATATTGCTTTTGATTTTTATCGGTCTTAATATCAAACCTCAGATTGATCAGCAAATTCAAGATTGGGTTAAAAGCTCAAAAGGGCGCAAATTTGAATTGAGTTCGGTTGAATACGGCGGGTTCCGGTATGTTTCATATGGAGTCGTTTTCAGTCAGGTTCGCGCCCGCGGATTGATTCGGTACGATTACCCTTACTTTCAGCCAAGACATTTTCAAATGGATATTCCTATCCTGCAGATTTCTTTTTCATTCGATTTTCGGCGCGGCATCGGAATAGAAATTTATATAGATGGCCTCGAGGTGCGCGGAGGAGATTTTTTGCCGGGTGCCAGTGAAAGCCCGCGAAGGCTGGAGTCGATTTCCGAACTTAATTTTAGAACCAGAATTCCGGTTCAGTTGGTGCCGTGGCAGTGGAAGCGGTCTGTTTTAATTTGGGCGCGCCAATTTAAACGCTGGGTTTTTAGCGGAGCGGATATGACCGATGTGTTTATGGTCGGCAACGCGGCTTTTGCCGCGGACGGTCTGACAACGAGGGTTTATTTTCATTCCGTTAAAAAGCGCAACGGATCAACGCATCTTGAGGGTGATGCTAACGATTTGCGTAAAATAGCGCATATTCTTGAGCCTAAGTTTACCGACGAGGATGTTCGAATTGCGTCGAAGAACCTTTTAAAAACACCGCAATTGCTTTACGTGCGAACCCTTGCCGAAGAAAAAGCAAGGGCGCTTTATCAGCCCGGGGTGGCAGTGAGCTATGACACGGTCCGGCATATTTTTTGGAGCTATTTTTTGACCAAAATTTTTAGCGTGGATTTTGCTTTGCGGGTTACCGATGCGCACGAATCGTATGACTCCGGTAACACGGCAGAAGAAAGCAAAAAAGATTTGCGTAATAATGCTTTCGGAATCGAATACGCGCAGAGTAAGCTTTCGGAGCAGGAAGTAGCGCAGATGATTTTGAATGATCCGCGCGTTCTTGAAAACCAAGGTGTTTAGCTTTTAGGGATTTTATTTTGATTAGGAAAGTTTTCCTTACAATTTCATTTTTTCTGGTTCTTGTCGGCGTTGCCGCGCTGACAGCAATCATGGTTTTGAAGCCCGAATTTGACCGGCAGCTGCAGCGCTGGGTGAAGACAACGGAAGGGAAGAGTTTTGAGCTTCGCCTGTTTGATTATGGAAAAATTTATTTTTTGGGAAATTCTTTTGTTTTTAAAAATATTCGCGCGCAGGGAATTACGCGTTTTGAGCACCCCTATTTCTCTCCCCGTGAATTTGATTTAAAAATCAGCAGTATGCGTTTGGGATTAATGCGGGTTGATTTTAGCGGTATAAAAGTGCAGGTTCAGATCAATGGGCTTGATGCCCGCGGCGGACAGCTTTTGAATGAAAGCTTGGACGACCACGAACGAATCGAATCCGTTTCTAAGATGGATTTTCAAACGCAGTTAGCTTTTTCTGCCAATCCCAAAAATTGGAAGAAACAAGCTGTTGAGAAATTTCATGCTTATAAAGATTGGGTTTTTAAAGACGCGCCGACTCAGAATTTATCTATGCGGGGGCGGGCTGTTTTTTTGGTAGATGATTGGCCGATTTCCGTTCGTTTTCATTCGGTTCAAAATGAAAAAGGGGATGTTCACCTTGAGGGAAATTCCGAGGATTTGAGAATTATCGCGGAAATGATTGAGCCGAAGTTTACGGAGTCTGACCTTAAGCTTGCCTCCGAAAATTTAATCCGTATGCCTAAGCTGCTGAAGTTCCGGCGCGAGGCCGAAATGAAAGCGGTTCACTTAAGCCGGCGGGACCCTGAAATTGCTTACGATACGATTCGGCATATTTTTTGGAGCTATTGGTTGGCCAAAGCTTATGGCCGTGAATTTGCAAAGCTGACGACAGATGCGCATGAAATTGATGATGAAACGAACTCCGCAGAAGAGAGTGAGAAAGACCGTCATCACAATGCGTTGGGGATTGAGTTTGCGGAAAAAGAATTAACCGAGAGTCAGGTTGAAAAAATGATTTTTGAAGATCCGCGGGTTATTCGAAAAAAGAAAATACCCAAAAAAATTCCGGCTAAGAAAAATGTTGCCGCGCCTGTTTCGTCAGCGGTATTGCCTTGACTTTGCCCGCGCCGGAAGATGGCTCGCCTGTCTTAAAGCCGGTTTTACCCATCGAGCTTTTCAAGCAACAGTCTTTTTTTGTTCCGGTCGAACTTTCTTTGGCGAATGAATCACTTTATTGGATTGGGCGCGAAAATGACGCAGTGCTTTACCGAGCACTCAATTTAGACGGAAAAGAGATTCAGGTGAGCGTGTTTTCGCTTATTTCGGAAGATGAAAAAATTATTTTCCGTGCTTTTCAAGATTGGTACGCGGGAGCTTTGCGGCAAGTGTCCGCGGTGGTGCGAGGTTATTACACGTTCGAGGTGCTGCAGTTTTTTGTCGGTGACGCGCCGCGCAGTTGGGCTGAGTTTTCCGATCTTTTGATTCGGCATGCATCAAAGCAAGCAGTTTTAGAACAGCGTTTGATACAGTTTGGTTCTTTGTGGGGCGTTCTGGAGCGTCATACAGAAGCCGATTTCGGACGAGTGGAGTCGAAGTTAAAAACGGATTTTTTTAAACCTCAACCCGAATCTTTCGCGAGAAAACTGAATAAGCTTCTTGCCAAACAGAAAATAGACGAAGCGCGGCTTGTTCTCTTTAAGGATGAAAGTGCTCATTCGTTTCTACGCAATCAGGAATGGCTTGAATTGTTTTTGAAAACGATCCGTCAAAGGGAGTGTGATGAAAGCGATAAAGCCGCTTTTCTTTGGCATCCGCGTTCCAGAGTGTGCTTGCGTATTTGAATTCGATTAGGTACCCTTTAGAAACAGCTTTGAGGTGAACGAATTTTTTCACAGAGAGAATATCGGTATGAGTGAGTCGCAAAGAAGATTAACGATAGGCCTGATAGGCGCTTTTACGCCGGAGTTATTCAAGGGTGATTATTTTACGCAGGTTTTGATCGGCGTTACCAACGCGCTGGTGGGGACACCGCATGACTTTCGGTTGATCTTGGTTAAAGATGAAGAGTACCGCAACCCTGATTTTAAAATATTGGACCGTCATCAGGTAGATGCGTTGATTCTGATTACTTGGCGTATTCACGATCGTTATATTGCCGAAGCTTTGGATGAAAAGAAAATCCCCGTGATTGTTATTAACGACCCCACGCCAAGTTTGCGCTCCAGTATTGTCTATTGCGACAACAAAGAGGGTGTGCATCTCGCGATGCGGCATCTTTTAAGCCGGGGCTATCGTAAAATCGGAATGCTTCACGCGCCCGATGACGCGTCATTGGACGCCCGTCAGCGGTACGATTTATTGCGTGAACTTTTGGGACAGTATCAGCTGACTTTTGACCCTGAACATTATCGGAAATGCGATTACTTTTTTGAAGAAGACGGTTATTTGAAAATGCTCGACATGATTCACCAGTCGGAAAAATTACCGCGGGCCATTATTTGCGTGAACGATGACATCGCTATCGGAGCGATCCGTGCGTTGAAGGAAAATTGGATTCGTGTTCCGGATCAGGTCGCGGTCATCGGCTATGACGGAATTCGAAAAGGAAAGTACACCGAACCTTCATTGACTACTATTGGGCAGCCGCTTGAGCTGATGGGGCGCGAAATGGTGAGAATTTTAATGGAACAGATTGAGAAGAAATCTTTGGAACCTGTGACGCGGGTAGTTTCTCCAGAGCTTATCATTCGAAAGTCCTGTTAAATTCCTCCGCTTTTTTCTCCGGCTATTTTAAATTTCGTTTGTGTTCAGAATCGCTAAGAGGGTGCCGATAACTGTTTCGGTGGCTGTGTCGCCCTGATTGAGCGACCTAATTATTTGATCAAAAAATGAATACACAAATTATTTTAAAAAAAGCAGGCGTCATGGCTCTCGTTTTGTCGGGAATAATTACTTTCCCTTCTTCTTTGAACGCCGAGGGCTTGATCAGCCGAATTCTTTTTTTTCAGAACCGTGGTGATTCAAACTCTCAGAATGAGCGCACCATGAAAGACTTGCTGCGCAAGGCGATTGACAATGCCGTGCTTGAATTGAGTCAAGTTAACGGGTTTTATCACCAGTCCGAATTGAAAATCGATATTCCTCAGCAGGTGAAAGGCATTGAGAAGATTTCAAAAAAGCTGAACGCCGAATTATTTTGGCATGATTTTCAGCTTGGCTTGAATCGTGCCGCCGAGACGGCCGCTCCCAAAGCGGGGGTTTTAATGAAGGAGGCTCTTGAGGATTTAAAATTTGAGAAAAATCCGCAGGAAATTCTAGACGAAGAAGGTTCTTTGACCCGGTACTTCAGAAAAAAAATGGAACCGCGGCTTCAGCGGGATTTTCGGCGCGAAATCGAAAGATCCGTCAGCAATCAAAGCGCGCTTCGCTCTTATCTTGAATTTAAAGGGCTTTATGCGTCCATTCCGTTTATTAAAAACACAGAATCTGTTTTTGATTTGGAAGAAAAAGTTTCACAAAAAGCACTCGAAGGTATTTTTTTAAGAATTCAAGAAGCCGAGGAGCGGCTCCGCTCAGAGAAGCCGGAGTCCGGAAAGGGAACATAATGCGGTACGATCTTTTTCTTGCTGAACTTAAAAAAGCTCCTTGTCAGGAATTACGGAGCGACGACGAGGAGTATTTTGAGCTGGTGGTGAAAGCTGCGGATTTGCCCAAGGTGAATCAAGTATTGGAAACCTTTTTCGGTAAACCCGTGAAGCCGGCAGGAGTGAAGCCTAGCGATGATGATAAAAAAAAGGCGAATGAATACGGCGGAATCCGCGATGATCAAACGCTCTATTATTTAGCTTCCGAAGAGCTCTACTATTACTCCCTCATTTGGCCGTGGGCAAACGGTCAGTCGGTGACAGTCAAAGTGTTCCGCGCCGGCTAATTCAAGCTTCCAGCCTTGCTGCGATGAGGTCTTTCACGCATGGACTTCCGATTGGTTTGACGTATAATGCCACCATTTTGCGCAAGGTAATTTCCTAAGAAAAAAAGCGAAAGAAGTTTATCCAATGCGGTTTATTCTGGTTTTCTTTACGGCGGTGGTCATTGTTTTCTCCGGTTGCTCCGGTGTCAAGCCTGAAAAAAAAGAGAGCATAACAAGCGCTTCTTTCACACGCGGGCCTGAGACCGCAACTTTAAAAATCGAGCAATTTTCCGATTTTTTATGTCCTTATTGCAGGAAGCAAGCGGAAGTTTTTTCCGAACTCCGCAAAGCTTATCCTGAATCTATTCGAATGTCGTTTCATCACTTTCCTCTTTCCGGTGAGCCCGGAGTCGGCTCATTCCCTTTGCATGAAGCTTCTGTTTGCGCGGCGGAGCAGGGGAAGTTTTGGGAGTTTCACGATGCGGTTTTTTCCGCGGAAGAGCAGCCTCAAGTTGACGGAGCGGCGAGCGCGGCAGGCTTGGACGGAACTCTTTTAAAGGCGTGCATGGAAAGTCAGCGCAGCCGTTCTACGGTGCTTAAAGATTTTGTGGATGCTCAAACACGCGGTGTCAGCGGAGCGCCCACGTTTTTTATGAATGGTGAAAAAGTGACGGGCATGCGGCCTTTTGCGTATTTTGCCGAAAAAATTGATCCCGAGTTTGCCGCTAAAGTAGAAGCGGAAAGAAAAAAAAGAAAAGAAGATTTAAGGCAGAAAATTGATTTCACGGAAAAAGGTCGCCCTTCACAGGGACCGGAAGAGGCGACGGTTACAATTGTTGAGTTTAGCGATTTTCATTGTTTTTTTTGTCAGAAATTAAATCCGGTGATGGATCAGATTATGGAGATTTATTCCGGAAAAATCCGCCGTGTCTGGAGGCATTTTCCATTGCCGATTCATCCGCAAGCTCCGTACGCGCATGTGGCTTCCGAGTGCGCGCACACTCAGGGTAAGTTTTGGGAATTTCACAAAGCAGTTTTCTCTGATGCTTCCAAGGCCGTAAGCGAAGAAGACTTTAAGCGCATCGCGGGCGAACTGGGACTCGACTTACCGTCTTTTGTGTCTTGTTATGAAAACGATGCCACCAAGAAAAAAATTGAGAATGATGTGTGGTTGGGCTTTTTCAACCAGGTGGGGTCAACACCTACCCTCCTTATTAATGGAGAGCTTTTGGTTGGGGCAAAGCCGATCGAAAAAATTCAGGAAGTTATCGATCGGCTATTGAGCCAACCTCAAGACAAAGAGTCTGCTCCGTCTGCATAGCGTCCTATAATTAAAAGTTGCGCTTTTTAATGGTGATTCCAATCCAGCAGATTTGTCTTGTTCATTCCGATTTTTCGCCTACAATACTGATTCCCTCAACACTCTAATTTTGCGCGATTGAATATTTCCGCAAATCAGGCGTCTGAGGAATAGTTTCAAGGCTTTACATTTAAGCCTTAATTATCAGAACTTAAAACAAACTAACTCAGGAGTTACTCCATGATCAAGAAACTTGCGGGCTTTATTGCTCCGTTGCTTGTTCTGTCCCTGGTTTTCCCGGTGAGCACTTTTGCTTATGAAGTGCCGAAGGAAAATACGAAGGCAGAATACTTTTACCTTTTCGGTCCGGAAGGGGATCCCCTTCGCGGTAAAGACGACTCTCAGATGTCGCTCTTTGTTGACGTACCGAAAGCTTCCACAGAAGCGGTAACAATCAGTGTTTATGATGCTGATGCTTCCGGTAAAGTTGACGCGATCGGCGGATTCGGCAAAGCGGTTGCTGATACTGAAACGGTTTTTTCCGTTGAAGGTAAAGAAACGCTTGTTTCCGAAACATTCGGCGCAGGTTCATCTAAGGGTGATGCATCATGGACTCAGCTCGGCAGTTTCAAGCCTGAGCAGGGTAAAGACGTAGGCGATTTTTATCGTTTTCGCGTTGTTGCTAAAACAACCAAAGGTGATGATCAGAACTTGTTCAAGTTCAAAATTACACCTGACTACGCTGAATCTTTTAGTGAAAAATTTTATTTCCGTTTGCTTCCAAGCAAGGGATCACAAATTAACTTCTATCCGGCTATTCCGGCAGGTGTTACCGGCATCGTTGCCCGTAACTTTGACCTTGATAAAGACGGCGGCGTCGGACAATTTAAAGATCATGCAACAGGCAAGAGCTATGATGTTGCTGACTCTGTAAGCGGTCAGTGGGCTGAAACCCCTGTGACTCTCGGCAGCAGTGATGCGCGCCGTTTGGCTTATACCGTGACGACAACAAACCAAACTCGCGGTAACGCGGGCGTGCAGTTTACCGACAGCAAGGGTAATGCGCTTCCGATTTATTTCAAGCAGGGCGGTTTTGTTGCTCCGGTAGCTCCTTCTCCGGAGCCGAGCGCGTGTAACGTTTTTGAATTTGACGCGCGTGACTCTTATGACACCAACAAAGATAAGATCACTTATCTTTGGGACTTTGGTGATGGCCGTACCAGCACGGATCCGGTTGTAACTCACGTTTACGAAAAGGGCGGCAATTATAATGTTGCTTTGACCGTAAGTGATAACTCCGGTCTTCATTGTGAAAAGAAAACCACAACGACCCCTGTTTTGGTAAACACACCTCCGGTTTGCGGCTTGAAAGTTCCGCAGTCCGCTTGTGTTGGTCAGGCTGTTTCAATCAGCGGTGCCGGTTCAAGTGACGGTGAAACCAAAGAACTTGGTTATCTCTGGAACTTTGGCGATGGTACAACCGCTGAAGGTGCTTCTGTTTCTAAAACTTTCTCCAAAGGCGGAAACTACAATGTTTCGCTTACGGTGAATGATAATCAGAACACAGCATGTTCCGTTGCGGGTTGCAACGCTCAAATTAAAGTCAACAGTGCTCCGGTTGCGGTTGCAGGCGATGACGTTGCTCTTTGCTTGACAAGCCAGGCAGCTGAGTACGCTGTTACGTTTAATGGCGGCAAATCGTATGACGCTGAAAACGATGGATTGTCCTATGCGTGGGATTTTGGCGACGGTGAAAAAGCTGAAGGCGCAAAAGTCACTCACGTTTATAAGCAAGCCGGTGAATATACCGCTCGCTTAACTGTAACGGATAATTCTGGTGCAGGCTGCAACGTTTCGACTGATACGGTTTCCGTGCGTTTGAACAAGTCTCCGATAGTTGACGCGGGCGAGAATGTTTTCTCTTGCTCCGGCGGCGCGGTGACTTTGAATGCAAACGGTCCTGAAGGTTCGAAATATACTTGGAACTTGGGCGATGGAACTGTCAAAGAAGGCAAGTCCGTAACTCATACTTACGCTAAGGGCGGAAGTTATACAGCAACTGTTACTGTTGATGACGGTAAGGGAACACCTTGCTCGACTGCAATGGATGCGGTGAATGTTCGTATCAACTCTGCTCCGATGGTTTCGCTCAATCAAGCTAAGAATGCTTGTACGGGTGAAACTGTATCGCTTGATGCTTCCGCATCAAATGATCCGGATGGTGATAAGTTGAAGTACACTTGGAACTTCGGCGATGGCACAACTATCGAAGGCGGATCCAATGTTTCTTACGCTTATAAAAAGGGTGGAAACTATACTGTAACTGTTACCGCCGATGATGGCGCAGGTTCAGCTTGCAGTGTAAGTGCCGCAAAAACGAGAGTGAGTGTAAATACACCTCCTATCGCCAATGCAGGACCGAACCTTGTATGCTGCACAGAAGAGCAGAGCCAGTTCAATGGCGCTCAATCATCCGATCCGGATGGTGATAAGCTCAGCTATCTCTGGAATTTCGGAGACGGCAACACAGGTGAAGGCGTGGCAGCACAGCACGCGTATAGCAAGTTCGGTCAGTACAACGTGACGTTGACGGTCGATGACGGCAAAGGAACGCATTGTTCCACAGCAAGCTCCGGCTTTGTTGCGGATGTGAATGCAGGTCCGGTTCCGTTGATTAAGGTTAAAGCGAAGAACTACGTAAAGTAATTCTTAGCTGAGAAAAAGGCGTGCGGGATTTACATTTGCGGCTCTCGATTAAACTCGAGCCGCGGATAATCCGCACGCCTTTTCTGTTTCTGCGCTGTTATCACAAGGCAGGCTCGACAAGCTGTGGTTTGCCGGAGATAATGGGCTGTCCCGATAAAATAAAAAAAGTACTTTAGTCCAAAAAAGGGGGTTCTATGAGCGGTTTACTTGGTTTAGTGGTGCTTGTTTTGGATGTGCTTGCGATTATTAATGTTTTCAAGAGCAGCATGACTACGGGCAAAAAAGTTCTTTGGATTGTGCTGATTCTTCTTCTTCCCGTGATCGGTTTGATTCTTTATTGGCTTCTTGGAAGAAAATAAAGTTTAGCTCGTTTATTAAGCCCTCCTCAAATGAGGAGGGCTTTTTTATTTGTTTGCCGTGAATACCTTCTCTTGATTCTCGTCTAATAAGTCTTAGAATAAAGCTTCGCTTTAATCAACTCTATTACTGACGGGCTGCTTTACTTATGAAGAGAGCATTTTTTATCCTAATGGCGGTCGTTTTTGTTCTTGTCGCGGCGATGAGTGTTTTTGTTTTTACATTTAATGCGAACCGTTACCGCGAACAAATTGAAAAGGAAGTGTCTCGTGCGCTGGGGCACCCCGTACAAATCGGAAATATTTCACTGGGTTGGCGCGGCGGGCTTGCTTTGGAAGTCGATGGTGTGCAGGTATTCAGCAATGATGAGCCTGTTCTAAAAGTTCAAAATGCCGGAGCCGTGATTCAATTAGCGCCATTGTTGCGCCGCA
>DDUN01000014.1:38755-48432 GCA_002344825.1 Candidatus Multiplicimicrobium inquinatum | reverse complement strand
CAATTGCCAATGATTTTGAATTATGCCTTCACAAACCAATTAACGGTTTCTATAATACCAAACCTTTTTCAACAAGCCATTTATTTTAAAGGTGTTATGTCAGCAAAAGAGATCCGTAATTCAATTTTAAATTGCGAAACCAAGGATGAAACCGGCCTGAATGATTTTCAGAAGCTGCCGGATGACTCGGGGATTGCAATCGATAAAGTCGGTATTAACAATTACCGCATTCCGCTTCAGTTCCGCCACCAGGACGGCACGGTGATGAGCCATGACGCAACGGTGAGCATGTACGTGAACTGCCAGTCGGGAAAAACCGGCATTAACATGAGCCGGCTCGGCGAAATTCTGATGCAGGAGTCCGCCAAGAACCCGGTCGACGGTGCTTTTTTCAAAAAAGTATTGCACCGCTTTCGCGCTGATATGCGTGATTCGGTCGAGGAAGATTTTTTTGACGGAGCTTACCTCAAAATTCGTTATGCCTATTCCATCAAACAGCCCAGTTTGAAATCCAACCGATGGGGTTGGCAGTATTACGATTGCGTTTTGGAAGGCCATGAAAATGCCAAGGGTGGTGTGCGGCTTTATTTGACCGTGGATTATAAATATTCTTCCACTTGCCCGTGCTCGCTTTCGATGTCGAAACAATACGAAAAAGATTTTGCCGCCGGAAAAGAATGGGAAGGCAACGGGATCGCGGTGGGACATAGTCAGCGTTCTTTGGCCAAGGTCACGATTCAGTATTCTCCCGATCAGGATTTTTGCGTAGAAGATTTGGTGGCGCTGATTCGTAAAGGGTTACCGACAGAAACACAAAGCATGGTGAAGCGCATTGACGAACAGGCTTTCGCGATCATGAACGGATCAAACCCGATGTTTGTGGAACATGCCACGCGCCGGCTTTCCAAGGTCTTGAACGCCGATAAACGTATTTTGGATTGGGCAGGATCGGTTGAGCATTGGGAATCGTTGCATAGTCACAACGCCGTAGGCGTTATCCGCAAGGGCATCCCTGGAGGGTTGCGTTAATCGTTGAAAACGGCTTGTCTGCGTCGTTGCTCACTGCGTCCGTCGTGCGGCGTAGGTTTCACTACGCCTCCTCCGGTACTCGTTCGCGCCTTGCATCCAAACCATTTTGAACGATTTATAAATACGAGATTGTTTTAAGAAAAGGAAATTGAAATGACGGATTTAGCTTTTAAAATTTTCGGTGAACGCAAAAAAGAAACTCTCGAGGAAGGCTTTGATTTCGCGCCGAAGTTTGACGCAGATGGATTGATTCCGTGTATCGCTTCGGATTATAAAACCGGCGAGCTTTTGATGGTGGCTTACATGAACAAAGAATCGCTGGCAAAGACGCTTGAAATCGGCGAAGCAGTTTATTACAGCCGTAGCCGCAAAGAAATTTGGCATAAGGGGTTGACCAGCGGGCACACCCAGAAAATTATCGAAATCCGCACGGACTGCGATCAGGACGCGATTTGGATCCGTGTCGACCAGCAAGGCAGCGGTGCTTGCCACGTGGGATATGAATCTTGTTTTTATCGTGTGGTGCCTTTCGGGAAAGATTTTAAGAAAGATCAAATCGCGCAGCTGAAGCCCACGGGGGCGGCAAAAACATTCGATCCTAAAAAAGTTTACGGCTCAAAAACAAAATAAACGCAAATCGGGGAACGGGAAACGGATTTTGTTTTTCGAACCCCTTTTTTATTAAAACATGACTCATTCTTTGTTAATCAAAAACGGCACGTTGGTTTCCTCTCAGGGACGCGTTCAAGCCGATGTGCTTGTCCGGAACGGAAGAATTGCCAAGGTTGGACCTAATTTAAGTGAATCCGTTGAGCGGATCATTGATGCTTCGGGGCTGTTTGTGATTCCCGGTGCGTTGGATCCTCAGGTGCATTTTCGTGAACCCGGCAAAACCTACAAAGAAGATTTGCATACGGGCAGCATGGGGTGTGCGGCCGGCGGTATTACAGGCTTTTTTGATATGCCAAATAATGATCCGTCGATTACCACGCGCGAACTGATGGCAGAAAAGAAAAGAGCCGCGGCTTCTAAATGCGTGGTGAATTACAATTTTTTTATCGGAGCGACACCCGAAAATCTCGAAGAAGTGAACGCGGTTAAGAATGTTTGCGGTATTAAAATTTTTATGGGTTCTTCCACCGGCAATCTTCTCGTTGAAAAAGAAAGCGACTTGGAGAGAATTTTTGCGAACGGACACCGTTTGATCGCGGTGCATGCGGAAGACAATGATGTCATCCGTGAAACTAAAAAAATGCTCGGAAATGGGCCGTTTCATTTTGAAGATCATCCCAAAATTCGCAATGCGAAAGCGGCTTTGACCGCCACGCAGCGCGCGGTGCGTTTATCATTGAAGTATGGGCGCCGTCTTCACATTCTGCATGTGACTTCGGGCGATGAGGTTGAGTTTCTGCGCGCTTACCGCGATTACCCTCAGATTTCAGCCGAAGTTTGTCCGCAGCATCTCGTTTTTTCCGCGCCGGATGTTTACAATCGTTTGGGCAGCTTTGGGCAAATGAACCCGCCGATTCGTGACTATCGTCATGCACCTATTCTTTGGAGCGGCTTGAAAGACGGCACATTGAAGTGCATTGCCACCGACCATGCGCCGCACACAAAAGAAGAAAAAGCATTGCCTTACGGTGAATGTCCTTCCGGAATGCCGGGCGTTGAGACCTCGATGGCGGTGATGCTGGATCAGGTGAACCGTAGGCGCTGCACGCTTGAAGAAGTTGTTCTCTGGATGTGTGAAAATCCTGTAAAATTGTACTCGGTTGCGGATAAAGGCAAAGTTGCGGAAGGGTTTGACGCGGATATCACCTTGGTGGATTTAAATAAAAAGAAGATTGTCCGCGGCGCGGAGATGCAAACCAAAGTGAAGTGGACGCCCTTTGAAGGAATGACGCTTCAGGGTTGGCCGGTGACGACGATTGTGGGCGGCCAAGTGGTTTTTGAAAATGGAAAAGTAAATGAAGATGTGCGTGGTAAGGAAATAAAGATTAAAGACTAACGGTTGCGCGGTGGTCATACGGTCATACGACCGCAGGTCCGGAGAAAATCTCCGGCTTGCGACCCTAGGTTCGGAGCATGGTCTACGACCACAAGCGCTCCGGCTTAAAGCGAAATCCGGATTAAGGAATAAAGTATGATTCTCTCTGATAAAAGTATTCTTAAGTTGATCGCAGAAAAAAAACTGGTTATTGATCCGCTGGGTGAAAACGCGGTTCAACCCGCGTCGGTGGATTGTACGATCGGCAGTCATTTTCTTGCCGTGGATGAGCATCATATGGATATCATGACGCTCGACTCCGAAATTAAATACCGTTCAATCGAATCAAATGAGATCACGCTCGCGCCGCATTCTTTTATTCTCGCGACGACACAGGAATATTTTGAATTACCGAATGATTTGACTGCTTTTGTGGAAGGCCGCAGTTCTATCGGCCGTATGGGGCTTTTTATTCAAAATGCGGGCTGGGTGGATCCCGGTTTTAAGGGCCGTATTACGCTTGAGCTTTATAACGCGAATTCGCTGCCGATTAAAATTTCTGCCGGCCGCCGCGTGTGTCAGCTTGTTTTTTGCAAGATGGATAGTTCGCCTTCGGCACCTTATCAGGGAAAGTATCAGGGGCAAATGAAGACGACGGGATCTCGCGTTTTTCAAGATGCCAGGTAAAAACATGCTGAAAAAGACCATCTGCTGCGTTGCGACCATCGCTTCCTTGTGCGGCGTATTGATCAAATACGCCTCCGCGGGCGCTCGTTCGGGCCTTGCAGCTGGATCTTTTTGAGCAGTTTTATGAGTTCAAAGGTATTGCAAGTACAACCGTTGAATGGTGATCAGCTGATGATTGTTTGGGCGGACGGGCGGATCAGTTTACTGCCGAATACTTTGCTGCAGTTGAATTGCCGCTGCGCGAAGTGCGTGGATGAAATGACCGGTGAGCGGCTTATTCGTGAATCTGATCTCTCTGCCGACGCGAAGCTTTTGGAAGTGGTGACGGTGGGAAATTACGGCGTAAGATTCCGCTGGTCGAAGGGCTGTGAGTCGGGTATTTACGCGTATGAGTATCTGGAAAAACTGGAAATTGAAAATTTAAATCGAAATTAATAAATTAATATGGAGAAACAAAAAATGACAGCACATGCTTTAGAAGCCAACCCGCGCGGATGTTACAACTTTAATGCCGGTCCCGCTGTGCTGCCTTTTCCGGTGCTTGAAAAAATTAAGGAAGAGCTTTTTGACTATAAGGGGACGGGGATGTCGATCATGGAGATCGGCCACCGCACCAAAGAGTTTGAAGCGGTTATTAATCACGCTACGAATAAAGTCCGCGGGCTTTTGAATGTGCCTTCCAATTACGAAATTTTGTTTTTGCAGGGCGGCGCGCGCCTCCTTTTTGGAATGATTCCGATGAATTTTTATATGAAAGGCCATCCGGTGGATGTGATTCATACCGGAGAATGGACGAAGCAGGCGATTGCTGATTTGAAGCGCGTTGCGGAATACCGTTTGGCAGCTTCAACTGAAGCAACCAAGTTTTCACGTGTTCCGGCGTTGAATGAAATCGAATTGAACCCGAATGCTTCCTATTTGCATATTTGCGCCAATAACACCATTTTTGGAACCCAGTGGAAGACTGTTCCGGATGCCGGAAATGTGCCCGTGATCGTGGATACGACTTCCGAGATTTTTTCCCGTCCGATGGATGTCAAAAAATTCGGGGTGATTTTCGCGAGCGCGCAGAAAAACCTGGGAATCGCGGGTGTTTCGGTTGTGATTATTCGCAAAGATTTGGCGGAGCGCGCGCCCACAAATCTTCCTGTCATGCTGCAATTTCGTGAACACATTGAAGCAAAGTCACTTTTAAATACCGCGCCGACGTTCCCGATTTATGTTTCCGCTTTGGTGCTGGATTGGATTGAACAGCAGGGCGGTGTTTCTGTTATTGAACAGAAGAATGCTGAAAAGGCCAAAACACTTTATGATTTGTTGGATCAAAGTGGTGGTTTTTATACCTCGCCCGTCGAAGCGTCCAGTCGTTCGACTATGAATATTGTTTTCCGCATTAAAGCGGGCGATGAAGCATTGGAAAGCCAGTTTGTCAAGGAAGCCGAAGCAGCCGGTTTGAAAGGGCTGAAAGGCCATCGTTCCGTAGGTGGATTGCGCGCTTCTATTTACAATGCTCAGCCGCTCGAAGGTGTGCAAGCACTGGCGTCTTTCATGCGTGATTTTTTGAAGAAAAACGGATAATCAGAATTGAAAATCGCGGTGGTCGGCAGCGGTGCCGCCGGGTTAACTGCTGCACATCTTCTGGATCCGGTTCATCAGGTTACCCTTTTTGAAAAAGCGGACCGTTTCGGCGGTCATACTCATACTGTTTTTATTCCCGAAGGACCGGATGCCGGTACCCCCGTAGACACAGGCTTCATCGTTTTTAATCAAAAAAACTATCCTTTGCTTTGCCGTTTGTTTGAGCGCTTGGGCGTTGCGACAGAGTCTTCCGATATGGCTTTTGGCCTTACCGACCGCCACAGCGGTCTTGAATATTGCAGCGATTTCCCGAAAGGGCTTTTCGCGCAGAAGCGCAACTTGCTGAATCCGGCTTTCTTAAGGATGATCGCAGATATTTTGCGCATTAACAAAAAAGCCAAAGCTGCCATACTTTCCGCCTATCCCGAAGCGATTACTTTAAGAGAGTGGATTCAACTTCAAAAGCCGGGTCGGGAATTTTCGGACTGGTACTTACTGCCTATGGGAGCCGCGATTTGGTCTATGCCCGCATCCGAAATGCAGCGCTTTCCGGCCGCTATGTTTTTGCGTTTTTTTGAAAATCACGGTCTATGGGATTTAAAAAACCGGCCGCAGTGGCGTTTTGTCACGGGCGGAAGTCAAAGCTATATCAAGAAAATTCAAAGCGCCTTTCGCGGTGAAATGCGGTTAAGCGCAGGCGTGATTCATATCCGGCGTAGTGAAAATAAAGTTACCGTCAGAACGGATAAGGGCTTGGAAGATTTTGATGCCGTGGTGCTCGCTGCGCATGCCGATGAAACTTTTGCGATGCTGGAAGATCCGTCGGAGGAAGAAAGAAAAGCGCTTGCGGATTGGAAATACACGCAAAATGAAGCCATCCTTCACTGGGATGAAATGCTGATGCCAAACAGGCGTTCCGCCTGGGCCAGCTGGAACTGTCACATTTTTGCCTCTGAGACGGTGTCTCAACCGGCACAGCCTGTTGCACTGACTTATTGGATGAATCGGCTGCAGAAATTAAAAACAAAACGGGATTATTTTGTAACGCTTAACGCGGCGGATCAAATTGATCCCAGAAAAATTATTCGGAAAATTAATTATACCCATCCGCATTATGATTTTGCAGCGCTTGCGTCTCAAAAAAAATTGCCTTCGCTGAACGGGAAAAGAAACACCTATTTCTGCGGCAGCTATTTTGGCAATGGATTTCATGAAGATGCCGTGCGCTCCGCGGTTCAAGCCGCGGATCTGCTGGGGGCGAAGCTTTGAGCTCGTACGTCGTCGAAGGTAAGGTCTGGCATGCGCGCCTGGCTCAAACCAGACATGCTTTTGAGTATTCTGTTTATTTTTTTGACCTTGATGTTGACGGGCTCAACGATCTTCAAAAAAGAGTTTTCTTCTTTGGGGTTAGCCGTTGGAATGTTTTGTCGTTGCGTGAAAAAGATTTTTTGCGACCAGGCCCGGAAAGCTTGCGTCAAAAGGTTGAATCGCTTTTAGTCGGGAAAGGGGTTTTTGAAAAACCCGCTTCAATTCAACTTGTGACCCAGTTACGTTATTGGGGCTGGATTTTTAATCCCGTTAGTTTTTTCCTTTGCCGTAACTCCTCAGGGAGGCTATCGGCGGTTATTGCGGACGTGAATAACACCTTCGGTGAAGGACATGCTTATGTTCTTAGTGGTTTTAAAATCATCCGCCCTGACTGTTATGAGGCGCGCACGCCCAAGGTTTTTCATGTGTCGCCGTTCTTTGAACGTAAAGGAGAATACCGCTTTGAATTTGATTTGAGTAATCATGATGCCGTGAGCATTGTTTTAGATTATTATGAGGGGGCGAATCTGGCGTTGGCTTCCAGCTGGAAGGGATTGAAGAAACCGTTTGAAACGAGTAAGCTTTTTTCAGTTTTGTGCCGGTATCCCTTTGCGGGCTGGCTTACTTTAGTACGGATTCATTTTCAGGCAGTTATTTTGCATTTTTTTAAGAAATTGCCGATTTACTCTAAGCCTGAACCCGATGACAAAATGACTTTGCGCAGGAAGAATTAATAGAAAATGTTTGATCAGCTTTATTACAAAATATTTGATTATGTTCTCTTTTCCTCTCGCGAGGGCTTGTTGGAGTTGCGTCTGCCCAATGGAAAGGGACGCATTTACGGCGACGTAACAGCCAAGCCCTTGGTTGTTTCTGTTTCAGATTGGGGCTTTTTTAAGCGTGTTATCTGTGACGCGGGAATCGGTTTAGGAGAATCTTACACCGAAGGTTATTGGGAAACACCGAAGCTGGCTGAATTTCTTTGCTTCTTAATCAAGAATAAAAAATATTTTGACCGGCGTTTGCGTTATTTCCGCGGAATACGCCCCTGGATTGAAGCGCTCATGCACCGCAGCCGTAAGAACACGGTTCAAAACAGTCCGAAAAATATTCAAGACCACTATGATTTGAGCAATGATTTTTTCAGTCTTTTCCTTGATCCGAGCATGACTTATTCCAGCGCGGTATTTGAAAATCCCGAAGACGGGTTGGAAGAGGCGCAGAGGAATAAAGTAAGAAGATTAGCGCAAAGCATAGATATTACGGCCGAGGATCATGTTTTGGAAATCGGCTGCGGCTGGGGCGCTTTCGCGATTCAAACGGTAAGGGAGACAGGCTGCCGCTGGACAGGCTTAACTTTATCCGTTGAACAAAAAAAATGGGCGGAAGAAAAAATTGCTGAAGCAGGATTGAGTGATCGAATTGAGATTAAGCTTTTGGACTACCGTCATGTGGAAGGCGTTTATGATAAAGTGATTTCCGTTGAAATGATTGAGGCTGTCGGACATGAATTTTTGGACGAATTTTTTCAGGTTTGTTCGCGTTCTTTGCGTTTGGGCGGCAAGATGGCTTTACAGGGTATCGTCATTCCTCACGAACGCTATGATCAATACCGCCGCAGCTGTGATTGGCTGCAGAAGCATATTTTTCCGGGGGGGCATTTGCCGTCTTTGGAAGTTTTGCAGCATAAATTTAATGCTTCAAAATTAAGGCTCGTTTCTGTGGATCGTATCGGCGCGCATTACGCTCGTACGCTTGCTTTATGGCATGAAGCATTGAATCAAAAGACCGAAGAGCTTCATGCTTTGGGATGTACACCGGCCTTTATCCGTAAGTGGCGGTACTATTTTAGTTATTGCGAGGCGGGTTTTATTTCGAAGTTCATCGATGTTGTTCAGGTTGTACTCACAAAAGGCTGAAGTTCATGAAACGTTTTTTCCGCATCCCGGATGACGCACAGGTTGAATTGAGGGGGAATCTGCCGTTTCTTTTTCTGCATTTAGGCTGTTTGCTTGTCTTTTGGGTGGGAATGACTCCTGCTGCCGTCGCGATCGCTTTCTTGTTGCTTTTGCCGCGCATGTTCGGTTTAACCGCGGGCTATCACCGTTATTTTTCGCACCGCACTTACAAAACATCACGGTTTTTTCAGTTTATTCTCGCTTTACTGGGCGCGATGTCGATTCAGAAGGATCCGATGTGGTGGGCGGCGCATCATCGCGGGCATCACCGCTATACGGATACTTCGCGGGACGCGCATTCTCCGCGCGTGTATGGGTTTTTTTGGGCGCATATGGGGTGGGTCATGTGCAAGAAAAACGCTAACTTAGTGCCTGACGACTTGGTGCCTGATTTAGCAAAGTATCCGGAACTCAAATTTTTAAATCGCCATCAAAAATGGCCGGTATTGCTTTACGTTCTTTTGTGTGTTCTGACTGGGTTTGCGGTTCAATTCGGATTGCCTCAATGGGAGACGACCGCGGGACAAGTTTTTGTCTGGAGTTTTTTTGTAGGAACCATTGTTTTGCATCATGTGACATTTTTAGTTAATTCTGCGGCGCATATCTGGGGAAATCGCGCCTACGAGACCAATGAAGACAGCCGCAATAATTGGTGGGTTGCGTTGTTGACCATGGGTGAGGGGTGGCATAATAATCATCATCGCTATCCCGGTTCTGAGAGACAGGGTTTTTTTTGGTGGCAGGTGGATGTCACTCATTATGTGCTTCAGGCTTTGGCATGGTTCGGAATTGTCTGGGATTTGCAGAAACCGCCGGCTGAAGTTTTACGCCAGGCGAATACGGCTAGAATAGCCGGAATAGATTTAAAAGCAGGCCTGTCTGAGAATGTCGCCTGCCGAAGCGCCGATGCTTAAATCAGCAACGGTATAAAGCGGGGTTGTTTCACGGTTAATAATAACTAAACTCGCTCCGGATTCTTTCGCCCGGCGAGGAATAGAAGCCGCCGGTTCAACGACCAGACTCGATCCCACCGCAATCATCAAGTCGCAATTTCGGGCCAGCATAAAAGATCTTTGAAGCGTATCCGCGTTTAATTCCTGACCGAACGAAATCGTATTTGTTTTTAAAAG
>DDUN01000014.1:0-38488 GCA_002344825.1 Candidatus Multiplicimicrobium inquinatum | reverse complement strand
GCATTTTTCGCATAATGGAATTTCAATTCCCCGCAGCAGTTTCTGAAAGGTTGCCGGATAAGGAGCTGTGTCCGAGCAGGAAAGACATATTGTTTCCATGTTTGTGCCGTGTATTTCAAAAACTTTTTGAGAGCCGGCCGCCTGATGCAGACCGTCAATGTTTTGCGTAATGACACCGGCGATTTTGCCTTGTTTCTCAAGGCTTGCAATGGCGAGATGAGCTGCGTTGGGCGCGGCTTTTTTATGCTGCTGGTAAAACTCTTTTTTTCTCCGCCAAAATTCTTTGCGGCTTTCTTCGTCAGCTAAAAACTCTTGAATGGTAACAGGGCGGTAGCGTTCATAAACTCCGCCTTGAGAGCGGTAATCCGATATGCCGCTTTCGGTGGAAATGCCCGCGCCGGTAAAAAAAGCAATTTTTGAGGAGCCCGCGATCAGCTTGCGGAGCTCTTTGATTTCAAAATCAAAATTTGCTTTGGTCACGCAGAGATTGGAGATTGCAGGGAAACGGTTAAGGGCAGTTGATCCGCGGCATTTTCTTCGACCCGCAAAGGAAATTTAACGCGTACATTGTCGGTTAAACAAACTTGCGTGTCTTTGTCACAAAAATGAGCGCGCAGATCGACCACGACAACTGTTTTTCCCTGAGCCGCTTCATAGGGGATTCGGTGAGGAAGCTTGGATAAATCCAAAGGTGCCGGCTTGTTTTTAATTGGAGCAGTTTTAAATATGGAAGAGTTTTGGAACCTGACCCAAACGGTGGAAGGCGCTTCATGGGCGAATTCATGATGATGAGGAAGCATGAAGTCGAGTAGAATTTCACCCGTGCCCGAAGAGATCTTTTGGAGCGGCAGCTGAATCGTTCTTCCTTTAAACGGGCGTGCCTCAGCCGATAGGCTGACAAGCAACAGGCTTAAAAGTAAGATCGCGGAATTAACTTTAAAATTAAATTTATAAAACATGGCGCATTTTAGCACAGAAAAAGTAACCCGAAAATGAACCTGATCTTATGAAAATATCCGTTCAGGTAAAAGCCGGCGCAAAAGAAAACAAAGTAGAAGATATGGGCGTAGGACATTACCGCGTGCGTGTCAAAGCTCCGCCAATAGAAGGGAAAGCCAATGAAGCCTTGGTTGCCGTCCTTGCCGAGTATTTCGATGTTCCGAAGCGCAATGTGCGCCTTTGTTCGGGACGAACTTCAAAGCAGAAGATGTTTGAGATTGGCTTATAGGTGAGAGTAAGAAAGAACCCGGAAGGATTCGGCGCCCTTCATTCGCTCTCTCGCTTGGCGCTCGGGCTCATTGCGGGTCGGCCACTCGCTCCTCACAATGATTTCCTCATGCGCAATCTGACATTAAGTCAGTTCGCTTATTCGTCAATTATGATTTTGTCGTCGCTCACTTCGAATCCACCACTCCCCATATCTTTTAAAAGGAAATAAATAGAATAAGAAGTTGTGCAATATTGGCAGGTGAAATCGTGGTTGAGCTTTAGCTCAGAACAAAAAAGATATGGGGAGTGGTGGATTCGAACCACCGAAGGCGTAAGCCAACAGATTTACAGTCTGTCCCATTTGGCCACTCTGGTAACTCCCCAAGAAGCGAAAACATTACGGCTTTACCGTCGCTCACTTCAAATCCCTCGGCACATTATTACTTCTTTTGAAAGAAAGACTCTTTCAAAAGAAGTAAGCTGGAGGAGGGATTTGAACCCCCGACCGGCTGTTTACAAAACAGCTGCTCTACCCCTGAGCTACTCCAGCGCGAATCGTATCCCGGCTAAGCTCAAGGCTTAAGCACTTATATGATTGCTTCAAAGGAAGGGGGATTGTACTCAAAATCCTTCTTACAGGCAATCAGAGAAGTAGGAAGTCTTTTTTAGGCTATCAGTGATGAAGGCTCCGACACAGGCTTGATTGAAACTTGTTTCTCAAAGTGCGAGATCGCGGAGTTTGAGCGGAAAGTTCCTATAACCGGAGTGACTAAACGCGGATCTTGCGCTGAAGCGAGGCTGATGTAATGCTCATCAATGGCGAGACCGGTGGAAGGATCATATCCGCGCCACCCGGCGCCCTCCAAATAAACTTCCGACCATGCGTGTAAATCACTGCCGATCAGGCTTGTGGAGTCCCAAAGGTAGCCGCTTGTGAACTTAGCCGCCAGCCCCACCGCGCGGCAGCAGGCAATAAATAAGAGAGCCATGTCACGGCAGGAGCCGCTGCGCTCGGCGATTGTTTTTTCCGGTGCCCAAGGGAAACCTTCCTCACGGTGGAGATAATGAATACGTTGATGAATGATCAGACAAAGCTCCGACAGAAAAGGTGATGTTTTTTGACCTGCGCGGTTGGCGGCTTCATGCGCTATGTCCGCGACAGCGGGATGCGCATGCTGTTGTTGATATGGCTTGAGCGTTTCTTTCAAAAGATCGGGGTACTGAACCGGAAGGCTTAGTGAATTTTCCCGCAAAAGATAATTAAAAGGGTTTTGTCTTTTGGTTTCAACCAAACTGAAAGCTTCGATCAAAAAGCGGGTTGTGTTTCCGCGAAACCAGATTTCATGCGCGGGATTTCCGGCTGCGTCCGCGGTTTCAGTAATCAGCGCGGGCTCAGGCTCAATTTTTAAACGGTATTTTTTAAGAGTTTGATGAGCGTCAGTCAGAGGTTTGAGATGCAGCAATTGCGTCTCCAAAAAAACGGGATGGGAGTATTGATAATGAAGGCGGTGATTGATTTCGTAAATCATGAGGGCACTGTCATCCTTCCGCTTTCGGGCAGTTTATCCAAAATTTTTGAAGACCAATCCGTGGGCAATTCGCCGACGGAACGGCGCAGCAAATCCTGCCATTTTTTAGAAAGATGCAAAAGCTCATCTTTGTTATAGCGTGTCTCAACAATTTCAAAAGTGTCGCGCCGATAAGCTACGACATCGATAGGGTAGTCAACATCCACCGCGCAGGTAATGGTGGCGTTAAAAGCTAAAAATCCGGTTTGCATGGCGGATTTCATGTCCGATTCATAATCGAGTAAGCGTTCCAGAATCGGTTTGCCGTAGCCGGATTCCCCGATGATATAAAAGGGCGTGTTCTGCCCGACTTCAACCCAATTGCCTTCGGGGTAAATCATGTACAGCTTGTGCTCTTTATCTTGTTCGAGCTGGCCTCCCACAAGAGCATGCAGATTAAAATTTAATCCGGCCGCGGCAAGCGCGTCTTTGTCTTCGCTTGAAACCCGTCTGACTTGCATCGCAAAAGCATTCACGGCTTTGTAAAGATGAGTAAACACCTCGGTTTGTTCGCGGATTTCTTCAAAATAAGTCAGGGCTTTGTCGCGCGCGGAACGTAAACCGGAAGTCATCAAAAACATGGAGTGTTTGCCGTGCTGGTGCAGAGAAACTTTTTTCGCGGTAATGCGCTCCGTTCCCGAAGTGATTCGTGTATCCGCGATGCCGATTAATCCATCCTGAACTTTCATGCCGAGACAAAAAGTCATAAATCCCCCTAAGACTCAATGTTGGTTTGCTGCAATGACGGCACGGTGATAATCGGCCTCATCGCAAAAAAATCAGCGGTGATACTAGCATTGATTTCAATAATGCGCGCTTGAATATCATCCAAAAACTCATGCAAGCCTGCTCCGATAATTTCAGCGATGGTGATGGAGTTTAATTTATTGCATAGAGCCGCGGTTTGCTGGTAACCCTGACAGCTTGAAGCGCCGTTCTGAAGAACGTGTCGCAAAGATTGTTCCGCGCGGAAAAGGCATGAGTAAATTGAGCGAGGAAACTCACGGTTCAAAATCAGGAATTCCACGACATGAATATGTTGAACCGAGTTCCGGACGCGGCGGTACATTTCCAAAGCACTGACGGATTTTAAAAGCGCGGTCCATTGAATATCATCATAAGCTGTCCCGACGTATTCGGGCGTTGGAAGAAGGATAAAGTATTTCACGTCAAGAATGCGCGATGTTTGATCGGCGCGCTCAACCAGGTTTCCAAGGCGGCCGAAATGCCAGGCTTCATTGTGCGAAAGTGTGGTGTCCATAATACCGGTAAAAAGCTGACACGATTTACGGATAAAGTCGTAGAAATCACGTCCCGGAATTCGGCCTTCCAGCGCTTTTCGCTGCACCAAGATATGCGTCGCATTGAGCTCATTCCACATTTCGGAAGTAATAATGGGGCGGATTGACCTGGCGTTTTCGCGCGAATTAAGAATGCAATTGAAAATAGAGTTGGGATTTTTTTCATCAAATGTCAAAAACCTTAAAACATTATCTTCCGTGGCTTGCCCGTAAAGCTTTTCAAAAAGTTCCTGATCGCCTGTGGTTGCCACAACAGGATGCCATTGGGCTTGATCGTCTCCGGGAGCATCCACGTTTAGATGCAGGCTGGCTTCAATCAGGCGGGCTGTGTTTTCAGCACGTTCACGGTACCGTTGCATCCAGTAAAGAGCTTCAGCAACACGGCTAAGCATTTTGAACCCCCCGTTTCCGGATAACCCAGGTGTCTTTACTTCCGCCGCCCTGGGAGGAGTTGACCACAAGGGAGCCCTTCTTCAGCGCCACCCGGGTCAGCCCGCCCGGCATGACGTAAACATCTTTTCCGTAGAGAATGTAGGGACGTAAATCGACATGCCGGCCTTCAAAACATTTTTCTTTGACGAGCGTGGGTGCGCGCGAAAGCGCAAGCGTCGGCTGGGCCAAATAGTTTCTTGGCTGAGACTTGATTTTTTCGGCAAATTCAGCGCGCTGCGCGGCGGTTGAAGCGGGGCCGATCAGCATGCCGTAGCCGCCGGCTTCATTGGCGGGTTTAATGACCAGTTTTTCCATATTATCCAAAGCATAGTCGCGTTCCTTTTTATCCCAGCACAAATAAGTGGGGACATTCGGGATAATCGTTTCTTCGGAAAGATAAAAGCGGATCATATCGGGAACAAACTTATAAATGACTTTGTCATCGGCAATGCCGGTTCCCGGAGCGTTGGCAAGCGCAACTTGTCCTTTGCGGTAAGCATTGATCAGCCCCGGGACACCGAGGTGAGAATCGGGCCGAAACACATGAGGATCAAGAAAACTGTCATCAATACGGCGGTAGATAACATCCACTTTTTGCGAGCCGTTGGTTGTGCGCATATAAATACCGTCGTCCTGAGCAACAAGGTCTTTGCCTTCGACCAGTTCCGCGCCCATGCGCTGAGCGAGAAAAGCATGCTCGAAGTAAGCGGAGTTGTGAATGCCCGGCGTGAGCACAACCACCGTGGGCTGTTCTGAAATTCTGTGTGGAGGCGCGATGTGGCGCAATGTTTCAAGCAGACGCTGCGGATAGTTTTCAACCGGAGCAATGGAGTAATGACGGAAAAATTCGGGAATGGTCTTTTTGACGACATCGCGGTTTTCAATCACATAAGAAACTCCCGAAGGACAGCGGAGGTTATCTTCCAGGACATGAAAAACACCTTTTCCGTCACGAACCAAATCCGTGCCGGTGATGTGGCACCAAACTTTTTGGGGCGGGTTCAATCCGACGCATTCTTTTAAGAAATTTTTTCCGGAATGAATCAGCTCCGCAGGAATGATTTTTTCTTTTAAAATTCTTTGGTCGTGATAAATGTCCTGCAAAAATAAGTTCAGAGCTTTGATTCTTTGCTTGAGACCTTTTTCGATTCGCAGCCATTCAGATTCATCGATTAAGCGGGGAATGAGATCAAAGGGAAAGATGCGGTCAGCGCCGCTTTTGTCGCCGGTAACCGTGAAGGTGACGCCGGTATTCAGAAAGGTTTGTTCGGCAAACTCTTGCCGGCGCTGAAGTTCTCCGCTCGGGAGGCTTTCAAACGCTTTGATTAAAGGCAAAGCGATTTCGCGCGGATTGCCATCCCCGGCAAACAGCTCGTCATAAAACCCATCGGTTTTATATTTCGAAAAATCCATGCATTAACCTTGTGTTGCGAATAAACCCCAAACCGCTCATGCAGGTTTTATACCAATTAGAAATTTTAAAAAGAGCTTGTGCCTAGGGCGCTGTAAATGAAGACCTGGCAAGGATATGACAAAACGCGTCAACAAATCTACAAGTTTGTAAAAGTTTAAAGTTGCCCGTATTTGAATTGGCTTGATCATCAGGCTCAAAAATAAGAGGTTAAGTCGTTGAAATGGCTGGATATAGCGCGGCTGGGCTTTGTCTTGACTAAGGTAAAGTCTTAATTTATTCTCTACGCGATTTAGAGTATTTTTTCGATGCGCATTTATTCCCAAAGTTTTTTTGAGCAGTTTTATTACAGGATGGTTATGACAAAAAATATTATTTTTCTCGCGGTCTTCATGATGGCATTACTGGGTGGTTTGCCGCGAGCTTATGCGGTTGACTCAACCAGCGAAGCCGGCGCTGAGGCAACACGTTTTCAGCAGGAAAAAAAATATAACGCCATGATGGATCGGGTAGAGCAATTCTCGGAGGAGAAAGCGGATATTGAAGCTGTTGATGATGAAGGGTTAAGCGAAGACGAGAAAAAAATTCGTTTTGAAGTTAAATCGATTCAGATTACCGGTAATGAAACCATTTCATCTGAAGAGCTGAACGGGTTGGTTCAGGATGAAGTTGGTCAAGAAGCGGGCTTGACCGATTTGCGGCGCATCGCGGATAAAGTTAAAAAGTATTACCGCGATCGCGGATATATTGCCGCTTATGCTTATGTTCCTCCGCAAACCATTGACGGCGGGCATGTTGAAATTGCCGTGGTTGAAGGCGTTCTCGAAAAAGTTGAAATCAAAAATAATCGCTGGTTCTCGGATAAAACCCTCCGCCGTTTTATTCCGCTTGCCGCCGGACAGATTCTTTATCTGCGCGAACTTCAGAGCGCGCTTATCTTTTTAAATAAGCATAAAGATATTAAGGTCAAATCTTACCTCAAGCCAGGGGATACTCCGCAAACTACTAAGCTTGAGCTGGATGTCAAAGAGCGCTTCCCGATTCACTTCTCAGCCGATGTTAACAACCTCGGAACCGATAATACCGGCCGCACGCGCGTGGGTTTGGGTATTTCTTTTACCAATTTGACCGGAAACATGGATGAGCTTTCTTCCCGTTTTCAAATCGGAACCGGCGCGATGGCGGTGGGTGCTGACTACAGTATCCCGGTGCATTCGTCCGGAACACGTTTAGGATTGGGGTATTCTTATTCCCATATCCATTTGGGCGGTGATTTTAAACAGCTCGCGATTACCGGCGACGCGCATACTTACAGCGCGTACATCCTTCAGCCTTTGGTGCGCCGTGACTGGATTGATTTAACTTTCAATACCGGCATGGATTTTAAGGAAATCGAAAATGATATTTTGGGAACTCCGGTGGGCAAGGACGCTTTGCGCATTTGGAATATCGGAATCAATACCGAGTTTACTGATCGTTGGGGGAAAACTTTTTTCCCGCATTCGGTGCATATTGGTTTTTCATCCTTTTTGGGAGCATCCGATAAGGTGAGCAATGGCGCAACGCGCGTTGGTACGGGCGGACAATTTTTTGCTTACCGTTCTTCGCTTCTTCGTTTTCAGCGGCTGCCTTTCGGTATGACTTACGTTTTTCGCGGTCAAATGCAGTTAACTAATGACCGCTTGGCTCCTTCCGAGCAAATTCGTTTGGGTGGTGCGTTTTCAGTGCGCGGTTACGCGGAAGGTGAATACCTTGCCGATTACGGCGCTTTCATGACGAACGAAATTTATATTCCGACTTATTTCTTTCCGAAAGATTGGAAGCTTCCTTATTCTAAACAGCCTTTGCGCGAGCAAATTCAGGGCGTTGCATTTTTTGACTTTGGCGGCGGTGAATTGCGCGCCCCGCGCACCGGTGAAAAAGAAGGCCGCACTTTGGCGGGTGCCGGTATCGGTGTTCGTATGCGTCTTTTTGATAAAGTTTTTGCAAGGCTCCAGTGGGCAACCCCTACCGGTTCGGATGCCCGCAATGGCGATGATTCAGTCTTTTACTATGGAGTAACAACTGAGTTTATCTAACAATATATAGCAGGGTTTCTCGGCAGTTTTTTCTCGCCTTGTATTATCCAAAGCATGTGTTAACTTTTCGGCATATTTTCACTTTTGAAATTTTTTTAGTAACTGTTTTTTTGAGCGTGGCAAGCGCTTAATTAAATAAGGAGATCCCCAGAATATGAAATCATATAAGAAATTTTTTGCAGCACTTCTCGCTGTGATGCATGTCCTCACTTTTTCTGCTCCCGCGCAACAAATTAATATTCAGGAAGGAACAACACTCGTTGTTGATTCCATTCAGGTAAATGAAGGCGAACAGCTTTCAATTAACGTAGTTGATCAGTTAGGTCAAGTATGTCCTTCTTGCCGAGGCATTCTTGAGACCAATAATTTTTTGAACAATGGCGCCATTGATATCTGGGGAATCTTGGCCATCATTGCTCCGACAATTATTAACAACGGCTCGATCACGGTTCAGGGTGATTTGCTTCTTTCGAACCTCGGCATCAACCAGGAACAATTTTTTGCCGGCATCGCGGAACTTTCCAAAGATCCTTCGCTTGCAAGCGGTTACATTTTAAACACGGGTGATATCACAAACTTAACGCAGGGTTTGCTCGCGCTTGTCGCGGCAAACGGCGGAGTGCATAACCTTGGTACGATTTCCTCAAACGGCGGAGCGATTGTTCTTGCGGCCGGTGATCGTGCTTCTTTTCCTTTAACACGCGACGGTATTTTGAATATCGATCTTGACGGTATTACCGGTGTTAAAGGACAAGTTTTTGATAAAGACGGAAATCTGATTGATACAAACGGACTTGTTACGAACGCGGGCGTTCTTCAGGCTAATGGAGGCGCAGTGGTTCTTCAGGCCGCGGGCGCGGAAGCAATCTATGACAGTATTATTAATCATACCGGCATCATCGAAGCTAAATCAGTTTCTCAGGAAAACGGCAAAATCATTCTTAAATCAGAAGCAGGCAATATTACTGTTAATAACGCAGTGATTGATGCTTCGGGTTATGACGCAGGCGAAAAGGGCGGTTCGATCGAACTTTTGACCCATGGCAATGTCATTGCGGAAGGTAGCTCGACTATTGATGCATCCGGTGATATTGGCGGTGGTACGATTTTGATTGGTAGTGATGTCAATGTAACCGGCCCGATTACGGCAGAGAATGTATTTGTCGGTTCTGATGTTGAAGTTAAAGCCGATGCGGTAACAAATGGTGACGGCGGAAAAATCATCGTCGGCGCACGCGAAGTGGCTTTGGCGTACGGAAACTTTTCGGCCAAGGGTGGAGCTCAAAGCGGTAACGGCGGTTTTATTGAAACATCCGGTAAAGAATATTTAGATATTGATGGTATTGGAATTGATGCGTCCGCCTCAAATGGTGTGGCTGGAACCTGGCTCTTAGATCCTGTCAATGTCAATGTTGTATCAAGCACATCAGGGAACACACAGGTTAACAATATCTCAAATGATGGGTTTACTACTACGTTTACATCATCGATTACGGGGGCTAACCATAGGACAGATGTCTTGGCTTCGACGATAGTCGGCCTTTTGGAAGCAGGAACAAATGTGAAGTTAGTTACAGGTTCTGGTGCGGGTGATGGGAATATTTCTATCCTAGCGGATATTTTAGTGAGTTCAGTCCCTGCTCTCGTCGCAACATTAACCTTGGAGGCAGCTGGGTCTATCACAGTTAGCGCAGCGATTGGTGCTTCAGCTGGGTTTCTTCTTAATGTAATTATGACAGCAGTTCAGGATATCAATATCAATAATGAAGTAAGAACCAATGGAGGAGATTTAACAGTAACTGCGGGAGATCGTCTTAATTCAAGTGGTGTTGTTGCTACAAGCGGTGGTGATATTAGCTTTACAGCAAATGGAGAAGATAGCAATATCGGAATTGAAATTGTGACTGAAGGATTAAGTGCGGGGACAGGGTCTGTTTCTCTCAATGCGACATCCGGTGACGTTAAGTTAAGCAGCTCGATTGTGACAGATGGCAGCGGGACTATAGCAGTTTCTTCATCGCGAGATATCGTGCTTGATAACTCGAGCTCAGATATTACTTCCGGAGGCGGGGACATTACTTTTACTGCGGATAGCGACGCAAATGGAACTGGTGTTTTTAACCAATCAAACTCTGGAAGCGTCATTACGACATTTAATGCTGCAGGCAGTGGGGATGTCACCATTAATGCAAGTGATATTACGGTGAATGGAATTATTAATGCGGATGACGGAACGGTTTTTTTAAAAAATTCGACTGTGGGAAGAACATTCGGTCTGGGTAGCGCCGCAGGGGATATTAGTATTTCGAGCTTTGAAGCATCCAGAGTTTGGGCTGACACATTAGAAATTGGCACGGCTACAGCAGGAAATATTCAGGCTGACGGATTTGTCTCTGATCCGACTTATTTAGTTCTAAGAACGGGAAATGATGTTCTTGGAACCGGTGTTGGAACCGATGTTGATGCAGGTAATGTCGCTATCCATGCCGGCGGCGCGGTCAATCTGGATACCAATGTTGGGACTATCGCGGTTGATGCCGTTGGGCCTGTGGTGCTGAATGAATTGAGCTCTCTTGTTGTGGGTACGGTAAAAGGGCTGTCAGGTATTACAACCGTGGATAACAATATTGAAATTACAACTTCACTTGGCGGCGGTTCTTTAAATTTGGAGCAAAGCTTAAATGCCGGAACGGGTGACATTACTCTTAACATCGGATATGAAATTAATCAAACCGGCGGAACCATTATCGCGGACAGCTTGTCTTTTACAGCGGAAGAATTTGTCTCTTTGGCGCAGGCAGGAAATACTTGGAATACAATCACCGGTGTAACAACAACCGGTGCGATCAATATCGCTGATAGCGGAACGAACACCACCGTCCAGAATCTTCAGACTGTAGAAAATACCGTTACTTACAATCACACCGGTGCGGGTGATGTGACCGTAACCGGAACGGTTTCTTCAGGTAATGGATCAACTAACGGCGGCAATATTACAATTAATTCAAGTAATGCTTTAACTTTGGATGTTGGCGGCGTCATTAGTTCTTTGGCTGGATCAGGCGGAACAGTCAGCTTGGGGAGCGCGGTCATTAACGGTGCGATTACGGCAGGCGACGGTGATATTACATTGAGCGGCGGGGCTCTTGTTTTAGATACGATTATCAACTCTCCGTTGATTGACTCGATCAATATTGTGATTACTGCATTGCGTGACGTTATCATTTCATCCAGCGTTACAACCACAGACGGAGCGAGTGTGACTGTCACAGCTGATACTGATCTTGATGGTGATGGTGGTGTGTGGCTTAAAACCGGAGCGGACATTAACTCGGACGCAAATTTGACGATAACCGGTTCAAAAATTAATGATGCCGGTGCAAATGGCGAGAGCGTTCGAATTGATGCAGGCGCAACAGTTGATGCCGTTGGCGATATTACAATCCAAAAATCTTCCGTAGCGCCTTCCACGGCGGATATCGTTGTAAATGGAGTTGTGACGACGACAGGCACAGGAACAACTATCACGGTTGATTCAGCGCGTGATTTGACGACTACCGTTGACGGAACAGCAAATTTAGTCGGCGATAATATTGATTTAACCGCGGTTAATGATATCGATGTTGAAATTGATGCCGACAGCCTCTTTTTAGAGACGACAACCGGTGACATTTCAGCTGAAGATGTATTGGGTGGATTTTCTCTTGAGGGTTTCAATAACCCTGGATCCGGCACGCTGACTTTGACTACGCATAGTCCGATGACGATTGCTGTGGATATTATTCAAGCAGCGGTAATTAACTTAACCGCACTTGAAAGCGGTGATGTGGACGATCACTTGATTGTTGATGATAACGTTACAGTTCAATCAACGGCCGGAGATGTGAATTTAAGCGCCGGAGATAATGTGAATGTAAATACCGGTGCTTTGGTTAAATCAGACATAGGTGCTGTGACGATTACAGCTGGTTCGGTAGATACGGATGATATCGGTTCTGTAAATCTTGCCGGTGATGTTCAGGCTGACACAGCCTTGACTTTAAATGCGCTTACAACAAGCGGTTTGGTTGGATTAATTTCTCAAACCGCCGGAGCGCTTACGGCTGTTGATCTTGTTGTCAACGCGGATGATTCCGCGACTCTTAATCAAGCGGCAAATAATGTGACTACATTGGCCGCTACGACTGGCGGAGATGTTACATATCAAGATGCAACGGATTTAGATCTTAAAGCTTCCACCATCGGCGGTAATTTGAGTGTGACGACTGCCGGTGATTTAACTGATAGCGGTGATCTCTCTGTTACAGGAACAACAATTTTAGATGCCGGAACTGATGATGTTGTGTTGAATAATAACAATAATTTCGGTGGCGCAGTCAGCGTTATAAACGCGGACAATGTAACCTTAAATGATACGGGGGATTTGTCTGTTGATAATATCAACGCAACGACAGCGATTGTCTTGAACGCCGGTGGAGCGATTACGGATGCAAATGCTGCATTAAACAATGTAACCTCATCTTCGCTTGATGCGACAGCCGCAACCGGCATTGATTTAGATACGACCATCACAACGCTGACCAACGCAAATGTGACGGGAATCGGCGCGATTGATATTGATAATATGGGTGCTTTAGATGTGACCAGTGCGACAACAACAGACGGTGCAGTTACGATCAACGCTACAGGCGGTGACTTGAACACGACAATAGTAACCGCGGGCGGCGCGGCGCGTAATGTGAACTTGAGCACAACGACCAGCGGCAATATCGGTCTTGGCGTAATTACAGCGCTTGATGATACGGTTACGGTGACTTCTGCTGGGGAAATTCAGGAGTTAGTGAACGATGATGCGGGTGTTCCAACCGCTGAAGTGGTTGCCGGAACAATCCAGCTTAACAGCAATGGTGATATCGGCGCTTCAACAAGTTATTTAGATATTCAGCCTTCTGTTAAATGGGGCGCAAGCACAAACGGAAATAATCTTTTTATCAACTGTATCGGCGACTGTCCGATTGATCAGGTTGATCTTGGCACTTCCACTTTCCATTTCAGCACGTCAGGCGCTTTAACGGACGGCAATGATCCTGTTCCTGCAACGGGTGAATTTGCAACTCCAGATGCGGGTGTTTGGAATATCGCTGCAGGTGGAATCAACATTAAAACCGGAGCAGGTTTTGGTACAGATACCAACGCGATTGAACTTCGTCTTTCTGATTTTGGCGGAACAGCCAATACGGACGGACGCATGTCTGTTGATGGCGGAACCGGTGGAGTTTATGCGACGAACGCCGCTCAAACAGGCGCAGGTTTAACCATTGGCGGAATTACAGGTAGCTTCGTTGACGGTATTACAGCTCAAGACGGTATCGCGATTTATTCTGGTAGCCCTTTAACGGTTGCTGCGGATGCCGCTGAAACCATGGGCGGAAATATTCTTCTCGCGGCGCTTGGCACTGCTTTAACGGATAATCTGACTTTGAATTCTGGTGTCACTGTTTCAACTACGGGCGGAACGGGTAATGTCACTTTAGCTGGCGGAAATAATGTTGTACTTAATTCGGGTTCGACGGTAAGTGCGGCATCGAGCGGCACTGTCAGAGTTGTGTCGGGCGAAGATTTTACCGACGCAACTTTTGACCAAGACGGTAATGCCGGCGGTAGCGTCAATATGAACGCAGCGGCCGCAGTAACCAGCTCGAATGGCATCGTTTTTCTTGATGCACGCAACAGCATTATCGCCGGCGTTGTAAACGCAGTTACCGCTAATTTGACTGCGCGCAGCGGATCGATTACGGATGCTAACGGTGCAATCAGCAATGTTAATGCAATTTCACTTGTTGCTTCGGGCGTAACCGGTATTGACCTCGACACAACAGTTACGAACATCACTGCTACAAACAGCGGTGCAGGCAATATTATTATTAATGAAGTGAACGGTGCGCAAGTATTGAACGTGAACGCGGCTGATGGTAACGCAACGGTGACCAGTGATACGGGGAACCTCAATGTTACTACTGCCAATGCTAGCGGCTCAGTCACTTTGACCGCAACAGGCGGATCGATAACGGATGCTAACGCAGCAGCTTCAAATGTCACTGCAACTTCGCTTACTGCAAGCGCGGGGACTGGTATTGACCTTGATACGACCATCACGACTTTGACTAATGCAAATGTAACCGGCACTGGCGCCATCAACATTAACGATCTCGCTGGAGGCCTTGCTGTGACATCGGCAACGACAAATAACGGTGCAATTACGATCAATGCAGCAGGTGGAAACCTTGATGCGACGACCGTGACTGCAGGCGGAACTAGCCGTAACGTTACGCTATCAACAACAACGTCAGGTAATGTGAACGTAGGTAATGTGACGGCGGCAGGCGATAACATTGTTATCAATTCAGCCGGTGCGATCGAAGAACTTGGTTCAGATAATGCAGCTGATCTTCGTTCAAATACGATGGATTTGCAGTCGGTATCCGGAATTGGAACTTTAGGAACACTTGAGATTAACGCCACAACTCTGACCAATGCTTCGGTGAGCGCGGCGGGATCAATTGATTTACTGGATGTGAATAACGGTCTTACGGTAACGAATGCCACGACTTTTGACGGTGATATTAGTATCACAGCTGATAGTGGTGACCTTAACCTTGTGTCTGTAGTTGCCGGTGCGCCGGGTGCTGGGGACGGCAATGTCACTTTAACGACAACAACGAGTGGTAATGTGAATGTCGGCGATGTCCAGGCGCGCGGAGATAATATTACGGTTGTTTCGGCCGGTTTGATCGAAGAGCTTGGTTTAGATAATGCGGCTGATCTTCGTTCGAATACGATGGATTTGCAGTCGGTATCCGGAATCGGAACTTTGGGAACGCTTGAGATTAACGCGACCACTTTAACGAATGCTTCGGCTAGCGCAGCAGGATCAATTAATTTGTTGGATGTGAATAACGGTCTTGTGGTGACAAATGCCACAACTTTCGACGGTGGGATTAATATCACGGCTGATAATGGTGATTTGACCGCTATGAATGTGGTAGCCGGTGGAACGGGTGATGTGGATTTGACCACAACTACAAGCGGCGATATTTTTCTTGAGACTGTAAGCGCGCTTGATAACGTTGCAACAATTACTTCCGCGGGAACTATCCAGGAATTTACGAATGATGATGCCGGTGTTCAGCATTCCGATGTAAACGCGGGAACCATCAATTTGACTACAGGCGGCGGCGATATCGGGGCTTTTGTGAGCTTCCTTGATATTACTCCAACCAATCTTTGGAATGCGGCTTCCAACGGTGGTGATATTTATATTAGCTGTATCGGTGTTTGTCCGATGGGGCAAATTGATGCCGGAACAGGGTTTTTCTATTACACCGGAAACATTATCGACGGTAATGACTTGGTGAATGGTGAAATTGCAGGCGGTATCTGGAATATTCGCGCGGGAGGCGTTCATCTGAATGCGGATGTGGATACGACCAATCCGGCGGACGGAATTAACGAGGGCGGTATTGGCGCCGTGGACAACTGGATTGAAATGCGTTTGGCTCGCGATGTAAATAGTGATACGGTGCTGGATGCGGACGGAATTTTTGTAGCAAAAGCGGCAACGGGCGGCGTTCATGTTTCTAATGATGTTCCGAGCGATGCAACATTAGGTCTTCAAATCGGCAGTGTGGGAGCTTTCCCGCTTGCTGTCGGAATGAATGACGGTGTTACTTCCGCGGGCGATGTTGAAATCTATTCTTTCTCACCGCTTGTGATTGCAGCGAACGTTGCGGCTACAAATGGAGCCAATATCGGGTTGCATTCGATGGGTAACACGAATGTGGATGATCTTACTGTTAATACCGGTATCACGGTTTCTTCGACCGGTGATGACGGATTGGGCGTTAACGGAAATATTTTGATGACAGCCGGCAGCCGTTTGCTTCTTGAAGACAATGCGGTTGTAATTACGGCAGGAACGGGAACTATTTTGGCTTTTGCCGGAGAAGATTTCACTGACAGCATTCTCGATCTTGACGGAGCAAACAATAGCGGAACGATTCGTATGGATAGCGGTTCCGCTTTCCGCTCTGAAGACGGTAATATTGCTTTGATTGCTAAAGAAAATGCGCGTATCACGGAAGTGAATGCGGACAGCAATGGCACCGGTGTTCAGGGCGATATCAATGTGACCGCGGTGAACGGTTATATTTCTGACCGCAACGGGGCAACAGTCAACTTGATCGGTGATCATGCGGTTCTTACCGCGAATCTTGGTGTCGGTGACGGCGCCGTTGCGGATAACAATGAGCTTGAAACAAGTCTTAATACGGTTGATGTTGTGAACGGTACTTCCGGTGAGATTAACATCGTTGAAACTGCGGCAGGCGGAGATCTGGGAATCATTCTTGCCGGACAGGTGACGAGCAACGGTGATTTGAATATCCGCACAACCGACGGTAATTTAACGGTTATTGACACTGCTTCTTTCGGATCGGGTGTTCATGCCAATGACGGTGAGACACGTTTGATTGCCAACGGCGCAGGTAAAGATTTGATTGTGAACAACGTTGTCGACAGTACGACAGGTAAAATCAACCTTGATTCAACCGGCAATGACGTTCGTTTCAGCGCGGACGGGGACGTAACAGCGACAGGCGGAGCCGAAATCGAAGTCGACGCGGCTAATGATATTTTCATGGCTGACGGAACAGTTCTTGAGGCCAATGGCGGCGGAATTGAAGGCGGTATCGATCTTGATGCCGGTAATGACATTACGCTTGGCTCAGTCCGCACGACCAGCGCTCTCGCGGTTGATGTAAACAATGATGGTTTTAACGCGGTTGATATTAATGCCGGCGGAGCGGTGATTGACGGCGGCGACAGCAGCCACGACATTATCGCCAACATCGGTCAGACGACAATCAATGCCGTGAACGGAATTGGTCACGGTGATTCACTTGAGGTTCGGTTGGATTCGTTGCGTGCGACCAACACTACCGCGAATGATATCCGCGTACGCGAAATGGCATCGGGTGGTGATTTGAATGTTGTCGGTATTGATCAGCAGGCTTTGACAGGTGATGTGAATATCCGGACATTGAACGGTTCCTTGACCGTGATGGCTGCGGCAACTCTTTTGAGTGGATTCGCCGGCGGTGTTGCGGCAGTTGACGGTGTAACGCGTCTTTTTGCGCGTGATAACGACAATTCCGGAGCAGATCACTTGATCATCAATAACACAGTACGCAGCGCCGACGGTAAGATCAATCTTGATTCGGAAAACGATGTGATCGCAAGCGCTGAAGGTGATGTCACTGCAGGGGACGTTACGCGCAAACTCGGTGCTACCGGAGCTGAAATCGAGGTCGATGCGGTTGACAATATCACCATGGCAGACGGCACAATTTTTAATGCGAATGCCGGCGGACCGAATGGTGGTATTGATATGGATGCCGTAAATGGAAACATCACGCTTGGCTCCGTTCAGACTTCTAATGCTTCGGATAATGCGGTAACAATTCATACCGAAAATGGCGCCATCATTGATGGTGGTGATATTCATCGTGACATTGTCAACACTGGAAACGGTGGAGTGATTCTTAGCGCTCAGACTGGTATTGGTAGCCGTGGAACAGGTCTTAATCTTGTTCCAAATTCGTTGACCGATAACTTTGCTCCAGACGCGATTGATATGACTGGTGCGGGAACACGCTTATCCGCCTTCACCGAATCTGGTGATATCCAAGTGCAGAATATTGGCGCTCTTGAAATCACAACGCTTAGTGATAACAACGGCGGAACTCCGATGGGTTCAGCCGGTGCAGGAACGGTAACGGGTGTTCAGATTAATGATCCGCTTGTTCTTGATCCGAACTCGATTATCTTCATCACGGCTGCGAGCCCGATGACGATTTCGAGCCAGGTCACAAACTTTGATGGCGGCAACATCTCATTGTATGCACTGGGCGGAACCCCTGCGGATACGATGACAATTAATGCCAATGTTCAGTCGCTAAACGGAAACGGTGATGTCCGTATCGTTTCCGGTGGTGACATGACTTTGGGCGCGGGAGTGAATGTCAGCACGCAGGGTGATGGTGTTACTTCAGGGGCAGGCCGTGTTGCTATGGGCGCGGGTTTTGACGCCACGGGCAAAGCCGCGGATGCATCCATCGATGTGAACCCTCTTTTTGCCGCGGACGTATTGCCCGGTCTTAATGCGGTTTCCTTAGCTTCGACGAGCACCGATCCTGCGGGCTCATTGTTTGATACGGCAAATTCAGTGAATACAGTCGCGAATCTAACGATGGATGAGACGTCCCGTATTTCAACGGAATCCGGGCGCATTATTATCGATGCGCAGAACAACTTTACGGTTGGACGCGTTGATGCGGATGGAAATGCAGGCGCCAATGGAATTACCGATGGCGTAGTTGGAAATATTCTTGCTTTCGCACGCAATGGTTCAATCCTTGATGCGGAAGGTCCGGGCGAAGTAGGAAACTTAGATTTCGTGGCAAATTCACTTACCATGCTTGCCGCAGGAACAATTGGGCTTTCAAATAATCGTATTGAAGGGGTAGCTCCTTTCTTGAATACTTTTTCGATTGGCAGTCAATTCATCAGTATTTTGGGTGATACACAAGTTGAGATGAATTCATCCAGTGGCAGCTTGTCTCTGATTGCAACAGGCAATATTTTGCTTGGTCATATGAGCGCGCCATCAGGTGTGGTTCAGGCTATTGCAGGCGGGAGTATTTTTTCTCAGGGAGGCGGTGAAACGCGTGTTACAGCATTCAATTTAATTGAGCTGATTGCGAACGGAATTATTGGAACAACCTCGAATCCCATTCACACACACTTAAACGCAACACCGGCGCAGATGAATCTTTCCGCTGGTGGACAAGCGCCAAATGGTGTTTCGATTGCGGTTTTTGGTAATGTAAGTCCGGCCGCGATTAACTTTTTGACAAATCCTCCTGGATTGGCTCTCTTTAACGGCGCACCGGTGGCAGGACAATCACTTTCCGGATTGATTGGTAATCAGTCATCGCTTTATTACAAAGCTTTCGTGCGTAATTTAACGCAGTACTCGGATTTTGACGGTAACTATGCCGCTGATTTCCCTGGCTTTATGAATTACAACACAATGGCAGTCAGTCCGGATCTGACCGTCGATACAACAGGGCTCGACATTCCTTTGCGTGGTATTACAACCGCTCCGAGAGTGGTTCCGATCCCAAGACCCGCGGTTCCGACTCCGGTTCAGCCAGCCGAGTCCGAGCAGGTGCCCGAGCTGGAAGCGCAGGAACCGACACCTCCTGTTGTGGTTCCGATCCCGGCCAATGCCGTGGCATCGGATCAGCCGCAAACAGACGAGGGTGTTCCCGAAACTCCGGCTGTGTCCAACTAATTCAGCTTTCCGATTTAAAAACCCCTTGGCAGAAATGCCAGGGGGTTTTTCTTTTCTGTGGTTATTTTGGCAACCTTCGATGAAGCTCAGATTGCACGGTGAACTATGAGCTTTAAGCCGGAGCTTGCTCCGGACAGCGGTCGTATGACCGTATGACCACGCTCAGCCGCGGATCGTTTTTCGCGGGTTGATAGATATCGTAAGATAAAATTAATTTTTTAACCGCGAAGTTTAAATATGGATTTTGATGGAAGGATTTTTTTGAAAATTAAGATTGCATCGCAGCGATAGGCGCTTGAACCAGCTGGTCAATCCAGTTTGCCCATTTTGTAATGCCGGTCAGCTCAAGCCGAAGGTTGGGATTTTTTGCGGGGTTGTAATTTAAAAGCGTATCGACGACACGGCCATTTTTATATTGATTCGCAAAACCTGCTTTTACCTTACCGTTTTCATAATAAAGTACGGCGTGATGAGCCAGCCCCGCTTTCAAAGCGCCGATATTCGGATTTTCAACGTAATGCGCCCAAGTGACTTTGGTGGATTGTCCCTTTTCATAGTTTTTAACGATGAGGTCGCGTGTTACTTTACCCTGAGCGGGCTGTTTGACGATATCAATCGATTCTTTTTCGAGAACGCGTGTACCGTCATTGAGTATTTTTCCGGATGCTTTGATGCGGATGGTTTCTTCACTTATTTGATCACCTTTCGCGTCATAGTTTTTTACAATAATTTGTTTTTTAATTTCATCGCCGAAATTTTCCCATTGGGCTTCAATCTCCGAGAAACTGCCGTCAGCGTTTCTTTGTAAGCAGCCTTGTGAACCTTGTCCCGCGTCTCCTGTTGAGCTGCATTGCTTTCCCGGACCCGAAATTTCCGTAAAAGAAATATCCTGTGGCTTAAGGCTTTCGCTTGGTTTTGAGAGAGGGGAGGTTTCGTTTAAAAAGTCTTGTGTGAGTTGTTCACTCTCAGAGTCAGCGGGAGTTGATTTTTGAACTGCTTCTGCCGTATCAGGAACCGACGTTGTGGGCTGCTGCTGCATCGCGGTTTCAAAGCTCATTGCTTCAAACGCATCAAGACGTGAAAGGATGAAAAAGGTTGAAACCAGCGTTAATATAACTCCGATTTGGATGCTTCTTTCCCAGTCTATAGCATTTGTATTGAGTGGCTTCTTGTTCATAGTAGAAATATAACACCATAGTCTAATAAATCAAAAAATAGTCTAAAAAAACTCTAATAATCATTAAAAATAGCAAAAACACTCAATTTATATCATTACAAGAAAGTCTATTTAAAAATCGAATTATAGTGTTATGGTTTTAACGAAGATTTGATTTCGGTGATATTTAAACGGAGATATTCATGCCCAGAAAAAAAGCGGCGCCTGCCAAAACTAAGCCTCGCCGCAAAGCGTCCTTTTCGGATGATCAGGTTGTTCAAAAACCCTTTTTTCGCGCGCTTATGGCTAAGTCGCAGGCGATTGCCTATAGATTTGTTTCCTTGAATAGCGGTAAGAACTGGGTAGTGGAGTATCTCAGCCCAGAGCTTTCTTTACTGGCAGGGTTAGATCCGAAAAAATTTATTGGCAAGTCTGTGGAATTATTTTGGACTGCGCTTCGTGGCGGGAGTTTAACCGAGAAACCCTCCGTTGATGAGTCTTGCGTATGGGGTAATCAGCACCGCGGTGAAATGGGCTATGAAATCTGGGATTCGCAGGGAAAAAAAAGATATTGGGAGGAGTCGTTCCAGTTTTTACGGCGAAAACACGGTAAAGAGCTTCGGCAGCATGGAATTTGGTTTGATTTGACAGAAAGGATACGCGGAGGCGCCAGTTATGAGCTTCGCAATATGCCCGAAACCCCTCGCTTGACCAGCCGGACTTTTTTTCTTGACCGTATTCATCAAGCCATGAGTTTAGCTGCCCGCCAAAATGAAAGTTTTGCGATCATCGGTGTTGATATGGACCGGCTTGGAAAGATTAACCAATCATTTGGTTACGAAACGGGTGATTTGATTATCCGTGAAATGGCGCAGCGTTTGAGCAAGCTGCTTTACGAAACAGACAGTATTCTGCCGATCGGCGGAGACAGCTTCATGATTTTAATTCCGCGCGTTACTCAAAAGAAGTCGATTGAGGCGATTGCGAATAAAATCCTCTTTGCTTTTAAGGCACCTTTTCACGTTGCCAACCAGGATATTGTGATGACCTGCAGCTTGGGTATTGCCGTTTATCCGTTTGATGGTCAAACCGCCATTGAATTGATGCAGCATGCCTATCAAGTGATGCGTACGGCGCGACAGAAGGGCGGCGGAAGGTATCACTTTTATTCGGCGCAAGACGGCAAAGATATGTTGGAGAGCCTCATCATTGAATCTCAGCTCAGACACGCATTGGAGAAAGATCAGTTTCGGCTTCATTACCAGCCTCAAATTGATTTACGGTCAGGGAAAATTATAGGGGCTGAAGCGTTAATCCGATGGGAACACCCGGAATTGGGTATGGTTCCGCCTCTTAAATTTATTTCCATCGCGGAAGAGACAGGACTAATTCATTCAATCGGAGAATGGGTACTCAGAACCGCCTGCCTTCAGCGGAAAGAATGGGAGCGCTGCGGTGTTTCGAAATTAAGTATGGCTGTGAATCTTTCAGCTAAGCAGTTTCACCATATTAATATTGCTGATTTATTGGGGCGTATTGTTCGTGAAACCGGAATTAATCCCGAAGAACTTGAATTGGAGATTACGGAAAGTACTTTGATGCAGTACACGGAAGAAACCAAACAAACATTAACCAGAATGAAAGCTATGGGAATGCGTTTTTCGATTGATGACTTTGGAACGGGTTTTTCCTCGCTCGTGGCTCTGAAGCAGCTGCCCGTGGACACTTTAAAAATAGACCGCTCTTTTGTGCGCGATCTTTGCACGGATACGGATGATCAGGCGATCATTCAGGCGATTATTTCAATGGCGCATGAACTCCAGCTGGATGTGGTTGCGGAAGGAATTGAAGATTTCCAGCAAATGGAATTTTTAAGATCCCGCAATTGCGATAAGGGACAGGGGTATTACTTTGCCAAGCCGCTTACAAGCGATGTAATGTTGCCCATGCTTCTCTCCTCACGCTACGCTGCCTGATTCTTATAAAAACACTCTCAAGCCCGTTCTTTTTCAGCCGATTTATGAAGTATGAAGCTTTCATTCAGGTTTCTCATGCTTGGCGGTCTGCTCTATGTTTTGTTTTGCGGATTCCAATTTCATCCCTCAGCTATTGTTCCTGAAGTTTCATTAAAACAGAGTGATCGGACAGGGTTTTTCTTTCCTAAGGTAAAGTCATCCGCGTCCCGGATGATTGTTGCGGACACTGAACATCAGCCGCTTGAGTCTGTTTTAAGTCTGCTTGCTTCGGCCTCTCTTTTTTCCCGCTCAGCCTGATTTTATCTTCGTAAGATTCGCTGGATTTTGTATAGCGGAAACGCCATAATGACAAACCTATGATTCAATTAGCTTGCACTCATTGCAGCCACCGGTTTGAACTTGAAACCATCGCGGGAGCGGTTTGCCCGTCATGCGGCTGGTCGTCTTCAGTTGTCCCAGCGAGTGATTTAGAATCCGCGTCAGTTTCAAATTCCAAACAGAAGAAGAAGGCGGAAGCCCCGCATTGGTTTGTGGGTTTTTTGTTTTTTTGCTTAAAAGTTTTGCTGTTAATCGGAATCATTGCTTTGATCGTGATTGCCGCACGTTCCTTTCTGAAAAGCCGCGGAAGCGATGTGAAATCAAAGCCTGCTTCATCCGCCTCTGTTTTGGGAGGCATTTTTTCTAAAAAAGAAAGCGAATCTCCACGCGCTGATATTAAGCCGGATGCGGCTTTGCCTCCATCCGGAGCTTTGACGCCTCAGGAAGAAGCTTTTTTGAAAACAGCTTTTTCAATCAGTGATGAACCAGTTTTAAGTGATCAGGACTTAAAATTGCTTCAACGGTCGATTGATTTGCAGGCGTCGGTTGTTGAGCAGCTGCCTTCCACAAGTTGGACATTGGCGCAGTTCAAAGAATTTATCGATATTCAGGAAGAAAAATTCAAGATGCCCCTGCCGCGGGGGTATAAAAAGGATCTTGCGGAGCTTTTTGAGAAAACATATGCCACGGCGTATGATTTATTTTTAAATGGGCGCATTCAGCAGGCTCGTGACGCATACGTGGCATCGCTCGGTTTTCCGGTTTATGTCAACGATGTGCGCAAACATCGTGCGGTTGTTTTAACCATGATGCGCGGTTTTTTAAATGATACGATCGCGAAAATTGGAGCGCTTAACTTTACGCTTGCGCGTCAAGGCAACCAATCTCAGTCTGAGCAAGCCGGCCTTGAGTACGCACGCTTTCAGGGGTTAATCCGTGATTCAAAATGGAATGACGCGATGGCTTCGCTTGAAAAACTGGAAGCTCTTTTGCCCGCGAATCCTCAGGCGGCCAAGGTTTCTCAGGCGCCTCCGTATGGACCTGAATTCACCAAGATTGACGATGACATGAAGCCTTCGCTGACGCGGCTGCTTCAGGTGCCGGCATGGCCTTTTGACGTGAACGCGCTTAAGGGAGATTTGTCGGTCAAAAAGATGATTTTAATACCTTTAACCGACCCGGAACGTAAGCCGTCTATTCAAAAGTACCGTGAAGCCATGCGCTTGATTGAGTTGAAGTCGTGGCCTGCGGCCGCTCAGCTGTTAAAAGAAGTAAAAAGTCCCGAAGATTTGGCGCAAGATGCCGATGATAAGTTAAGCTTAATTGAGCGGTTGATTTCAGCCGTTCCGCCACAGGCAACCGGAGCTTAACGCATGACATTACATTTAGTTTACGAATTACCCAAGCCGGTAAAAAAAGAGTTGAGAGAAAATATTCCTCAGCTTACGGAAGAAGAACAGCGCATCATCACGACGCAAATCCGCCGAAATTCCGCCGTCATCCATGGATTGATTAAAAAAATTGATTTGTACATGAACCTGGAAAAAATACCCGAGCAGGAAGCTTTCATTTTAGAGATTCGCGCTAAGCTGGCTTTGCTGATGCAGGAAAACGATACTTTTCGCAAGGTGTTGTGGAAACATTTTCAAATGGAAGATGATTTTGAAGGGGAAGACTTATGAGCGCGCGCGTCACTACATTGATTTTAGGCGGCGGACGGGGAACCCGTCTTTCGCCACTTACGGATTATCGTTCTAAACCGGCCGTTCCGATCGGGGGTAAGTATCGATTGGTAGATATTCCCGTTTCGAATTGTCTGAACTCCGGATTAAAGAAGATTTTTATTTTGACTCAATTTAATTCCCGTTCTTTGCACAGGCATATTCACCGTGCTTATCCTTACGAGCCTTTTCATCAAACCAGCGTGGAGCTGCTTGCCGCGGAGCAAACTTTGAGCAGTGTCGATTGGTTTCAGGGAACAGCGGATGCCGTCCGTAAGCATTTTCATCATTATCAGACGGGCGAAAGCGATACCGTTCTGATTCTTTCGGGGGACCATCTTTACCGTATGGATTACCGTGAGATTCTTGATTACCACGATAAAAGCGGAGCCGATGTGACGGTGGCGTCCATTCCTGTGCCTCGTAAAGAGATCAGTGGTTTCGGCATTATGGATATTGAAAAAGATTGCACGATTAAGGCCTTTGTTGAAAAGCCTCAGCCCGAAGATGATGTGAAGCATTTGATTATGCCTAAAAATATCTGCGAAGAATTTAAAGTGACTCAATCTGAGCCTATGTTTATGGCTTCGATGGGAATTTATGTTTTCAAGAATGACGTTTTGCGTTCAGTTTTATCCGGCAGTGAAAAAGATTTCGGCAAAGAAATCATTCCGCGAGCGATCAAAAATTTTAAAGTTTACGGTTACGTCTTTAACGGATATTGGAGGGATATCGGAACCATTCAAAGTTTTTTTGACGCAAGTCTGGATTTGGCTAAACCTAATCCGCCTTTTGATTTTATTTCCGCGGAAGGCACAACGTTTACTCGGTCACGTTTTTTACCGCCTGCTTATCTTGACGGAGCTAAGCTCAAGTCGGTGCTTTTGGGTGACGGCTGTGTTTTGAAAGACGTCCAGCTCGAAGAGGTTGTGATTGGGTTGCGTGCCGTGGTGGGAGAAGGAACCGTGATTAAGCGGTCGATTCTGATGGGAAACGATTATTACAACGGAATCGGCGAAGGGGCTTATCATAAAGTCGGAATCGGAAAAAATTGCAAAATAGAAAATTGTATTATTGATAAAAATGTTTTGATTGATGATAACGTGACCATCACCAATCCGACCAAAATTCAGAATGCGGATGCTCCCAACTATGTTATTCGTGAAGGAATTGTCCTGATTCCAAAAGGCGCACACATTCTTTCGGGCACTCAAATCTGACGGACATGCGTTCTCTTTCCGCTAAGCTTATTTTCAGTCTTTTGATTTGCGTTTGCTGCTCTTCTTTTTCCGCCCATGCGTCGGATGATCCTTTGGCTGACATTGATCGCCAGCGTGCTTTTGTTGCCCAATTTGATGAAGATCTGGAAAAAGAGAAGCTGAGAAAAGAGGCTGAGAGACAGGCCGAGGAACAACGCCGGCAAGCACTGAAAAAACGAAGGGACGAGGCCCGTCTTTCAGCGCAATTTGCCGGTCTTTCCAAGAAGCTTTCAGGGCTTCCGGATTTACCCGCTTTCAAGGGGCAATTTATGCCGGAGAGAAATATCCGAGTGAAAAAAGACCCCGAGGCCTGATTCTATTCGTGATTCGCGCGGTCAAGCTGAAAAAGCATGATACCGAAGAACGCGGCGTGATGAAGCCATGCTCCCAGCCACGGCCAAATTTTTCCTGATTTTCCCAGCGCGGTAAAAACAGCCCCAAAGACGTGATAGGCGAAAATCACCGCCAGGCACGTAAGTACCATTCCCGCCAAGGCCTTGCGTGAACGAACTGTTCCGAGAATCGGAAGCGTTAAAAAGATCATAAGGAAGCTTTGCCAGGGTAAGGCAAGTCTTTGGTAGAACTGAACCTGTTCATCGGAAACATCAATGCCTTTGGCTTTCATCTTTTGAATAAGCGCGCCGAGCTCAAAGATAGACATTCTCGCCGGGTCTTTGGATTCATGAATCAAGTCTTCCGGTTTCGCGCTGATCTCAGGAACATTCACCTTTGCGGAATGCTCAGGCTGTCCCAGAACTTTTCCTTGAGAATCCGTTTGATACGCAATGACTTCATAAAGATCCCAGCTTTGTCCGTTGAAGTGAGCTTTTTGGGCGGTCATTTTGTGGTAACGGTTTGGGGTGGCTTCATCCCACTTTAGAATAATGGCGTCAAGCGCCACATTTTTTTTCGGGCTGAATTTTTTGAAGTAGATTAAAAGACGGTCACCCGCATTGTAGGTTAGATTTTTATAAATCTGCGCTTCTTTGAGTGTTTTATTTTTATCGATGTAAATATCCAGAATTTCATTCGCTTTAGAGTAAGACGGCGGGACAATCCATTCGCTGACAACAAAAACAAAAATCCCGATCAGAAAACCCAAGAACAAAATAGGCTTAACAATTGTTGTGATCGGTAGCCCGGCTGCTTTCATCGCGGTCATTTCATTGTGCAACCCCAGCTGAATCAGAAGAAAAACTGTGCCGATCCAGGCCGCCCAACAGGCAATTTGAATGTAAGAAAAGGGGACTAAGTTCAGATAATACTCCAAAATGGTTTGAATCGGAACCTTGTTGCTTATCAGAGAATCAAGGTTGTCAAAAAGATCCGCAATCAGAAAAATGAAAACCAACGACGCTGAAATAATCGCGATCGGAAAAAAGAGTTCACGGGTTAAGTAACGATCCAGCACTTTCATAATTTTGACCTCAAGAGTTTCAGCGAATTTGTTTTTCGGAGCGTGCTAAAGTGAACAAGTCCACCTGCTTGGCTCCGTGATTTAAAAGCAGGCGCGCGGCCTCGCTCGCGGTTGCGCCTGTTGTAACAATGTCATCAATCAATAAAAAGGTTTTCCCCCGTACTGCGCGGGCGCTCTTTACGCCGAAAGCACCGAATAAATTCCACTTCCGTTCTTCTTTGTTGAGTCCATGCTGCGGCCGGAAGCCCCAGCGCTTATAGATTGTATTTGCGCAGATCGGAACCTTTTTGGCGCGGCACAAATAGGAAGCTATCACTTCAGTTTGATTGAAACGGCGGTTCCAGCGTCCGGGGAAATCAATCGGCATGGGAATCATAGCATGATAGTCCGTTTCGGACGTCACGGCTTCAAATAGTTTGGAGGTTCTTTGCGTCAAGGCCTCAAGCAAGTAAAACTCATGTTTAAACTTGATTCGCTGTAAATAGTCTTTGACGGGGCCGCGGTAACGCAGAGCCGACCAGGCTGAACGGATGCCCTGGATCGGGGATGGGTACCAAGCGTCCTCCCAAGCAAGCTCATATTCCGCGAGATGCGCATAGCATCCCTGACAAAGTTTGTTTTGGGGCGGTGTGAGAGCTTGTCCGCAGTCCTGACACTCCGAAGGGAAAACAGAGGCTAAAAGAGCCTCAAAAGCACTTAAAATCATGCGGTTATTGTAGTGTTAAACCGTCTTCCCGCAAGCAAAACCTTATCCTTGCGCAGGCGGGGCCTTTTGCTTATAATCCTCGAACTTTTTGAAAGCTTGAAAGAAAGGTGATTATCTGTGCTGAAAGTAGAAATTAACGAGCATGAACCGCTCGAAAAAGCGTTGAAACGACTGAAAAAGAAAATGGAACGCGAAGGGATTTTAAAAATCCTTAAAGCGCGTAAGACGTTCGAAAAACCGAGCGAAAAACGCCGTCGTAAAATCCGCTCTCCGAAATCGAAAAAAATCCGATTTTAAACCGATTGGGTCAATCCCTCGGTTTGCAGTTATCTCAATCCATCACGCATGCGCAGGCTCACGGGAGTCGTAGCCATGCGTGATCGGATTTGATATACTCCCGCAGTTCCGCCATCCAAAAATAAATGGAATGACTTTGAAGTACCAGTCTTTTCCGGGTATGGACGATGTCCTGCCCTCCACAATTCAGGCCTGGCAGCAGCTCGAAAAGCGTGCCCGTATTTTTCTCGAAAGCGAGGGCTTTCTTGAGATCCGTACCCCTATTCTTGAACCGACCGAGCTTTTCTGCCGTGCCATCGGCGAAACAAGTGATATCGTCGGTAAGGAAATGTATACCTTTGAAGACCGCGGCGCGCGTTCCATGACCATGCGGCCGGAAATGACAGCCTCCGTTGCGCGGTCGATCATTCAAAATTCTATGCTTCGAAACGGAGTGGGCCAATTGGTTTATTACATCGCCCCTATGTTTCGCGCTGAACGTCCGCAGGCCGGCCGCAAACGCCAATTTCATCAAATCGGAGTCGAGCTTGTAAATCATGCCGAGAAATCCGCGGCGGATGAGCATGCGATCACCTCACTTTATTTTTTTCTGAAAAGTCTCGGTGTTCCGAATCTTAAAATCAAACTTAACGACCTGAGCCTGATTAACGGCGATCAAGCGGAAGCCGTGCGCGGGCGCATGCGCGATTATTTTGCAGCCAACAAAGCGTCTTTGGATGAAGATTCCGTCAACCGCCTTGATAAAAATGTTCTGCGCATTTTTGACAGTAAAAACCCCGCAATGCAAAAATTGATTGAAGCTTTTCCTTGGGGATCGGCCGTGCCGCTTTCGGATGAGTTTAAAAAACTCGAAGAAAAATTAAAACAGCGCGGCGTGGAAGTGGAAATACACCGGCGGCTTGTGCGCGGTTTAGATTATTATACGGGGGTCGTTTTTGAAGCGGCTTCCGGGGGGCTTGGCGCGCAGGATGCTTTGGCGGGCGGCGGGCGATATGACAAGCTTTACGGTGAACTGGGCGGCGGCAATGTTCCGTGTACGGGATGGAGCATCGGGTTTGAACGTTTACTTATGGCGCTTGATTCGGTTGAACCTAAGTTTTCAGACAAGGCTAAATCAAAAACATTCGGTATGATTTGTTTGTCGCAGGATGACGCGGCAATCGCTTATTTCAAGGGTGAAGCCCGCTGTCTTGCATGGGCCGGGGTTTCCGTTTCGGTTGAGCCGCTTTTTTTAAAAAAGAACGTGAAGGCCGGCAAAGAAATCGAGCGCGCGCTTAAATCTGGTTTCAGGTATGTCGTGCTTTTTGGCGATGATGAATTTCAGAAAAAAGTCTGGATGGTCAAAGACCTCCAGGAAAAAACCCAAATCGAAGTTGCTTCCGAAAATTTGGAAGATGTACTGCGCGGACTTTTAGCGAAAGGTAGAACGGTATGATGCGGACACACACATGTAATGATTTGAGTGCTTCATTGGCGGACAAAGAAGTTTCGCTTTGCGGTTGGGTTGATACGCGCCGTGATCACGGCCAATTGATCTTTATTGATTTGCGCGACCGTTACGGCCGGACGCAGGTTGTGTTTGACCCGAAGCACAATGCTTCAAGCCACAAAATTGCCGAAGGCGTGCGCTCGGAGTATGTGATCCGCGTCAGCGGGAAAGTGGTTTTGCGCCCGAAGAATAATGTGAATTCAAAGATCCCGACCGGTGAAATCGATGTCTTGGCGGATAAGATTGAGATTTTAAATGCCTGCGCGCCGACACCGTTTAATATCGGTGACTCGGATGTGAATGAAGAGCTGCGTCTGGAATACCGCTTTTTAGATTTGCGCCGTGAAGAAATGAGCCGCAATCTTCTTTTTCGGTCAAAAATCGCAAAGATTGCGCATAAGCATTTTGACGAAAATAGTTTTATCGAAGTTGAAACCCCTTGCTTGACGAAGTCGACACCGGAGGGTGCGCGCGACTTTCTTGTTCCGTCCCGTTTAACACCCGGAACTTTTTACGCCTTGCCGCAATCGCCGCAGCTTTTTAAGCAGTTGATGATGGTGGCGGGCTATGACCGCTATTACCAGATCGCGCGCTGCTTCCGCGACGAAGATTTGCGCAAAGACCGTCAGTTGGAACATACTCAAATCGACTTGGAAATGTCTTTTATCGATGAAGAAGACATTATGGGGTTGGTAGAAGGCTTTGTAATTCGCGTGATGAAAGAAATGATGGGGAAGGATTATCCGAAGGGATTCCGCCGTATTTCTTATGCCGAAGCGATGAGCCGCTACGGCTGTGATAAGCCGGATATGCGTTTCGGAATGCCAATTGAAGATTTAACGCAGGTTTTCACCAATTCCGGGTTTAAGGTTTTTGACGAAACCATCGCTAAGGGCGGAGTCATTCGCTGTCTGTGTCTTTCTGCCTCTGCGGTTTCACCGCCACCGGCGAGTGGAAGTATCGAGTACTCACGTAAAGATATTGATGATCTGACAACCTGGATTAAACAATACGGTGCCCAGGGGCTTGCATGGCTGCAGTTGAAAAGCAGCGGCGAAATCAATTCGCCGATCGCCAAGTTTTTCAAAAAAGAAACTTTGGATGCGGCTGTTGCGAAAGCCGGCGCGAAGCCCGGCGATATGATTTTCTTTGTCGCAAGTACCGAAAAAATTGCTTCGACTGCGTTAGGGGCTTTGCGTTTGAATTTGGCTGAGAAGCACAAGCTGATTCCGGCGGGTGTTTACGAGTATTTGTGGGTCACTGATTTTCCGATGTTCGGCTGGAATGAAGAAGAAAAGCGCTGCGACGCGCTGCACCATCCTTTTACTTCGCCTAAATTGGAAGACGCGCATTTAATCGCGACGGAACCTTTGAAAGTTCGCGCGAAGGCGTATGACCTTGTTTTAAATGGTACCGAAATCGGCGGCGGAAGTATTCGTATTCATGACCGCGCTTTGCAGGAAAAAGTTTTTACCGCGCTCCAGATTACGCCTGAACAGCAGATTGAGAAATTTGGTTTCCTGCTGAATGCGCTTTCTTTCGGAGCACCCCCGCACGGCGGCCTTGCGATGGGGCTCGACCGTTTTTGCGCTATGCTGATCGGAACGCCTTCGATTCGTGATGTCATTGCTTTTCCTAAAACCCAGAAAGGAACTTGTCTGATGACACAGGCTCCTTCCGAAGTCGCACAGAAACAGCTCGATGAACTTTCGATTCGCATTAAACCAGTTATTCAAACAAAAGATTAAAGAGCCGCGGTTGAGCGTGGTCATACGACCATAGGTCCGGAGCAAGCTCAGGCTTAAAGCTCATAGCTAAAGGAGAAGCAGTGGAGAAAATCATCCGTTTGTTTTCGAATCAGGAAGCAGTTTATCTTTACGGAAATTTGGACCAGAATTTAAAACAGGCCGAAAAGCAATATCACGTTACGGTTTCGGCCAAGAATGAACGGCTGAAAATCAACGGTGACGACGCGCAGGTTGAACAAGCCTATGATTTTTTTATGGGGCTTTTAACGAAGTTTCGCAAAGGCGTTCCCGCGGTGAATCAGCCTGAGGCTACGATTGCGCACAAACAAGCCGAAGCAGCCGCCGCGGCAGGCGAACATGAAGCCATATTTCATAAAGGCAAATTGTTTGAGCCGAAAAGTAAGACTCAGCTGGCCTATCTTAAGTCGATTCAAACACATGATATTGTTTTTGCGATTGGGCCTGCTGGTACGGGAAAAACCTATCTTGCCGTTGCGGCAGCGGTACATGCTTTGCGTAAGCGAGAAGTGAAGAAGATTATTTTAGCCCGTCCCGCGGTCGAAGCGGGCGAAAGTCTAGGGTTTTTGCCCGGTGATTTGGAAGAAAAAGTAAATCCCTATTTGCGCCCGCTTTATGACGCGCTTTATGACATGATGGATGTGGATGAAGTTGCCAAGTGTTTTGACCGTGAAATGATTGAAATCGCGCCTTTGGCTTATATGCGCGGGCGCACTTTGAATCAGGCTTTCATTATTTTGGATGAAGCGCAGAATTGCACTTACAGCCAAATGAAAATGTTTTTAACGCGTTTGGGAATGGGGGCAAAAATGGTGCTCACCGGGGATGTGACCCAAATTGATTTGCCGCGGGGACAACTTTCAGGTTTAGTCGAAGCGCGAAAGGTGCTTTCGGATGTGGAAGGCATTGATTTTATTCAGATGGATGACAAGGATGTGGTGAGGCATCCTTTGGTTCGAGGAATTATCAAAGCGTACGAGTCGCACGAACACGCTCAGAAGTAATTTGTCCATAATGGCCCATCTGCTGCGTCACATGCTGCGCTTCCTTGTGCGGCGTATTAGCGGATACGCCTCCGCGGGCGCTTGCATGTTCCTTGCATCTGAACCATTCTGAACAAATTATGCGCTTCATGGTATTCCAATGAAATTTTCAGTTGATTTATCCGCTGCGAAAAAAACGGACGAAAAGTTTTTCCCTCAATTTCAGAAGAATGCCCAGGCTATTCTAAAGGCGCTCAAGTTTGAATCCGCCGGGCTCAGTGTGATCTTGGTGCGCGATAAGAAGATGGCTGCGCTCAATCAAAAGCTGATGAAGCACAAAGGCACGACAGATGTGTTGTCATTCAGTTATATCGAGAAAAAAGGGAGGGTGAGGCTTTCTGCTAAGGTTTTGAATTCGAATCCGCCGCTTTTTTTGGGAGAGATTATTATTTGTTTGGATGTCGCTGAACGTAACGCTCAAGAATATGGAACCAGCTTTGAATATGAGTCAGCGCTTTATCTGTGTCACGGCATTTTGCATTGTCTGGGCTATGAAGACGAAACTAAAAAAGGTTTTAACGAAATGCAAAGTTATCAAATGAAAATTTTAAATAAAATCTTCAAGTCGTCGGCCGTAAGTTGTCAGTCGTTGGTCGATTCATGAGTATCCTGAAGACAGAAGCGATTGTTCTTCGCACACGCCCTTTCCGTTCCAGCTCGCTCATCATTACTTTTTTTACGCAGGAATACGGTAAGATTCAGGGGATAGCCAAGGGGATTCATCGCGAGGGCGAACGGCGAGGCGCCGAGTTTGAGCTTTTTACCCACCTTGAAATTCTTTTTTATGAAAAAAAGCGTTCGGATTTGCAGCTCGTTTCCGAAACATCAATTATCGATAGTTATCCGCATATGCGGTCTTCTCTTGAAAGTCTTTTAGACGCTTCTTTTTTTTGTGAGCTAACGGAAGAGTTAACCGAAACCCGTGATCCGCATCCCCAGATTTTTGAGTTGTTGCAGATTTGTTTTCGGTACTTAAGCGTTCTGCCCGCGGTTAAACTACGCAATCTTTTTGAAATGAAACTGCTGAATGAAATCGGCTGGCAGCCTCATTTGGATCACTGTTTGAAATGCGCCGTGCCTTTGCCGGAGTCAGCCTTTTTTTCAGTGAGAGAAGGCGGTTTGCTTTGCTCCGCGCATAAGGGCGATGATTTGGGATCTAAAAAAATCGGGACGGAGTCTCTCAAATTGTTGCGTTTTTTGTCATCTCAGGCTATCGAGGCTTGTTTGCGCGAAACCTTTACTTTGCAGGCTGAGATTGAGGTTCAAAACATGCTTTATCAGTTCCTTTTATACCGGCTGGGAAAGCCCCTCAAGTCCCTTAAGGTTCGTGCGCAGTTGCTTAGAAATGCCTGATTTTCCCCTCGAGAAAGGCTTTTTTAGCCCAAAATTTGACTTAATAAATACCTCATGCTATGTTCACAATAGAAGATAAATAATTTAAAAAAGGCTTTGATGCTATAACTTGATCTATATGAAGAAGAATAAAGCACCAAATAATCAATTTATTTATTTTGATATGACTGCAAATGAGCGTGACTCAGCGTTGCGCTTTCTTTTGTCGGCCATCATCAAAACCAAAGAAGAGCATCCGCAACTCGTCCGCAAGCAAGCTACGGATGAAGATGTGAATGTTTATCTTGCCCACTTGATGTTTGCAATCGCTTTGCCGGAGTATCATGAAATGGCGGATCCTTATCTTTCCAAGCATTCAAGCGACATTATGGATTGGGTGAAGGGTACTGAAGATCGAACCGTTCGGTATTTTATTTATAAAGTGAACGCGGATCACTTACTGATGCACACCTCTCTCTTTCAGGATTTAGTGGGTAAAAGTAAGCGTAAAATCTTGTTTCAATCGTCTGAAGAGCATTATCAGGCGCTTGCCGCGCAATATTACGCTGAAGCGGCTAAATACCATCAGCAGATGAACCGCAAGAAAACGGGAATCGCATTGGTGCTTGAAAAAATGGCCGCGGATTTCAAATATTATCAGCGTATTATTGAACTGGTGCGCGAAGACTATTTCACTTTTGTACAAACTTTTCGTGATAAGCATTTTAATAGTTTGGTCACGGAAATTAACCTTTATGAAAAAGAAAATTTCTACGACAAAAAAATGGATGAATTTCTGAGTGCATTTTACGAGTGGAACGAAGCGCAAAATGATGCGATGCGCGCCAAGGTGGCTCAGCTTGCCGCTGATTTGAAGCGCATGAATCCCGATTTCCAATTTCAGTTTCCCCGCCGCAATAACGCCGCTTAGATCCGGATAGGTTGTTGGTCCCTGGGCCGTAAGTGTCTTCACATGATCCTTCGTCGACAAGCCCTTTACTTTTGGGCTTGCTCAGGATAAATTTCTGCCCACCGGCAGGCAGACATGCAAGTTATGTACACATAACTTGTGTCCTCATTTATAATCCGCTCCATGCAGAATAAAGTTTTTATAGGGTTAGGGGCCAATTTGGGAGAGCGGGCGTCCTGTTTGGCGGCGGCGCTGGACACATTAAAAGCCTTGGCTTTTCCGCGGACCTGGCAAGTATCCTCTTTTTACGAAACAGTTCCTGTCGGAGGCGTAGGTCCGGACTATTTGAACGCGGCATGCTCATTTGACACTGAATTGCCGGTCAAAGTATTCCATCAAATTTTAATGACGATCGAGTCCGGAGCCGGACGTGTGCGCAGTATTCCCAATGCTCCGCGTGTTTTGGATTTGGATTTACTTTTTTACGGCACAGAGATAATTTCAAGCGCGGATTTAATCGTCCCGCATCCGCGGCTTCCAACACGGGCGTTTGTTCTCGTTCCGCTTGCCGAGATCGCTCCTGAATGGAAGCATCCGCAAATTAAAAAGAGTGTTCGTGAAATGCTGTCTTTGTTATCTGCCGTTGAATTGAGCGGAGTTAAAAAGTATGATTCTGATCCGGTCTGCCAAACAATTTCAAATAACGCTTGAGAAAGCCCGCAGAAGCGGGAAGTCCATCGGCTTTGTCCCGACCATGGGGGCTTTGCACGAAGGGCACCTTTCGCTGGTGCGTAAATCTAAAAATCAAAATAACCTGACCGCGGTCAGCATTTTTGTGAATCCAACTCAGTTTGGACCGGACGAAGATTTTAAAAAGTATCCGCGTGTTTTGAAACAGGATGTTGCGCTGCTCAAAAAAGCCGGGGTAGATTATTTATTTTATCCGTCCGTTGAAGAGGTTTACCCTAAGGGAACGGTTTGCTCAGTTGCGATTGACTCCGTAAAAACCCCGTATTTAATTCATTCGCTTTGCGGACGGTATCGTCCCGGACACTTTGAAGGAGTTGCAACGGTTGTTGCCAAGCTGTTTAATTTAAGCGGCGCGTGTAATGCGTATTTTGGAGAAAAGGATTGGCAGCAAACCCGCGTGATTAAAAGACTGATTGAGGATTTTAAGTTTCCGGTGAGCCTGAAGGTTTTGCCGACCCTTCGCGAAAAAGACGGGTTAGCTATGAGTTCGCGCAACCGTTATCTGTCTTTTTCAGATCGGCGAAAAGCTGGGTTATTCGCACGGGCTTTAAGAATTGCGGCGCGGAAAGCCGCCGAAAAAGAACCTCTGGTGCGCATTCAAAAAACGGCGCTGTGGGATTTGAAACATTTAGGTTTGCGACCGCAATACTTTGAGTTTGTAGACGGACAAACTCTTGAACCGCTTAAGAAGAACCGACGCGGGATGCGTCTTATTGCCGCTTGTTTTGCGGGGGAGACACGGCTCATTGACAATGTTATAATCCGCGCTCCCAAAACGTAGATTTGGATACGAACCATTAACAAGGTGAGAAGAAGATGCAAAGACAGATTTTAGGCGGAAAAATTCAGCGTGTGACGGTGACGGAAGCTAAGGTAGATTATGAAGGAAGCGTCACCATCGACGAAACTTTGATGAAAGCCGCCGGGTTTGTTTCATTTGAGAAGGTGACCATTGCGAATTTAACGAATGGCGCGCGGATGGAAACGTACGCTATTCCCGGTCCCGCGGGCTCCGGAAAAATTTGCTTGAACGGCGGATGCGCGAAGCATGGTAAGCCGGGCGATATGCTGATTGTGATGACGTTTGTTGTTTTGGATGAAAAAGAACTTACTTCTCATCATCCGCTGGTTGTTTCGGTTGATGCTCAAAATAAATTAGTTAAAACGGATAAGGCTTCAATTCCCGCGTTGCTCGGTTAACTCCTTCCATGAAGAAAGTCCAAGTCGGTTTGATCGGATGCGGTGCCATTGGCGCACGTCTTGCTCAAGCGCTTCAAACCCATTTTTCTGAGTTTGCCCGCCTTGCCTACATTTGCGAGCATCGCACGGATAAAGCGCGTGATCTTCTGAAGAAAATGCATTCCCGTGCTGAGTTGGCTGACTTTGATGAAACGATAGAATATTCCGATTTTTTGATTGAAGCTGCTACCCCTGATTTAGCGACTAATTTAATTTCCAAAGCTGTACCGCTGGGAAAATCGATGTTGATTATGAGTGTGGGTGGTTTGTTGGCAGTAAGTCCAAGATTTTTTAGGAAATATCCTGAATCATCGGTTCTCTGTCCTTCCGGAGCGGTTGTCGGTATTGATGGTGTGCTCGCTGCGCGCGAGTCCGGCCCGCTTAAAGTCAAATTGATTACGCGTAAGCCTCCCGAAGCACTTGAAGGCGCCCCCTACTTCAAAGGGAAAAAAGTAGCGGGCTTATTGAAAGGGCGTTCCCCGGTTTGTTTGTTCCGAGGAACTGCAGAGCAAGCGGTTGCTGGATTTCCTAAAAATATTAACGTCTCGATAATTTTGAGTTTAGCCGGTTCCGGAGCTAAAAAGACCAAAGTTGAAATCTGGACCGCCCGAGGGTGGAGCAGAAATGAACACGAGGTTCAGGTTGAAGGAAAATTTGGAAAAATAGAATGCCGCACTTCAAACGTACCATCACCCGACAATCCCAAAACCAGTTATTTGGCGGTACTTTCAGCGATTGCTTGTTTGCGCAAATATTTTTATTCTGTGAAAATCGGAACCTGATCTATGACAGCCGGTGTTCAAAAAAAAGCAGCGCCGGTGCAAGAATGGATTACGGTGCGCGGCGCGCGCGAAAACAACCTTAAAAACATTTCAGTCAAAATTCCGCGCAATAAGATTACGGTGATTACCGGTCTTTCCGGTTCCGGTAAGTCGACATTGGCGTTTGATACGATTTACGCCGAAGGCCAGCGCCGTTACCTCGAAAGTTTATCTTCATATGCACGTCAATTTCTTGAGAAATTAAAAAAGCCGGAAGTGGATTATATCGGCGGCCTTTCTCCGAGCGTCGCGATCGATCAGAAATCCGGCGCGCATCATCCTCGCTCGACCGTCGCAACCACCACAGAAATTTTTGATTTTTTGCGTTTATTGTTTGCCAAAGCCGGAGCTTCAGAAGATGTCGATGAAAATACCGGAATTGCTTTAGAGGATCTTGCCGACCGTTTGGAAGAACGCTTTTTGGATAAGCCCTTAACGGTGCTTGCGCCGGTTGTGCGAGGCCGGAAGGGGGAGCACAACCAAGTATTTCAGGCTTTGGTCAAAAAAGGTTTTGATTATGTCCGTATTGACGGAAAACCGGAATGGATTAAGCCCGATACAAAGTTAAAAAAAACATTTCGTCATGACATTGAAGTGATTGTGGATCAATTGACGGTTCGGAGCACGGAGCGTCTGCGCTTGGAAAAGGCCGTTCAAACCGCCGCGGAACTTGCCGAAGGCGAGATCGCTGTTTGGGATGGAAAAAAAACAGGGCCGGATTCGATTGAGCGGTTTCTTTTGGCGCGTGCTGAAGACGGTGCCGGTTTTAAATCAAGGTTGACCCCCAATCTTTTTTCATTCAATAGCCCCTATGGAGCCTGTACCAGCTGCCGCGGTTTAGGCAAGCTTTCCACCATCTCCGAAAAGAAAATTATT
>DDUN01000065.1 GCA_002344825.1 Candidatus Multiplicimicrobium inquinatum | reverse complement strand
TTCGCACGTATGTCTTGGCGGGAGGGTCGATGCAGGACCGTGAGATGTCTTACGTTCAGGCTTCGCCCGCTGATACCGGTAAACCGAACACCTCCGTCAAATTGAAACGGCAGAATAATCTCGAGAGGATGCGCGGAATAATAACTCCATTGATAAAAAAAGACATATCCAAGTCTTGAGCCGATCACCACGCCCAAAATCACCCAAAAATAATAGTCTTCCAACAAAGCCCGTGTCAGCGTCGTTTCCCTGCGCTTCACCCGCCATGCGCAAAGCAAAAAGGAAACAAAAATCGCGAGAAAATAACAAATTCCATACCAGCGGATTTCGAAAGAACCTAAGCGGAAAAAAATGGGATCAATATACGAAGGAATTTCACGCCAGAATGCCGCGAAGCCCGCCATGCGGATTAAGCCCTAGAATGTTCTAGTTTCTGAAGTTTGGCAAGAAGCTCGTCAAGATCGTGATAAAGACCGGGAAGATTTTGATCGCTCGACACACGGTAATCCGCAAGCTTAATCGTGGCATCTAAACGCTGCGCAGTCGATTCAGAACTCTTGGCTTCACGCACCTCCAACTCCTGAAAAGCCTCAAATGTGGTCGGGTCATTTTCGCGGGCGCGTTTCAGCATGCGTTCAAAGCGGATACGGGGATCGGCATACACCTCAATAAAAGAGAACTGCTTTGAGGAACGAAAAACACCGACTTCATCGGGATGGCGAATAGAATCAATGCAGTAATTTTTTCCCGGCTGCAGCTGCTCTAAAACTTTTTTGGCGAGAACGCCGGAACCATGCTCGGAGCGCATTTCATTGCCGAGAGCATAAAGACTGTCGCGAGTAGAGGCAATACCACGCTTTTTGGCTTCTTCACGAAGCACATCGGAAAGCGAAAAGTAAGCAAATCCCTTAGACTGCAAATACTTGGCCGCTTCACCTTTTCCCGAACCATTTTTTCCTGTGAGACCAATCCAAATCGACATGGGCAGTATTGTAAAGACAAAACCCGATTTTCTGAACAGAAATCTTACACTTTTATGCCAAACAGCTTAAAACCATTCCGGGTCGTAAGCCGGGCCAATTCCTCAACTGAAACACCGCGAACCTGGGCCGCCATTTGAGCGGTTTCCAGCATCAACGCAGGCTCGTTTCGCTTACCCCGCATGCTTTGCGGCGGCAAATACGGACAATCCGTTTCGATCAAAACCCGGTCTTGCGGACATTCCGCGCAAGCCGCGCGCAATTCGTCATTTTTTTTGTAGGTCAATATTCCGGAAAAAGAAATATGAAAACCTAAGTCAAGGCATTGCTTCATCACCGCGCGGTCACCCGTAAAGCAGTGAAACACGCCCGCATAAGGCGCTTTACCGAAATCACGCAGCATCTCAAGCAAGCGGTCGAAACAATCGCGTGAGTGAATAATCAAAGGCTTCTTCACGCGCTGCTGCATCTCTAAAAAGCGAATAAAAACCTTTTCCTGAATATCACGCGGAGAATCTTGATGATAAAAATCGAGGCCGACTTCCCCCAAGGCAACAACCCTGGGGTGTTTCAGCAAAGCCTCAATTTCCGCAAAATCTTCTTCAGCGGCTTTGTGAGCTTCCGTAGGATGAACGCCGGCGGAGGCATAGACATTCGGATATTTTTCAGCGTACTCCAAACAAACTTTGGAAATGGCGAGATTCACTCCCACATTTAAAAAAGTGTTTACGCCGACAGCCTTCGCGCGCGCAAACATCTCCGCACGGTCCGCGTCAAAGTCATCATAGTAAAGATGACAATGCGTATCAAAAAAAGCGGCACCAGGCACCAAGGAGCAAGAACCAAGACTTTCCGTTTCCTGGTTCTTGGTTCCTGGTTCTTGGTTCATTCGTTTGTTGAACTCTGGGTTAAGTTCCATACACTCTTTTTCTAAAATACCTGTAATCACTTCCACACCATTTTGCTTAAGGATGCTGATTCCTTGCCCTTGATGCTTAGGGTTAGGATCAATAGCACCCACAACTACTTTCTTAATTCCGCTTGCGAGAATCGCATCCGTACATTTCCCGGTTTTACCTACTGTGCAGCAAGGCTCCAAAGTCACATAGAGCACAGCATCCGAAGCCGGTACCCGCCCTAAAGCTTTAATCACCTCCACTTCGGCATGCGGCCCGCCGAAAAACTTGTGATATCCGCATGCGGCAATATTCCCGCTTTCAACAATGACCGCACCCACAATCGGATTTTCGCCCGTTTGTCCTTTGGCTTTTAAAGCTTCGGCAATCGCCGCGCGCATGAATAACTCATGACTCATATCTAAGCCGCCCTTTGTGCTTTCGCCAATTTTCTAAGAATTTTTCCATATACTTCTTCCGGCTCTTTGGCTGTCAATGAACCTAGATCATTCTCTTCATCCACTTTTAAAAGAGTATAAGCGCCAAGCACCGCATCGCACAAAAAATCTTCTAATCGACTGAAGTCTCCTTGCGTTTGAGACTGATTCAGATACAGCATATAAAATCTGCGTGCTTCCTGAAAGATCAGCGCGGGAGGCAAATTATTTTTAAGCAGCATGGCATTCATCAAAAGCCGCCCAACTCGGCCGTTCCCATCCGAAAACGGATGAATTTGCTCAAAACGGCTATGCACACGCGTTACGAGCGCGAGAGTATCATTCGTTTTCGTTTCGTATTCCTTCGCAAGCTCCCGCATCAACGCGGAAACTTTCAAATGATTCGCCGTCACCACATTCGAACCCACAATGCGCACACCATACCGACGATAGCTACCTGCATCTGTTTGAATTCCATTCATTAATATCGCGTGCATACGCAGAACAAAAGCCTCATCCACCGTGCCTCCACTCACCAAACGATCAAAAAGAAATCTCAAAGCCGCTTGATGGTTTTTGGCTTCCATTTGCTCGATAATCGTTTTGTCCGGAATAGATCGATTCTCAAACAAAATGGCGGCCGTATCATCTTCCGTTAAAGTGCTCCCCTCTATTTTGTTACTGTTGTAGGTCAGCGACAAAACAAGCTGATTGTATAAATCATTGCGTTTCACAATCGTTTGAAGGACATAGCGATGCTTCTTTGACTCAATCGCGATCGATTCTTTTTTAGATTGCAGAACATTATCGGGAATAACATTTTGCCCCGTAAACCGAAGATACAGCAGATCGATTTTCTCAGCGGCTTTTTTGCGGGGAATCGACTTCCCGTTCAGCCAGCTATTAAGCGTTGGAAATGACACTTCAAGCGCCACAGCAAGTTTCTCCTGTGTCAGCCCCGATGCCCTTTGAAGGAGCTTTAGCTTGTCTTGAGTGTCCATACAGGAAGGATACATAACTTTATAAAGTTAGTCAAATTGTATAAACTTTATAAAGTTTTAAAATGAGGTCAGGCTGGTACTTTGCCCTGACTAACGGCTGTCAGGGAAATGCTTTGATCTCTGTCATTCATTCGCGCCGTTCTCCGGTATTTTTCTGAACTTCCCCAAAAGCTTTGCGACAACCATCGAAACTGTGGCATCTCCGGTCACATTAATCGTGGTGCGGCACATATCAAGCGGACGATCCACCGCAAAAATCAGCGCGAGTCCCACGGCGAGTTTATCCGCGGGCAAGCCTAAGGCTTCCAGCACAACCACCAGCATCACCATTCCGGCTCCCGGCACAGCCGCCGTACCGATGGAAGCCAGCGTTGCCGTCAAAATAATCGTAAGTTGCCCTCCCAAGGTCAGCGGAAAGCTCAGTGCTTCACAGATAAAAACCGCGGCCACAGCCTGATACAAACTTGTGCCGTCCATATTGATGGTCGCGCCGACGGGACAAACAAAACTGGCAACTTCTTTTTCAACTCCCAAATTTTCTTCCACGCGCTTCATGGTTACCGGCAAAGTTGCCGCGCTGGAACTGGTTGAAAAAGCTAATAATTGCGCGGGACCGAATCCGCGAAAAAAGGCCGCCGGGCTGATTCCAAGATAAAACCGAATCACGGTTAAATAAAAAATCAGCACCAGAATTAATCCGCCCACAACACAAAGCGCGTACCAGCTCAGAGCGACAAAGAGGTCGGGGTTGGATGTCTCAACAATGAGTGAAGCTAAAAGCGCGAAAACAGCGTAAGGCGCCAACGCCATAATCAGCGCTACCATTTTCAAGATGACTTCATTTAAACTGGAGAAGAAGGTGTTTAAGCCGGATCGATAAGGCTCGCCGACGAGCAGCAGGCAAATTCCGAAAAAAATCGAAAAAAAGATAACCTGAAGCATATTGCGGTTATGCCCCATCGCACCGAATATATTCTGCGGAACGATCTCAACTAAAAAATTTAACGGCCCCTTGCTTTTTTCCTGCTTTGCGGTCGCAAGCGCGACCTCAACCTGCGAAGCATTCGTGCGGGTCAGCTCTGCCATGGTTTCAGGCTGAACATGTTTTCCGGGCTGAACAATATTCACGACGGACAGACCAATCACAACCGCAATAACCGTCGTCAAAAGATACAAAGCAATGGTTTTAAGACCCATCGCTGAAAACTTAGAAATGTCCTGAAGATCCCCAATCCCTTTAATGAGCGAAGTTATAATCAAAGGAACCGCAATCAGCTTCAGCAAATTCATAAAAATTACGCCGAAAGGGCTGACCCAGTCGCGCACAAAGCTTTGCCATTGAAAGTACCCGGCAATAAGCCCAAACACCACGCCTAAAATCATTCCCAATAAAATTTTTAAATGCAGTGGTATTTTTTTCATTTTTTATTCAGCATTTACTCAGTTGCCGCATGGCTGTTAACCTCAAGCGCCGGTCGGGCTTTGCGCCTCCGGAGCCGGCGCGCGGGCTCCGCAGTATCGCCTCATCGCCGGCGAGGCTCGCGTGGTCGTAGACCATGCCGCTCTAAAAATGACCTTTATATTCTAAAGAATCATTTTTCTCCGCGATGCCACCTCACATATCCTGCCTGAAAAATTTAGTCTTCGCCTACGGCTTCAGGAACATAAACTTTTTTAAGTGGTAATAATCCTTTGTATCGAGAATCAAACTGGTCATAATGCTGTAAAATTAAAGTGACCAACTCTTTTCCATCAATTAATCTCAAGTTGCTTTTAGATTTAGCAAAAGCATTGGCTTTTGATGAGAAAGAACCCAAGGTGACAAATAGGCCAAATTCTTTTGAGCCCGAATCTACTTTTCCATAAAGCGCAGAGACCTCTGGGTCTCCAACATTTGATTCACTGCTCTTAATTTGAACCTTGATAATTGGCGGCTCAAAGCCCAATTCATCTTTATGAGCAATAATATCAACACCACCATCAGGCCCCTCTGGAGAAATTCGAGTTCTGTATCCCATTGTATTTAACAGATGCCCCACAAATTCAGCAAAGGGATGCCCCTTAACTTCTTGGGCTAATCTTTTAAGAATAAAATCACAAGTTATCTGTTCTATTTCATCGCTAGAAACAGCAACCTCATCATCTTGAGCCATAGATGTTGCAGCAGATTTTCCCTCCACAGAATAGCGAAACTCATCTACATAGTTCTTGACCATGAAAAAGCTCATAGCCGATCCAATTTCATACAAAGCCCCCTGAGTAAAGTGGGTGCGAGGCAACGTCTTAATCCACTTTACCAACCTACTATGTGGATAGTTTGCATCTAACTTAGGGCTGTAAGAATAATCCCCATCTACGCGACCTATATGAATTTGACGATCAGATTTCGATGGATAAATGACAAAATCACCTTTCTTCATTTCATGGACAAAACGAAACAGCTGTCCAGCATTATTAGGAACAGCTCCGGGCTTTTTTTCGGGATAAACCCGCGTTAATTCGACTTTAAAGGAGTCTCTATCTGCTTTGAGCTCAGAGAGATCCCCCATTTTAGACCACCCTAAAGCAACACATCCCCTTTTAATAAAAAGTGAATCAGCATCCCCTGTCTTCCCGCCATGAATACCCCAAAAATTTATTTCTTTCATAGTTTTGCTCCTTATTCTAAGACTTGCGAACTGTCCAAACGGTACCAGTCGGCGTATCGGAAATTTCGATTTCAAGCGCAGTCAGTTCGGCGCGGATTTGATCGGCCTTTGGGAAATCTTTTGCTTTGCGGGCTTCGGTGCGTGCAGA
>DDUN01000081.1:30250-50838 GCA_002344825.1 Candidatus Multiplicimicrobium inquinatum | reverse complement strand
AAACATCAAAGCCCAGCTTTTGCAATTCAAGCGCGCTTTGATAGCCGCTTTCCCCTAAGCCAAGAACCGCTACTTTTTTACCGACTTCGTTAATAATCGAACTCATAAAATCTCAAGGTTAAGAATCAACACGACAAACAAAAATTATTTAGCCAAGCCACATTGTTAGAAAGTCGCTCAAAAAAGATCAGTCGCAAGGCGCTTGTGAGCAACTGAGGAGACGCACTAAAGCGTGCGTCGCACGAGTGTTGCGAACAAGCAACGTGGCGAATGGCTTTTTTCAGCGTACTTTTAGAGTTGCCAAACCGACGATGGCGAGCATAAACGCAATAATCCAAAAACGGATTACAATTTTATTCTCAGGCCATCCCAGCTTTTGCAAATGATGATGAAACGGCGACATTAAAAAAACTCTTTTTCCCGTCAGCTTGAAACCGGTCACCTGAATAATCACGGAAAGTGCTTCCCAAACAAAAATACCGCCGACAATCGCAAGCACAAATTCTTTTTTCAAAAGAACCGCCACGGTGCCGATGACGCCACCGAGCGAAAGCGAGCCGGTATCACCCATCATAATTTGGCAGGGATAGGCGTTGTACCAAAGAAACCCCGCGCAGGCTCCGGCTAAAGCGGCACAAAAGACGGTGATCTCACCCGCGCCCGGCAAATAAGGTATCGAAAGATAAGCCGTAAAATCCTGGCGGCCGGTGACATAGGCCAAAACCGCAAATGTTGATGCCGTAAAAAAAGCGCATCCAATCGCTAACCCATCCAATCCGTCCGTTAAATTGAGTGCGTTCGAAGTTCCGACCAAGACGAAAATCACAAAAGGAATAAACAAAATACCCAGGTTTAAAATCGGCTGTTTCAAAAACGGAAAGTAAAGCATGCGGCCAAAAGTGTCGGAGTGATACAACACCCAGGCAACCAGAAGCCCCGTCAAAATTTGTCCGAGAAGCTTGAGACGGCCATGCAAACCTTTGGAGTTTTGATACCGCAATTTAAGCCAGTCATCCAAAAACCCGACAAAACCGAATCCAATCAAAACCGCAATCAAAAGCCAAACATAGAGATTGGTCAAATTCGCCCAAAATAAAGTGGAAAACAGCACGCTCAGAACAATCAGCACGCCTCCCATGGTGGGAATATTTTTCTTATCCGCATAAAGATGGTGAATTGACTCCGCGTGTTCACGCTGGTTATTGGCAATCGCTTTCAGCGCTTTTAAATCTTGGATCAGGCGAGGCCCCCAAAGCAAACTGAAAAGAAACGCGCACACCGCGGCCGCTGCCGCGCGAAAAGTAATGTATCGAAAAAGATTAAAAACAATCGATTCTGACGCGAACTGATGCAAAAAATAAAGCACTGGATCTTCCTTAAAGTTTAAATTACCTTTAGGTAATTTATAAATATATTTCAGAGCCGTGCCTAATCTCAAAATCAGTCGGATTAGACTTGGATCTTCCTTAAAGTTTAAATTACTTTCGGGTAATTTATAAATAGACCTCAAACCAACTTGTCTTCTAAAATTTCTAAAACCTTTTCAACCCGCATGCCGCGAGAACCTTTGAATAAAATTCCGTCACCGGACCGAACCGATTGAATCAAATCCCGTGCCAAACTTTCCGCGTCAGGAAACCATCGGCTGTCCATGGCGGATGAATTCCGATTAAGCCACTCTATCGTCCTTCGTGTTTCCGGACCAAACGCCCAAGCCGCATTGACTCCCGCGCGAGCAATATCTTCAGCCAAAGCTTCATGCAAGCGGGCTGATTCCGAACCGAGTTCGAGCATATCAGAAAAAACAATCCGTTTTCCGGCAAACTTCATTCGGCTCAATGCTTCCAGCGCGGCTGAAAAAGCTTTGGGACTTGAGTTGTAAGTATCGTCAATCACGGTAATATCTCGAGCAATTTTACGAATGGCAAAACGCCCTTTGGGCATTTCAGGCTGCCACTCACCGCCGATTTCGGCCCAACTCATTCCCGCTTCCACCGCCATTGCCGCCGCAAGCCCCGCATTAAGCGCCAGAAAGGACGCCTCGGTCGGCAACACCACGGACTGCTTCTGAATTTCAAAAAAAGTTTTTCCGTTTTCCGTACGCAAACCAGAAAGAACAATATCCGCCGCTTCCGAAAAGCCGACGCGTATAATTTTTCCGCGCCATCCGCTGCTGCTGAGGCGCCGGTCAAGCTCCGGGTCTCCCGAGACGGTCACCAAAGTATTTAGCCGGGGTGATTGCAAAATTTCTAATTCCCCGTCATAAACTCCCGACAAAGAACCAAATCCCAGCAAATGTTCCGCCGCAACCGGAGTTAAAAGGGCCTTATCCGGCTCGGCGATACGCACCAAACGCGCAAGATCTCCGACATGATCCGCGCCCATTTCTAAAACCGCCAGATCATGCGACTGGTTAAGGCGGCTCAACATCAGCGGCAGCCCCAATTGATTGTTCAAATTGCCGGTCGTCGCTAATACCTTCTTCTTTTTGGAAAGCAAATAAGCCAAAAACTGCTTTGTGGATGTTTTTCCGACGCTCCCCACAACACCGATCACCGGTTTATTAAATTGAGACCGATGCTCACTCGCCCAATTTGCCATCTCAAGCGCGGGATCACCAACAAACCGGACTCGGGAACGCAAAGCCTCAGCGACTTCATCGCGATAATGACTTGCGCACAAAGCCAAGGCAGCGCCTTTTTGAAAGGCTTCGGCCAAAAACGCGTATCCTTTTTGTTTTGTTCCGTCCAGAGCGACAAAAATATCTCCCGGTTGGATGGTCCGGGTATCAATCGAGAAAGGCGCGATCGGCATCATGCTTTCAGCGCCTCAAGCAAAGTTTCCCGATCACTGAAATGATGCTTTTCTTTTCCAATGATCTGATAATCTTCATGCCCCTTACCCAAAACCAAAACAGCATCTCCGGACCGCGCCAGCTGAACAGCGAGATGAATGGCTTTCCGGCGATCCAGCTCTTCAATGATCTGAATACGGGTACGATCCCGCTCCGTCAAGCCGGTTTTCATTTCATCCATAATCCCTTGCGGGTTTTCCGTGCGCGGATTATCCGAAGTCATCACCAAAACATCCGAGTCTTCCGCCGCGGCACGCGTCATTTTAGGACGTTTGGTACGATCACGGTCTCCGCCGCAACCGAAAACAGTAATAATTTTTTTTGGCTTCTGCAAACGGACATGTTTCAACACCTGAACAAACGCGTCAGGTGTATGAGCATAGTCCACAAAAAAATGAATCTCCGGATGAGGAACGCGCTCCATTCGCCCCGGCACAAAAGGAATTGCGGCGAGTGCCGCAAGATAATCGTTCAAATCCAACCCTAAAAGGTCCAACCCCGCCAGAACAGCGGTGCAATTGGAAATGTTGTAATGCAGCGGCAACTGAATTTGCACCGGCAACCGCAAACCACGGAAAGCCAACTCAAACCGGCATCCGTTTAATGATTCCTGAATCTGTACTGCCTGATAATCAGCTTCGGATTCGATACTGAAAGACTTGGCTTGCGGGAACTCAGCGAGAAGACGGCGGCCAAAAGAGCAATCTTTGTTGATCAGCATTTGCTTGGGCTGAACTTCAGAAAAAAGCTTCCGCTTGGCCTGAAAGTAATCTTCTAAGTTTTGGTGATAATCCAAATGGTCTTGCGTCAGCTGAGTAAATACCGCGAGCTCAAATGCCAATCCGGCAACACGGTTTTGATCCAAAGCGTGAGAAGAAACTTCCATCGAAACATACTGCGCGCCTTGGGCGGCCATTTCGGCAAGCAGAGGAATTAAGGTCTCAGATCCCGGTGTGGTATTCCCCGACTCGCGCGAGCCTAAGGGCAATTCATAAGACAAGGTGCCGATTGTGCCCGCTTTAAAGCGGGTTGCCAATAATTTATAGAAAAGCTGGGTAATCGTGGTTTTCCCGTTTGTTCCGGTAACACCGATCAAATTCAACGAATCCGAATGAAAGCCATAAACACGTTTCAACAGCTCAGGGAAAATTTTCTGGGAATCTTGAACCTGAATGCCAACAACCGCGAGAGGAAGCGTCACGCTCGCTTTTTCATAAACAATCGCAGCCGCACCTCTGGCAAGCACTTCGGCAATAAAATCATGCCCATCTGATTGAGGCCCGCGGCAAGCAACAAACAAATCTCCGGGCTGAATTTGGCGGGAATCTTTTAAAACGCGGTTAATTTCAATCGCGCCATTCCAATTTTTATTGGCGCTCACCGGAATGGCAGCCAACAAGGCTTCAAGTTTCATGACGCACGAGCTTCCCGGCTCTGAATTTGAAGCTGATAATTCGGAGAAACAACTTCCACTTTACGTATCTCACGGATTTCTCCGTCATCAAAATCGAGCGCTAAACGAAGCCGCGTGGTTTGAACTTCTTTGACGCCTGTTTTCCTCAGCCAATCGCCTAAAAAGCGTAGCTTCGCACCGTCTCCCTGAAGAGACATCGCCCACAAACGTGAACTCACCCACGCCCACGGGTCGAGCATGATTTCAAAATCGCCCTGCACCAATTCCACGCGGTTCTTCCAAACAAACGAAGCTTTTTTAACTTTAAAACGGGGCTGAATCAAAATCAGATTCCGCTCGCCTTTGAGCACAATTTCATGCTTTTTTTCGATTTGCCTGATAAAGAGAATGGGCAGAACGCTCATAAAAGCAATCCAGGTAGAAACGGCAAGAACAAAAAAAACGAGAAGAGTTTTAAAAAAGCGGGTCATCTTTCAAAAGCGCGGAAACACAATGCGGGGTTCAATTTCTTAAACCGAACGCGATTGAAGAAAAAAGTAAATTGCGACAAACGCCGCGGGAAAAGTCAAAACCAGCATCAGGTAAAAAAAGGGCGGCAAAAACACAGCCTGTTTATTTTCAAGCGGCTCTAAAATAGGCTTGGCTTCAGCGACATGATCTGGTTTTTTAATTTGAATGCCTTTTGCCATTTTTACTCCAAAGACTTCGCGGAAACCGGCAAACGAATTTCGCTGCCGGCGCGCAAAGCCAAGTTTTGAATTCTGCCTAAAATAGCATCGTTCTTCACAACTTTCAAGAAAGTGTCAACAACCTGAGGGTCAAACTGAGTGTTCTTATGCATTTCCATCTCATGCAAAGCTTCCTGAACCGTCTTGGGACGGCGGTAGTGGCGCTTGGAAAGCATCGCCGTAAACGAGTCAACTACCGATACAATTCTGGCTCCGATCGGAATTTGTTCGCCTTTGAGTCCTTCCGGATACCCTCGCCCGTCAAAACGTTCATGCCGATAAAGAATGATCGGCAGAGCGGGTTTAAGAGATGAAATGGATTTGAGTAAATTCGCCGCCTTGATCGGAAGCGAACGCAAAGCCTGAAACTCTTTTTTGCTTAAACGCTCTTTTTTTTCCAACGTCAACTCGGGATGAACAAGCTGTCCCGCATCCAAAAGCAAAATTCCGCGCTCAAGATTAACAATATCCGTACCGCGCAAACCCATTTGACGGCCGACTTCCAAGCTAATTTCAGCCACAAGCTCAAGATGCGAGCGGTCTTTTCCAAATTGCCGTTCAAGAAGGCCGGTAATCGTGCGAATACTGCCCATCGTCAGTTCTTCCGTGCGCTCATACAACTGGGCGTTTTTAATCGCGACCACGGCCTGCTCGGAGAGCGATTTAAGAATTTCAAGGTCCGTTGCCGTAAACGCCTGCCCATCCACTTTATCCCAAAGCATAATGACACCGACAACATCATGTTCAATAAATGGGACACCGATACAGCTGGACGAAAGACGAAATTCACCGGTATCAGCAATGCGGCCCTCCACTCCCCGTCCGACACGGACACGGTGATGATGAACGTACCTTTTGTGCGTCCCCAAAGCGAAAAAAGGCGTTAAATGCTGTCCGTCCGCATCCATGAGCAAAATAGAACAGCCTTGCGCTTTAAGAATCTGCGCGCTCAGACGCCCGATGCGCGGAAGTAAGTCTTTAAGACGCAGCGACGCACTGATAACGCGATGAACGGAATGCATCGTCGAAAGCGCCAAAGCCCTCGGATGAACGGTTTCATAAAAATTATTCAGCTCAAAATTTTTATACGCGATTTCAAGGTGGGCCTGCGCAAAAAACTGAAACGGTTTGAGGTACGGCTCCAATTCGCGGCGGACGCGGTTTTCGTTTCCGGATGAAAACTCGGTTAGAAAAATAAAGCCTTTATAATTACCCAAATGACTCAACCCGAGCATCAGCCCCATCCGGCTTCGATTGGTCCGAAAAAAAGCGGGTAGCGGATTGCGCATTTCTGAACTTTCAAGCCATTGATCGGCAAATTTTTTCAGAAACTGCGCCGTAGAAGCTTTATCTTGTTTGAGAGTTGTGAGCGAAGCCGCAGCGCCTTTGCGGTCGAGCGGAATCAGCTTTGATTCGGACGACGCGGGAGCGATATAGATCCAAAAGTCAGGCCGATTCATCAAGCGGCCGAATTCGCGGAAACCTTCATTCCACGAAGCGTGGGTCAATAAGTATTTTTCAATAACACTTTGATTTTTTTTCGCAGCGGCCAATTTCTGACTCATCTTACGAAGACCATCCCATTATTTTGTAACTGAGCTGAATAACCCCTCAGCGCCCACCCAAGCTCCCTCGTGATCCCACAGGGAATTACGTTTCTCCATAATACTCTTGGCAAGGCCATGGAAATCAAGCAAGAGGTTAAAAAACCTCAAATCCCATATATCCATTTTATACTGTTGCGCCAAAAGTTTGGCATTTTGTTCTATTCCGCTCGCGGCAACCAAAACCCGGTGAACACGCTTCTTTTGGCGGCCGGAAACAGCCCTAAATTCTTCAACGTCACTTTCTGTCAGTTCCCGTGACGACGCTAAATAAAAATGGCTCTCTTTGGAAGCGGTTCCGCGCACAAGCCAAACCCCTTCCGTAACGGCTGACCAGGAAATTTCCTGAAAATGGGTTCCGTAAATTTTACGCCCCTCCAGCTGAATGGTTCCGGGCCGAAACTGTTTCAGCAAAGCTTCCATCTGCGCGGCAATCTTGCCGGAATCGGATTCGCAGCCGGCTTCATAAATGCCTCCCAAAAGACGCATCCACCTGCTCCTCCGCGATTTTTCATCAAGAAGCTGCCCCTGGCAATCAGGAAGCAGAACCTCATGCGCCCAAAATCGAAAAAGTGAATCACGCAGAGAATAAGAAGCTCCGCCCGAAATCAGCCAGCCCCCATCCTCCATCCGTGAAATCATTTTTTTAATTTCCGGAAGTTTAAGTCCCAGCGCAGCGGCTAACGCTCCGGGTTTGACGCGTCCGGCACTGAGCAGCGCTACCGCTTCCGTCAAAGTCTGCTGGCTTTCACGCAATCCCCGCGGCAAAGACTCAACTCTTTTTTGAAATAAAAGCGAAATACGTCCATCCGGCTCAAGCGCCTCGCGCATCACCGTTTCAAACAAGGGCGCGATCCCCAACTGCCTCTTGGGATCCATGCAAACCAAATCATCCAGGGCGCGCAGCAAAGCATCCAAATAACGCGGGTCGCCATCCGTCAAACGGAACAAAAAGCGGCGGGCGGGCAAAGAAAGATAGGACGCGCAGGCGCGGGCATCAATATTCGCGTTCATTTCCTTAAAACCGAACGACTGTAAATCCATCGTCTCAAAGTTGCTAAAAAGCAGCGAAAGCTTCTCCGAAAAAATCGTCCGTGATTTGCGGGAGTCCGAACTTGTGACAATAAACAAAACCTCTTTTTCCATCATCATGCGGTTTCCAAAAATGGAGTAAACATCGTGTACAGCGAATTTTTCAAGTCCCAAAAACTCATCTAAAATCAAAATGATTTTACGCGCGGTCTCTTCGGCCAATTGTCCGCTTAGGGCAAAAATTTCACGCACGGCCATAGCGGCATTGCCCTGTTTATGCAGCTTTAAAATGTGCCGTGCGGCCTTAGCTGTTTTGGGAATCTGCGCATCAGCGGCATCCAGCAGAGTTTCTAAAGATGAATCGGGTAAAGTGAGCGCCGCTGAAAGAAGGCATCGAATCCAATAGAAAGTGATTTGATTTGCGGATACCGGAGCTAAATCAATGAAAACAGTCAAAACAGAAGATTCGCGGGAACGAATTGATTCCGTAAATCGGGTGATGAGCTTTGTCTTGCCAAGTCCGGCTCTTCCGAGTAAGGCCAAGTTTTGGCGGTAGCCGCGCTCAAAGTCTTCGGCGCGTTTTAACATTCGAGCGCTAATTTGATCCCGGTTTAAAACCGTCATGAATAAATATCCTTCCCTCAAAAAAAGTGATAAAGGGAGGACGGCTTTCGGTAAAAAAGGTGTAAAAAAAGAAAATAACAGAAAAAACAGCCGACCTTGAGGGTTATCTTACGAAGAAGCGTCAGATTGGCAAGTAAAAAGAGGTCCGAAAATAAAGCTCTGAAAAAAAATGCTTGATTTTAGTTTTTTATTGAGGTCGAAGAGCCCGGAAACTTGGCCGAATGATTCAAAGCACGAGTTTTAACTCTTTCAGTTGAAACCAGATGGCGCTGCCAACGTCTCTCAGCGGTGCGCAAGCTCATCTTGGATTGGCGGACAAAGTCATGGATGGTTTCCTCCCTCGAAAACTTCAAATCCACGGGAACGCCTCCGCTTTTCAAAATCTTTTTGATTTGCGACAAGTGGTTTTCCACTTCCGGACGAAGCTTTTCGGATTCTTGCGACTTCTCCATGGAGATTTTATCGTAAAGAGCCTGCCACTCTTTTTCCATTTTCTCAACAAAAGGTTTAATCAGCTGGGATTGTATTTTTTCCATAAGAGAAGTATCGGCCCAATTTTAAAAAAAGTTAGCTCTGTCATTCACTTTCCGCGCCGACTTCCGACGCGGGTATAAAAATGCGTATTAAAGTTCCTTGCCCAGGGATACTCTCAAGTCCGATTTGCCAGGCATGCGCGTCGCATATCGCCTTGACAATGCTCAAACCCAGCCCGGAACCTTCGCGTGAACGGGCTTTTTCATCCCGAAAAAACCGCATAAAAATCTTCGGTTGATTTTCGGACGTAATGCCGATACCGGAATCTTTCACTTCGATAATGACCATCTCATTTTGGGTTGATGCGGAAACCGTGACTTCTCCGCCTGAATCAGTAAATTTTAGCGCATTATCCACAAGGTTATTCATTACACGCTTAAAATGGCCTTCATCGGCTTCAATCACTGCGTTGCCCGAAGGATTCCAAATTAACCGAATTCCCTTTTGCCGCGATCGTTCTTGAAAACGATCGACCAGGGGCTCAAGCACTTCTAAGAGATGCAAGTGCTGTTTATCCAAACGCAGCTGCCTTGCGTCGCTGCGAACCAAAATCATTAAGTCATTCACAAGACGAATCATTTCATCCGTTTCCTCACTGATCACTAAAAGCATTTTATCAATCTCTTCCCGCGACCTTGTCTTGCGTGAAGCTAAGTCCAGCTCTCCGCGAATAATCGCGAGCGGGGTTTTGAGCTCATGGGAAACATCGGAACTGAATTCACGCATGGCGCGCGTGGAATGCTCTAAACGGTCAATCATTTCATTTAAAGTTTCCGCGAGCCGGTCAATTTCATCCCCCATATAAGTCCGCGGCAAGCGGCTGTCCAAATGCGCCGCGGTAATCTGCTTGGCTTCACGGGTCATGCTGTCCACGGGCTTAAAAAATCGCCGCGCTAAAAACCACCCTGCGAAGCAAGCGCAAAGCACCGCCAAGGGGATTCCGATCGCGATCATGCTTCCAAGCTGCTTTAAAGTTTTTTCAGTTTCATGGAGAGCATACGCGGACTGAATGACCGCGACCGGATACCCGCCCACCCGCAGCATTTTGTAATAAAGACGGAAAGGTTTATTTTTGAAATGAATTGTCTGATAAGACGCTCCGGATTCCATAAAGTAAGAATCACGTTCAAAATTAGGAAAAATAATCTCTTTTTCCCATTCTTTAAGATTGGAAACAATATCCTGACGGCTGAGATCAACAACACGAAGAGTATGCTGGCTTCGCGCCAGAAACAACTCCTGCCTTTCCCATTCCAAAATCACTTCTTTGATGATTTTCTCCGTTTCAGGCGGAAACGGTTTAAGTGACTCCTGGGGGCTTCGAGTCAGCGACTGCAGCAATTTGGTTTGCTTCTTGAGTTTCGTCTGAAGAGCCTCATCCACTTTCTGGACGGACCAGGCTAAGTTCTTTTCTGCGTCATGATAAAGTGCCCGTGCAAGCTCGGCGTACATCATAAATGAAAAAATGGCGAGAAAAACGCTCAGGACGAGCGCATACCAGAGAGTCAGCCGAACTTTAACCGATTGAAGTTTTAGCATCGTGCGCTTATTTTCATGTTAAAGCTTGGGTGGTCAAAAAAGTTCAAATGCCGGTCGGGCTAAAAGCCCAGAGGAAAATAAAACAGCCAGCATTCCGCTTACGCATCAACGAGGCGATAGCCAATCCCACGCACAGTCTCAATCCGGCAACCTGATTTAGCAGGGTCTACTTTTTTGCGTAAAAAGTTTACATACACGTCAATCGTGTTACTCATCGGATCAAACTGTAAATCCCACACTTGTTCCGCAATCTGAGTTCGGGAAACAGGGTTTTCCTTATTTCTCAGTAAAAACTCAAGCAGTTTAAATTCCTTCTGGGACAGCGTCACTTTCTCCGAGCCGATATAAACATGGCGGCGCAAAAGATCAAGCTTGAGTTTGCCGGATTCCAAATGCGTATCTTCCTGCACTTTCGCGGGACGGCGCATAAGAGCACGAATACGCGCCAAAAGCTCCTCGAGACTGAACGGCTTTGTCACGTAATCATCCGCGCCGGCGTCAAGCCCCGAAACCTTATCTTCGGTTGAGTCTTTCGCGGTAAGCAAAATGACAGGAACTTTCACGCCCAATTCACGGATTTTCCGGCAAAGCTCAACCCCAGAAATTTGCGGTACCATCCAGTCTAAAATAAACAAGTCATAATGCGCTTCCGAAGCCAACTGCCATCCTCGCGCTCCATCTGCGGCGACGGTAACTTCATAGCCTTCTTCTTTCAATCCGCGTTCAAGAAAACTCGACATTTTCAACTCATCTTCGACAATTAATACCTTCATGATGACTCCTTTATGATTTCTATAATTTCACTTTAAATGGCTGCAATTCAACCGGGGTTTTTCCCGTCAGTATCAAACGTGCCAACAACTCTCCGGCATAAACTCCCACCAAAATACCGCATCGATAATAACCATTGGCCACATAATAACCTGAGACCGCTGTTTTTCCAATTCGCGGACTTCCCGACAAACTTTTCGGACGAATCCCGGACCAAAACTTCACCGGATTTGAGTCAGCCAACTCAGGCAGCATTTTGACGGCATGCCGGTGAATCTGACGCATCCCCTGCTTTTCCGTAACCGCTTGAAACTGATTTTTCTCCACAGTCGAGCCCGCTAAAATACGTCCGGGCACCCACGGTATGAGATAGCCTCCGTCGGCAGTATGCAAAAGAACTTTCAAGGGCTTATTGCGGCGATACACCGCAAGCTGTCCGCGAACCGCTTGAACAGGCTGGTGCAAACCGGTTTTCTTTTCTTCAACACAGGCCCAGGCACCTAAACAACCAACTACCGTCTCCGCCCTAAAAGAACGGCTTCCGACCCTGATTCCTAGAGTCCGATTTTCTTGGGTTATTAAGCGCGGTGACGCAGTAATGGTTCTGAACACCACGCCCTGTTTAATCAGCCAGGCCCGTAAAACCTTCGCTAATTTTGCGGGCAGCACACGCGCCACTTCCGGCAAAAAAAGTCCCCCACGAACCTGCGAGTCAACACCCGGCTCAAGCCGCAAAATTTCTCCGCGTCCGAGCCATTTCACACGCATGATTTTCCGGACGCCGCGAATATGAAGAAATCGTTTCAATTTAACTTCTTCTGCTTTCGAAAAAGCGGTATAAAGTAAAGCTCGTTTCTCATAACCCGTTGAAAAGCCGGTTTCGTTTTCAATCTGATTAATCCACCCGCCGTATTTCTTGAGCGCAGGAATCGTTATGCGCAAAACAGAGGGACGAAAATCAAGATCCACAAAAGGGTCAAGGATTCCGGAGGCATTCAGAGTTGATACTCCGCTCACCTTTTTCTCTAAAACCAATACTTTTTTTCTCTTCAAAACGAGCGCGCGCGCCACGCCCAAACCGGCAATACCCGCGCCGACAATCACAGCATCCCATTTCCCACGCTTTGCTTGCTCGCGCTTCATTGGGGCTGAATTCCCCATAATCTTTCCCACCAATTTCTCACCTTCTTTTCAACGCCCCAAATGCCGAGTTTTTGATCCCGTGCGCGTTTTTCCGCCGCAAAAAAATCACGCTGGAACGGATGCGGAAATTTGCGGTAGGCTTCCGCCGCACCGACTTCAACCAGCTCAAGATTCACAAAAAAATCGTTTTCTAAATAAAGATAAGCTAATCGGCGGTGATAACGATCTTCCTTTTCGGGACCATCACGCAAATCAACTGACTCACCCTCAACCCATTTTTTTAAAAGCTGTTTGGATTTTTCGCCGTACGGCTCTCCGCGGCGGGCATAATCGCGGTTTTCAATTTCCGGCGCGTCAATTCCGATTAAACGCACGCGGGTCTCATCCGCCAAAACAACCGTATCTCCGTCAATCACCCGCTTCACAACCGCTTGTTCCGCGAAAACCAGACAGCAGACTAAAGACTGAAGACTGAAGACTAAAATAAAAGTTGCGATGTTTTTTTTTAGCATGGCTTCCGTCTGTAGTTTTTGGTCTACGGTCTATAGTTTGCGTTTGAACTGACGTTCGAGCTCAGCAAAAGAATATTTCAGCATGGAAGGACGGCCATGCGGGCAGTGAAACGGTTCATCACATTCAGCCAGACGGTCTAATAAAGCTTTCATTTCATCCAAGGTCAAAGCGTCATGAGCTTTCACCGATTGGGTTTTACAAGCCAGCATTGCGGCTAAATCCGCGCGGTAATTTTCTAAACGCACGCCTGCTTGGCCGGTTTCTTTTTCATCAAAGAAAGACTGCAATACTTGTTTTGGATTTTCTTTTGCGAAAGCATGCGGATAAGCTCGAATCACCAAAGTCCGCTCCCCGAACAGCTCAATATCAAAACCGATTTTTTTTAAAAAGTCGGAAGTTTCCTCATAAATCGCAAAGTGACGGGGACTTAAATCAATCATTTCTTCAATGAGCAACCGCTGAGACACAGGGCTTGCGCTTTCGAGATTTTTGCGTAACTCTTCATACTGGACTTTCTCATGTGCGGCATGCTGATCAATAATGACATAGCCTTCATCGGTTTCAGCCAAAATAAAAGTTCCATGCACTTGCCCCAAAACCTTCGTGACCTTCAGCTTTGCATTTTCAGAATAAACGGGCCAAGCGGCTTGCTCGGGCTCTTTGGAAATTTCCGCGGAAGGAATCGACTGCTCTTTCAATAAAGTTTCCCAACTCGTACTTTGTTCGCGAGAAGAAAAGGACGGTGAAAATGGTTTTGCTCCGCTTGGCGTGGAAGAACTCCAAGCTGACTTCACCTCGGCCCCGCCCTCCGTCTTGTCAGTTAAGGCGGGCCTTAAGTCAGGTGCTTGCCGCAATGCTCCGGCTACCGCGTTTTGCACCATCGACTTTATTGACGTTTCTCCGGAAAGCCGCACTTGCTGTTTGGTGGGATGAACATTCACATCCACATACTCGGGATGCACATCCACAAACATCACCGCCGCGGGATATCGGCCATGCATTAAAAAACCGTGGTAGCCCGCTTCAATGGCATAGCTGATCGCAAAAGACTTAACCCAGCGCCCATTAATAAATAGGTACTGCGTCAGCCGGTTGCCGCGCGCAAATTCGGGTTTGGTAACAAATCCGGAAATGCGCACATGCGGAATTTGAGCTTCCACCGGAATCAGCATTTCATCCCAATCCGCTCCTAAAACGGCTTTGACACGATCGCGCAAATTTTGATTGGCCGGCAAATCAAAAACAATCTTCTCTTGATTTTGAAAAAGAAAACGAATGGCGGGTTTAGCCAAAGCCGCAGAAGCGACGAATTCATAAATATGCCCAAACTCCGTCGAATCTTGCTTTAAAAATTTACGGCGCGCGGGCGTATTAAAAAACAAATCTCGCACTTCGATGGTTGTTCCGTTCGAAGCGGAAGCTTCACGGGCTTTTGCCAAAGCACCGCCCACCATCCATATTTCCGTACCCGTCTCCGCATCCGCTGGCTTTGTCACCAAAGTCATACGAGAGACTGCGGCGATACTCGGCATAGCTTCACCGCGAAAACCGAATGAGTCAATTTTGGCTAAATCTTCATCGGATTTAATTTTGCTGGTGGCATGGCGTTTAAAGGCTAGCTCGGCGTCTTGAGGCGACATCCCACAGCCGTTATCAGCGATGCGAATGAGACTTTTACCGCCATGATGCACTGTAATTTCAATCGACGTGGCTCCGGAATCAATTGAGTTCTCAACCAACTCTTTAACAATCGACGCCGGCCGCTCAACAACTTCACCTGCGGCGATTTTATTCGCCACTCGCTCCGATAAAATATGGATTTTATTCGCGGTCATTTTTGCTTTTGGGCTTGGTTTTTCAGTTCTTCTAATTTTTGTAAAGCCTGAATCGGCGTAAGGCGGTTCACATCGAGTTGCTTAAGCTCATCGATGACGGGATGCTGTTTCGCCGGTTGAGCTACGGGCTCAGAGACAAAACGAGACTGATCACCTTCTAAAATCTGCGTCGCTTTTTGATTTTCGCTTTCAAGCACCGCCAAAATTTCTTTCGCTCGGGCTGTCACTGCCGGCGGTAATCCAGCCAACTCCGCGACATGAATTCCATAACTGCGGTCACTTGCGCCCTGAATCACTTTACGTAAAAATAAAACTCCATCCGCTGTGTCTTTGACTTTCATCGTGAAATTTTTCACTGTCGGAAAGTGCGCCTCAAGCTGCGTCAACTCATGGTAATGAGTCGCGAAAAGTGTACGGGGCTTCGAGTCTCCTGAAGCTAAGGATTCGCATATCGCCCACGCAATACTGAGTCCATCAAAAGTAGAAGTTCCGCGGCCAACTTCATCCAAAATCAATAAACTGCGATTCGTAGCTTCATTCAAAATACGGGAAGTCTCGAGCATCTCAACCATAAAAGTACTTTCTCCGCGCGCCAAATCATCCGAAGCACCGATGCGGGTAAAAATGCGGTCCACCACGCCCACCTTGCAGGATTTAGCAGGTACAAAACTGCCTATTTGCGCTAAAAGCACGATCAGCGCGGCTTGGCGGATATAAGTCGACTTACCCGCCATATTGGGGCCGGTTAAAATAATCAGCTGTTGATTTTTTTGATTGAGTTTCAAATCATTCTCAACAAACTTCCCCATCGGCAGAATGCTTTCCACAACGGGATGGCGTCCGCATTCGATTTGAATCTCATCCGATTCGCTAATCTGCGGGCAAACCCAATTTTTGCGCAATGCAACGCGCGCCAAAGCCAAAAGCGCGTCTGCCACGCCAACCGAACGCGCCATTTCCTGCAAAGGCAAAAGCTGTTCCAAAACGCGAGTACGAATTTGGTTAAAAATCTCATATTCCAAAGTTTTCATCTTGTCCTGCGCGCCGGAAATCTTCTGATCCCATTCCGTCAGCTCGGGCAAAACAAACCGTTCCGCGTTGGCAAGCGTCTGACGGCGTATATAATTTTCGGGAACTTGATTCAGATACGAGTTGCTGATTTCAATCGCATAGCCGAACACCTGTGAATACTTCACCTTAAGCGACTTAATCCCTGTTCTTTCAATTTCCCGCTGCTGAAAATCAAGAATCCACTGCTTGCCGTTTTGCGAAAGATAGCGGTATTCATCCAGCCCGGTCGAATATTTCTCACGGATAATTCCGCCTTCGCGCACAGTGAGCGGCGGCTCGGCGACAATCGCCTGCTCAATTAATTGACACAAAGCGGGAAACGGCTGAATTTTTTGACTTAACTCGAGAACAAGCGAACAAGAAAACCGGCTTAATTCCGTCCGCAAATCCGGAATGCGTCCCATGAAGTTCTTAAGATTGACCAGATCACGCGCGTTCGCGACGCCTGAGTTCAAGCGGCTCAAAGTTCTTTCCATGTCGCGAATTCCCGAAAGCAAAGTGCCGATGGCTTCCGCTGAAACTTTTTTTTCGCAAAGTTCTTTGACAGCGTCCTGCCGTGCCTCGATTTCTTTCACACGCACCAAAGGTCTCAAAAGCCATTGCTCCATTTGGCGCGTTCCCATCGAAGTCAAAGTTTCATCTAAGACACGAAAAAGAGTTCCAATCCCCTTGCGGCCCTGCTCATTCGCGACGAGCTCCAAGCTCTTCTGTGCCTGACGGTCGAGCATCATGCACGCGGCGGTTAATAATATTTTGGGCGCGCGCACATGCCCTAACGTATGATGAAAATGGTCGTGCAAATAGTAAAGCACCGCGCCGCAAGCCCCGACCGCCAAGCTATCATCATGAAAGCTCAGCGATTGCACTGATTTCAGCTGAAACCCTTGCTTCAAACGATCCGCGGCTTCGGCGGCGTCAAAAATCCAATCCTCATAAACGCTAACCGCAGCATGCAGCCATTCACGCGCAAAAGCGGCCACCGGAGTTTCATCCAAACTTTTGGGCAAAATTACTTCGCGCGGATGAATCAAAGCCAATTCGTCCAAAAGCCGGTCTTCAGCAACGCGCCGCACCCAAAACTCGCCCGTTCCCAGTTCGAGATAAGCCAAAGCCGCCTCTCCATTTTTTCGGAAAACCGCGGCTAAGTATTCAGCTGAGCGCGAAGCATTTTCATCATCCAAATAAGTCGCAGGCGTGATTAAACGCGTTACCTTGCGTTCCATTAAACCCTTCGCTTTGGAAGGTTCGCCAATTTGTTCACAAACGGCAACTTTAAGGTTTTTATCCAAGAGCAAGCGGACATAGCCCGAAAAGGCATGGTGCGGAAAACCGCACATGGGAATCCGCCCCGAGGCACCGGCTTCACGACCCGTCAAAGTAATATTTAAAATGGCGGAGGCTTGATTGGCATCTTCAAAGAACATTTCATAGAAATCTCCCAGCCGGAAGAACAAAATGGTGGCGGGAGGGAGTGTTTTTTTAATGGAGCGGTATTGCTCCATCATCGGGGTTAGTTTCGGTTCGGAAGGCGCGTCGAGGCCTAAATCAAGTTCCTTGGTCATGCGGAATTTTAACACAGACTACAGACCACAGACCACAGACAAAAGACAGAAATTCAGCTTTTGCGGGCCCTCGCCAGTGGACCAAGCAAACCGCGGGAAAATGAAAAACGGATGGATTCTAAAATTAGAAAGAAAGCTAAACCAAGCAATACAACTGCGATGGATGCGGGCAAATCGAGACCTCCCCGTTTCAAAGCCATCAAAATCATGCGCCCGAAAGACCAAACGGTCATGGTCAATAAAAACGTCATTGGAATCAAAGCTAGCAGCCAGTTTTTTCCGATCCGCTTCATCCAAAGCGCGATTGCAAACAGAGAAAATGCGGCCAACAACTGATTAGAAGTTCCGAATACCGTCCAAAAAACTTTCCAAGCCGGAATCACATTGCCGGCTTGATCGGTCACCCGCATCGACACACAGGCCAAAGGGATCAAAAGCGAGAGCCCCGTGGCAAGCAAGCGGCCTTGATTTTCTTTCCATCGCAAAACTTCCTGCAATAGATAACGCGCCAACCGGGTCGCGACATCCAGCGTGTCATAAATAAAAGTTGTGAACGCAAGCAGCACGAAAGATTGCACAAATTCACGAGGCAGTCCCAAGTGACCGATGAAACGACTTAACCCCGCGGCATAAATCCGGTCGGGTGACGCGCCTGCCAAAACATCCCCCTGGGCAAGAATCATCACGGTTGCCAAAGCTAAAATCGCAACGACCCCTTCCAGGATCATGGCGCCATAGCCCACGCATCCGCAATCGGTTTCATTTTTAATTTGTTTTGAAGTCGTGCCGGAACTCACCAAACCATGAAACCCCGAGCAGGCCCCGCAAGCAACAGTAACAAAAAGAATCGGAAACAACGGAAAGCCCTGCGCGCTATGCCAACCGATAAAAGCCGGATATTGAATCGGCTCACCGCCGATAAAAAGGCCGACTAATCCCGCAATCAAAGTCGCGTAAAGAAAAAATCCGCCGAGATAACCGCGCGGCTGCAACAAAGCCCAAACCGGCAGAAGCGACGCAACAGCGCAATAACCGATCAAAATAAAATTCCAAATCTGCTGAGCTGAAAACGGATCCACGGCGGAAACTGTCAGCGGAATTTTTTGACCATACCAAATTGCAACGCAAACCAACGCGATAAAAAGTGGGGTCGCTAAGCCCAGATTCATTTTCAGTTTTTTCAGAGCAATGCCCATGGCAACTCCGATAAAAAGATAAAGCACGGAGGAAGTCGCTACGCCGCCGCCCAATGAGGGTTCAGAAAATGACGCGGAAGTTAAATCCGTAAACGCGGTAATCACGTACATCAGCGAAAGCCAAACAAACGCGGTAAAAAGCAAATGCCCGCGCGGACCAAAAAGGTCACGCACCATTTCAACAATCGAAACGGCTTTGTGGCGCACAGAGCCGATCAAGGTGGAAAAATCATGAAAAGCGCCGAAAAAGATAGCCCCACCGACAATCCAGCACAATACCGGCAGCCAACCGAACCAAACCCCCGCTAAAATCGGCCCAACGATGGGACCCGCTGCGGCAATTGCGGAAAAATGCTGCCCAAGTAGAAAAAATTTGGAAGTGGGAACGAAATCAACACCATCATTAACTTGGTTGGCGGGGGTTTCTTTCTTAGGATCGAGATCAAAGTACCGTTTGAGAAAGCGGACGTTAAAAAAATAGCCAATCAAGAAAATGGCGAGAACAAACAAAATAAGATAGATCAGCGGCATGGGTCAAATTTTAACACAACATAAGAAACGGGAAAACCCTGCATTAGCTAAGGGCAGATTCCGAAAGAGATTTTTGATTTCTGATAAAAGGTGCGATGAGAAAAAAAGCCAAGCCCTGAATAAGCGCGGAAATAAGAATGAGATTATTAACACCCGCAATCACAAAAAGTTTACCGCCTAAAAATCCCCAGGCAATTTGCGAAAGATTAAAAAAACCCATCATCAACGCAAAGATAGACCCTTCCGCTCCGGTTCCGCGCGTCATTTCCGCCGCAACCGACATCATCGGGATCAAAACAATACCCGCTGCGATACCGCCGAAAAGAATCAGCCAAACGGCGGAATCGGGTCCGCGCACCGCGCAAGTGCTGAGAATGTTAATGACATTGACCGCGACAACGACATAAAGGGTGTGCTTCACCGGAATTTTTGTCATCCAAAACCCGAATGCTAAACTGCCCAATGCCGCACCGGCCCATCCCAAACTGATTAAAAAACCAAGAAAATCATTCGCGAAAAAAAGATTTTCCTTCATATGAAAAAAGAAAGGTGTGCCAAATAACGCGGAGCTTGTCGCCAAGCCCAAAAAGACAAACCAACCCAGTGTTTCTTTTCTCACGCAAAAACGAAGGACTTCTTTTGCCGTGCTAACACCGCCCACAGCGCGCGCACCTACTTGAACCGGCTGCTCATGAACCAGCAAAAGCGGCGGTAAAGCTAATAAAGGCAAACAGGCCGTGATCAAAAAAATCGTTTTCGGCTCAACTTGAGACATTAGCCAGCCGCCCAGCATTCCGGTCGCCACGGCGCCCAGACTGCGGCAGCCCCAGGACAAGCTCTGATACAGCCGGCTCCACTCACGATCCGATTTCTCCACTACAAGTCCGTCCGTAATCACATCCGTACCGGCAAAACCAAGGTTAGCGATCCAAAGCGAAACCAAAACCGCTGACGGCTGTTTTCCCCAACACGCCAAAGCCACCCACCCCGCAACGGAACAAAAAAGATAAACCAGCAAATAACTTTTACGGCGGACGCCAAAAAGCGGAAAGCTATCCGAAAAATATCCGTATAGAATTTTAAAAATCCAAGGCAGAGACGCAAGTGACGCGATGGTTGTAATTTGTTCAATCGACCATCCAAGGTTTCTGAAATAAATTGGCAATGCGACCGCGGAAATTCCGAGCGCGCCCTGAATAAAATAAACAATCGCGGTGAGCCAAGCAACATGGCGGTGATTCATAAAAACTTTTTTTGATTTGCTTTTTTCATGTTTTGATTTGATTTATTAAAAATGAAATTAAAAAACTGAACAAACGCATGATAACTTTTTTTTTAGAAAATCGCATTTTTAATTTGCATTTCATCACCTTCATCAGATAAACTACAAATCGTTGTTAAAGATTCTCCAAAATGGACGATAAACGAATAACGAAAGTTAATTCGTTGAAAGGAGCAAATATCATGGCAGCCAAGAAGAAAAAAGCAGCTAAGAAACCGGCTAAGAAAAAAGCGGTTAAAAAGCGCAAATAACTTTTCGAAGTTATTTTGAAGGCCTGATGGAAACATCAGGCCTTTTCTCTGTCTTGTTTCGTCTCTGCGCTTTAAGCCGGAGCTTGCTCCGGACCTATGGTCGT
>DDUN01000081.1:0-29955 GCA_002344825.1 Candidatus Multiplicimicrobium inquinatum | reverse complement strand
AACTCATAACTCGTTCTGTATTATCCATACCTAACAAAAGCTTCTCGCTCTCATGAACATCGGTTATATTCCCTGTCATGAATGACACGCTTCTTTTATTTGATATCGACGGCACGCTGCTCACTTCGGGCCATTGCGGCAAAAACGCCTTTGACCGAACATTTGAAAAAATGTTCGGTATTCGGGGCGCTTGGGGCAATATACTGCCGGACGGTAAAACGGACTTACTGATAACTAACGAAATCGCCCGCCGACACCTCGGTCGCGAGCTGACCCTCCCTGAGTGGGCTGACTTTGCCGAGCGCTATACCAAACACTTTGCCGAAGAATCCGAGCATTCCATCCACTTCCGCACCATGCCAGGAGCGTTTAAACTGCTCGAGTATCTTTCGGATATACCCCATATTCATCTTGCCGTGGCCACAGGAAACATTGAAGCCGTATCGTGGATGAAGTTGAAAAAAGTACGCCTCCACAGTTATTTCCGCTGCGGAGGGTTCGGCGAAAAACACGCCAATCGGATGGGAATTTTAAACGACGCCCACCAAGCATCACAAAACCACTTCAAAAAAAAATTTTCGAGAAGAAAGATTTTTGTAATCGGTGACACGCGACACGATATCGATGCCGCGCATAAAATGCGCTTCCGCAGCATCGGGGTTAAAACAGGAACCAACCGCGGAGACGATTTTAAAATCGTAAAACCACACCATCTGCTTGATGATCTTTCGGATTTAGACCGGTTTTTGCTGGTTTTGTCGCAGCGTTTCTTTTTTTAAAAAGACTCTCTTTTATTTTGGAAAAGGCCTTCATTGCAGAAACTGAAATAGCCCGATTGCCCCACAATCAAATGATCCAATACTTTGATGCCGACAAGGCGGCAAGCCGCGTCAACCTTCTCTGTCACACGCAAATCTTCGGGACTGGGCTGTAAACGGCCTGAAGGGTGGTTGTGCGCAAGAATAACTGCTGTTGCATGACAAGACAAAGCATACGTGACAATTTCACGCGGGTAAACCGGAGTTTCATCGACTGTTCCGACAAACAAATCACGCTCTTCAAGAATTTCTAATTTCTTGTTTAAATAAATCACGCGGAAGACTTCCCGCCTTTGGCTACCTAAGGCCGCTCGCAGATACTCCGCCAACATTTCCGGATCGCGCATCGAAAGCCGCTGAGGCATTTTTCTGCGGGCAAACCGCGTAAAAATTTCACGCACCGCGCAAATTTGAGACATACGCGCGGGACCAAAGCCCGGTAGTCTTAAAAGCTCTTTCGCGCTCAAATCGAGTAAAGCATTTAAGCCCCCAACATCTAAAAGTATCGAACGAGACCAATCCACACAATTTTCACCGGCTCGTCCTGATCCCATTAACACGGCCAGCAGCTCCGCATCCGAAAGAGACGTGGGACCGCGCCCTGCCAATTTTTCCCGCGGACGTTCTTCAGCTATCCAATCTTTGATTTTCATAATCATATTATATATGATTATTATACATATTTAAAGTAAATTTTTTTATCTCTTTTGAATCTGAATTAAACGTTCGTCACTGCCCTGATACGAAATGGAAACATTCCATCCTGTTGCCGGAATGAGCGTACCGGCTTTTTCCGGCCACTCAATGCAAATCACGGCATCACGGTCATGGACGAATTCTTCAAATCCAATTTCAATGAGCTCCTCCGGAGAATGAAGCCGATAACAATCGAAATGATAAAGAGGAACGCGCGAAGCATAACGATGCATTAACGCAAAAGTAGGGCTCGTCACAGATTCATTAGCGGATAAACCCAACCCTTCCGCCAAGCCTTTTACCCAGGTTGTTTTTCCCGCGCCTAAATCACCGCGCAAGCAAACGATATCGCCACGTTGAAGCTGCGAAGCAAATAGACGCCCCGCATCTCTGGTTTCCTTCGCAGACCGCGTAATCAATTCCTGAGTCATATCAAAAATGCCTAAACCCTTTATGCGGCCGGAAGCTTATCTGCTTTTTTCCATTCAAATAATACTGAATGCCTGAACTGCCGCGATGAACGGATCCAATCAGGTTGAGCGGTGTTTTTGGAAAAGTTTTTTTCCATTCAGAAAGTAGTTTGGCTATTTTGTTGCGCGAAACCGTCATCAGTAGTTCAAAATCCTCGCCGTCTGAAAGAGCACTCGTCAAATTCCGCGCGTGACGGGCCAAAGGAACACATTCCAGATTTAAATGAGCGGAAACATGTGAAGCTCGCAATAAGTGGCTTAAATCCTGCGCCAAACCGTCAGAAACGTCCATCATTGCGTTGGGATAGCCTCGCTGAGCCAACCACTGCCCTTCCCGCACGCGGGGCGTAAAAGAAAAATGCTTCTGTTTAATTGATCCGCCTAACGCGCCTGTCACTAAAATCAAATCACCGGGCCTGGCTTCACTGCGTAAAATCGCTTTTTTGCCGGCCGGTTTTCCCCAAACCGTAATTCCGCAAAAAAATTGACGCGCGGAAGTCATATCGCCTCCGACGCAAACAACGCGGTACTCTTTTGCCAGATTGAAAAGACCTTTCAAAAATAATTTTAATTTTTTATCCCGCTTCCAGGATGACGGAATACCCAACGTCATCAAAAAAGCCTGCGGAGCCGCACCCATGGCGGCCATATCGCTTAAATTAATGGCCAAAGCCTTACGCCCTGCCTGCGCGGGCGTGACCCTCCGGTCAAAATCAATTCCTTCCACAATCGTGTCGGTGGATAAAATCCAGTTCCGCGCCGAACCGGATGGAATCACGGCGGCATCATCTCCGATTCCAACCCAGCCAGAAGGAGCTTTTCCCGCTTTTTTCTTAATCCATTCAATCCATCCAAATTCATCCATGAAAAGCCTCGAGCATTGCTTTAGCACTGAAGAAGTACACGGTAAACAGGATATTGTGGAGTACATGAAATGTCCAGCAAGCGATAAAGCTCCCTCTTTTCTCGTACAGACGCGCTAAAACCACTCCCAAAATAAAAATAGGCAGCAAAGTAAACCACGACCCGTGAAGCGCGGCAAAAAACCCCGCGCTAAAAATAACGGCATATCCGGTTCCGCAAATCCCTTTCAAAAAACGGTAAATAAATCCGCGAAAAAAAAGCTCTTCCAGTATGGGGGCGATAATCGCCGCCAATAAAATTGCTCCGTAAAAAATCCACGGTGATCCTTTTTCTTCTTCCAAAAAAACTTCGATCAATGGATGTGACGGTGGCTCATAATGAAAAAAAGCCGCCGCCGCGAGCAACGCAACCATACTCAGAATAAACCAAGGAAAAAATGAAGCATATTCGGCAAGCCCACGCATAGCCTCACGCCGTATTGATTTTGGCTTTTCCCCCATAAAGCTTTTCCATGAAATACCAAATTCACGGATAACAGCAAAAATTGAGAAACAAACCAACCCATCCAGCAAAAGCGTTTGCGTAATCCCCAACCCGTTCTCATTCATCCATCCGGTTTCGGTAAGCACTCCGCTGACGAGCACCGTCAAAACAAATGAAACATAAGTCAAAACTCCGACGCGAAAAAGACAAGTCCCGCTGAAATAAACCGGAGGGCAACTCTCTGTCTTTTGAATGAAATAATTCCGAACGGAGAAGGAAGACCAACGAAGAATAAGGATCAAGCAACCGCTTAAAAAAAGAGCGGAAAAAACCGCCATCGTGCCCAGCCAGGCAATAACCGGCACGGGATTGGTTTTAAAGTATTGAACCAAAACTGCAATATCTTTTTCAGATTGATTCCAACGATCAGCCCGGGCCTCCAATAGCTGAAGCGCGCCGGAAGCAGGCAGCTCAACGGGCGGCTGAGACTCACCCGATAAAATAAAAGTAATTAACAAACAGAGAAGAATAGCTAAAAAATAAATGCGCTCGCGCCGGACAAAGCCTAAAAGAAGCACGAAATTAAGCCTGAGGCGTCTCATCCTCGAGACGCGGGAAAAGCGGCTCGCCGCGTTCTATTTTATTCCCTGACAAGACAAGCCGTTTGGTAAGCGAGGCACTCTCGAAAGAAGGTGAAATATGCAGACGGCTCAGAATCTGAGGCGCAATATTCGTCAAAAATGGAAGCAGCAAAAATCCTGCGCGTGCCAGCGACTCCGCAAGGACAACCATAGTATCAGCAAGTTTATCCGCCTGAGCAGGATCTTTTGCCAACGTCCAAGGCTTGCGCTCTTCGACAAACTGGTTTGCCAGCGTAATCACATCAAAAATCTGAATCAAAGCGTCTTTAGGATTATAAGCATCCATTAACTCTGAAACAGATTTTTCCAATTTCAAAGAAGCGGCGAGCACCGGAGTGCTCCAGTCCGGTTCTTTATCAGGCACATGCCCCCCGTAATACTTTTCAAGCATAGAAGCAAAGCGGTGCCATAAATTACCCAAACCGTTGGCAAGATCACTGCCGTAACGGTCACGCAATAACTCTTCTGAAAACGAACCGTCGGCACCCATCGTCGCTTCGCGTAAAAGAAAAAAGCGGAAAGCATCAGCGCCGTATTTCGTAATCATATCCAGCGGATCAACGACATTACCAAGGGATTTTGACATTTTAGCTCCGCCCATGCGCCACCAGCCATGTGCCAAAATTTTCTCAGGCATCTCCACGCCGATCGCCATCAGCATAATGGGCCAAAAGACGGCATGCTGACGAAGAATATCTTTACCGAGAACATGCACCGCTCCGGGCCACCATTTTTTAAATTTGGCATCATCTTCACCGTAACCGATCGCGCTGATGTAATTGATCAAGGCATCAAACCAGACATAAACAACATGATCCGCAGAACCCGGATAATCAATTCCCCATTCCAGGCGTTTGCGCGGGCGCGTAATGCAAAGGTCTTCCAATATTTGATTCTTTAAAAAACCAAGCACTTCATTGCGGCGCATTTCAGGCTGAATCCAATCGGGATGAGCTTCGACATACTGAATCAGCTTGTCCTGATACTTGGACATCCTGAAAAAATAATTCTCTTCTTCGATTTCCTGCAAGGTGTTCTGAATTTCTTCGGGCAGACCTTCGCGCAGCTGCGTCTCAGTATAAAAACTTTCGTCCTGCACTGAATACCAGCCCTTATAACTTTCCTTGTAAATATCCCCCTTGGCTTCCAAATCACGCAAAATCTTCTGTACAATCCGTTTGTGGTCTTCATCCGTCGTGCGGATAAACCGGTCAAAAGTAATATCCAAAAGCTGCGGAGTCCAGAGGTGCTTAAAAAGCTCCACAGTTTCATCCACGTAAACCCGCGGAGTTTTGTTTTGCGCGGTAGCGGCCTTCTGGATTTTGGTGCCGTGTTCATCCGTACCGGTAAGAAAAAAAACATGTTCTTTACCGTTTCTCAGACGCAGGTAACGCGCAAAGGTATCGCAGAGCACATTGGTATAGGCATGCCCGATATGCGGTTTCGCGTTAACGTAATAGAGCGGGGTCGTAATGAAATAGTTTTTCACAAAATACCTCTTTCGCCTGAAAAAGCGTGCCTTAATTTCATCACCATCCGTGTCACGGACAGTTTTGCGTTGGCGTTGGCTTCAAGCGCGGATTTAGCTTCGCATACCGTTTGAAATGCTTTTAAATAAGCTGGCGCCTTCCCGGCAGATGGAGCCGAAGCATGAATCACCTTGTGCATCTTCTGGCGTACGTTTTCCAAAACAAGATCTAAAGCGGGTTTCAATTCAGCTTTAGGTAAATCCGAATAATTATCCAACATTTCCTTGAAAGGCGGCAAAGCTGAAACTGCCGCGGGGTTCCAAGCCGGCGTTTCAGGAAAACGCACCTCAAAACAACGCGACCGAATTGTTTCCAAAACCAGCTCCCGCGAAGGCGCTAAAAGACAAAACACCGCCGATCCAGGGGCTTCCTCCAATGTTTTCAGAAAAGCATTCGCTGCTTCGTCCGTCAGCTTATCGGCGCGACATATAATTCCGATACGGCGCTCACCTTCAAAAGGTTTGAGCGAAACCCATTTCAACAGCGGTAAAATATCATCTTTGATTTTGATTGAAGTCATATCGGGGTCAGCCCCCAATCGAAGAACATCCGGATGCTGATCTTCATAAATCCGCTTTAAACGGTTTTTTTCGTCCGCTAACCCGCCGATTAAACGCGCGGCAAAGTCATACACCAATTCTTCCTTACGGCTGAATCCGGTTTCCGGATCAAACGACAGCTCTTCGCCCGAAAAGAAGTAGGCCTGAGAAACACGGCCGGTCTCCACATGCTTTTTTAAAATATCGGCCGCAAGTTTTTGAGTTTTGTTCGCGTAAATATTTTTCATCGGTTACTTCGTCAACCTGTCAAAGAGAGCGTAAATATCGGCGCGTACTTCTTCCACCGGCCGCGCGCTGTTCACGGTATAAATTCTCTTCGGATGTTTGCGGGCCAAAGCCTGAAATCCGAGCCGAACTTTTTTATGAAAGAGACGTTTTGCTTTTTCCATACGATCCGCTTTGCCGCGTTTAGCGGCGCGCGTCAATCCGACGCTGACCGGCACATCCATAAAAACCGTCAAATCCGGTACGCAGTTTTCTCTGACAAAAGGAAAAAAGGCTTCGATTTTTTTTATATCCAGTCCCCGTCCGTAACCCTGATAAGCCAGCGTGGAATCTTCGAAACGGTCAAGCAGCACTACTTTGTTTTTCTTCAAAGCTGGCAGAATTTTTTCGCGGATCAGCTGCGCGCGTGCCGCTAAAAATAAAAGCAATTCTGTTTGCCACGCCATTGTTTTAAACACCGGATTTAAAAGTACGGCGCGGATGGCTTCCCCTGCTTCGGTCGAACCCGGCTCGCGGTAAATTTCAACCTGACGCTTCTTTTTTTTGAAGTACTTTGCGGCTTCTTTAATCTGAGTCGATTTGCCGCTGCCTTCGCCGCCTTCAAATGTGATGAACAGACCTTTTTTCATATTGTGATCTTTAATTTCCGAGTGCCGATTTAAAACGTTCCGCGGCAAATTGCTGTCCGAGCAAAGGAAAAAGTTTTTTCAGCTCAGGACCGTGTTCCTTGCCTGTTAAAGCAACGCGAACCGGCATGAACAGCTCTTTGCCCTTCACCGTGACTTTGGGCTTTAAAGCCGCGATAAACGCGTCATAAACGAGCGGATCATTCCAGTTAAGCGAAGGCAAGAGCGCCAAAGCTTCCGTAAGCAGCGTTTTTGCCGCGGGAGTTTGAAGCCATGCCGCGTTTTCATAAGTTAACGGCGATTTAAGAAAACCCAAGTGCGCGGGCAACTCATCAAACTTCGCAATGGCATCTTTAAAAGCGGGCAGAACGCGGCGCACAACATCCGCTCCCACCGGCAATAAGTTCTGCATCTGCAAATAATCCAAAGCTTTTTGTGTAAAGACTTCGTCGGAAAGCAGGCGCAGATGCTGTCCATTCACCCAGTTCAGTTTATCCGGATCATAAATCGAAGAAGATTTATTCACGCGCTCCAGAGAAAAAACTTTCTGCAATTCTTCCCAGCTGAAAATTTCGCGGTTATCTCCGGGCGACCACCCTAAAAACGCGATATAGTTCACAAGTGCTTCCGGTAAATATCCCTGACGGCGAAATTCGCCCACGGAAACAGTCGAAAGACGTTTAGATAAAGGTTCTCCGCCCGGACCATGAATCAAAGACAAATGTCCGTATTGCGGCGGTTCAAAGCCCATCGCTTTAATCAGAAGAATATGTTTGGGGGTGTTGGATAAATGGTCTTCACCACGGATGACATGCGTTACTTTCATCAGTGCGTCATCCACGCATACCGCAAGATGGAATGTCGGTGTTCCATCCGCTCGCAAAATCACAAAATCACCGGACATATCATCGAGGTTAAACTCCACATCACCGCGGACAAGGTCATGTATTTTCACCTGCGGATTTTCAACTTTAAAACGCAGAGTCGGTTTAATGCCGCGGGCTTTACGCGCTTCAATTTCTTCCTGAGTAAAATTACGACCGCGGTTATCAAATCGGGGCGGCATTCGATTCAGTCTTGCAATCCGTTTCGCCTCATCCGTTTCTTCCTGTGTCACATAGCAGTAATACGCCTTGCCTTCCGCGATCAATTGATTCGCGTATTTTTGGTAAAGCTCCAAACGTTCGGATTGTTCATACGGTCCGTAAGGCCCATTATTCTCCGGCCCCTCATCCCAGTTGAGCCCCATCCAGCGCATATCCTGAATAATGCCCTCGCGGTATTCAGGCAAAAACCGTTCACGATCCGTGTCTTCCAGGCGCAGAATAAATGTTCCGCCTTGGGCACGCGCGAACAAGTAGTTAAAAAGCGCGGTGCGGATATTTCCTAAATGTAAGCGACCTGTGGGCGACGGCGCGAAACGAACACGTATCATATAAATTAATCCTTCTTTATTTTATGCATCACAACAACCGCCTGACATGCCCAGGCTTCACCCGTCCCGATCGGCGCAAACCCTTCATGCGTGCGGGCTTTAACCGAAATACGATCAAGCGGCAACGCCAGCAATTTCGCAAGCGATTTGCGGATTTTTATTTTCAACGGCCCCAGCTTCGGTTTTTCGAGAATCACGTTGGTATCAACCTGAAAAGGTTGCCAGCCTGATTCCGCCGCTTTTGCCAATACCTGCGTCAAAAGTTTTGAGCTCTGAATATTTTTATACTTTGGATTCTTATCCGAAAACCAATCGCCGATATCGCCAAGCCCCAAGGAACCCAAAATAGCATCCGTAACACTGTGCAGTAAAGCATCGCCATCAGAATGGCCTAACGACCCCTTCTCAAACGGAATACGGATTCCGCCGATCCAAAGCTTGCGGCCCGAGACTAAACGGTGGATATCATACCCTTTTCCGATACGAATTTCTTCCCCCGCGCTCTTATCGGTTGCGCTTTCGGCGCAGAGGTCAAAATGAAGCCGGGCTTGAGCCAGTTCATAGTCCGCATAATGAGTTATTTTAGGATTCCAATCGGTATGCAGCAAAACCCCCATTTGCCGGCCCGCGGCTTCCACAAGCCCGGATTCATCCGTAAACGACAATGCCTGCGGAACACGGCGGTAAGCATCGATTAAAACAGAACGTCGCACCATTTGCGGTGTTTCCGCTTCAGCGAGTACTGAACGGTCAACCGTCGCTTCCACTTTATTCCCCGACACTGAAATCTTTTTCAATGTCGGCACCACCCGGCGGGCCAACAATATTCCGTCATACTTCGCCGATTTTTTCATAAGCAGACGGATCGTGGCGGGCAAAATAAGCGGCCTTGCCCCATCGTGCACCATAACCCAGGAATTTTGAGAGGATGTTTTCTTTAACGCATTTAAAACAGATTCCGCGCGCGTTTTTCCGCCGCTCACCCATTTTATTTTTTTAAAGCCAAGTTTATCTCCCCAGGCCTTGGATACTTTCTCCGCGCCGGGAGAAACAGTGACGAGCACTTCGGAAATTCCGGGAACTTTTGAAAAGGCGCGGAGCGTGCGTTCCAAAACCGGCATGCCGCCCAGCTCAAAAAAAAGCTTGGATCCCTGCATTTTTTTTTCGCGGGACGTTTTGGGAATTGTTTTTGCGAACCGCGTGCTTGCGCCCGCGGCGGTGATAATCAGGCTAACGCGCATTAAATTCAGAACTATCGCTTAGGATAGCCCTCGTTTCCGCCATTTGCCGGACGGTTATTATTACGCCGATAATCCTGCGAGCGACCGGAATCACGCTGCTGTTGACGCTCATAATTACGTTCTTCGGTCGCACGCTCACGAGCTTCATAGGAAGCATTTTCATCCGCTTTAGCAAAAATCATGCGGCCAGCCTGCGTTTGCAAAACGCTGGTAATCGCGACATTCATGGTTTGCCCAAGATGGCGGCGTCCGTTATCCACCACCACCATGGTTCCGTCGTCCAGATAAGCAACAGCTTGATCCGGCTCTTTGCCTTCTTTAAGAAGACGCACCTGCATGAGCTCGCCCGGCATCACCACCGGCTTAAGCGCATTGGCCAAATCATTGATATTTAAAACTTTGACGCCCTGCAATTCAGCCACTTTGTTTAAATTGTAGTCATTGGTAAAAATACGCGCGTTCAAAACCTTGCCCATTTTAACCAACTTGGAATCAACGGTCGGAATTTCTGAAAAATCCATTTCATTAATGGTAATTTCAACATTAGTGTTCGCCTTCATGCGGTTCAAAATATCCAGACCGCGGCGTCCACGCGCGCGCTTCAAAGAATCAGAGGAATCGGAAATCAGCTGAAGTTCCTTCAAAACAAACGTGGGAACAACAAGACGGCAAGCCAAAAAATTAGTTTTGACCATATCCGCAATGCGGCCGTCGATCACGACACTGGTGTCAAGTAACACCAGGTCTTCTCCGGAACCTTTGGCATCCAGTTTAATGAAAGGCAGCATCAGCGTAAACTCTTCCTGCCCGCGTAAAATCGTGATAATTCCCAAATACGGCAGAATAACGGATGAGACAAGCCCAAGCTGTCTTGCCAAATCCATATCCACCTGCATATTGGTCAAAGCCTGAATAAATAAGTGGTGGGTCAAAAGCCCAAGTGCCAATCCGATAATCACGGAAAGCACATTCCGGACGGAATATTGCTTGAAGAAAAGATCGAGCAAAACAACGATAGTTCCGCAGCAAAGCCCGATCACCGCCCCCATCCACTGCGCGTCGGGGATGCCAAGGTGATCCACAAGCCATTTGAGATCGGATAGGTAGCCAAAAATGGCGCCTAAAATAACTACCGTCACGCGAATCACATTAATCATAAGTTATGACTCCTTCTATACATGTTTAAAAATAAATAATCGGACAAAAATATAAAATATGAAATATTTATTAAAACGAAACACCAAAATTCAAAAGAACATACTGCCGCGAGTTAATCGCACATAAACTTTTTCTTAAGAAATCATTTTAAAAAGAACCGGATGCCAGGCGCATGCGAGAGCCCGAGGAGGCGTATAATTTAATACGCCGCACGAGGAAACGATGCATGCAACGCCGCAGACGGACTTTTTCAAATTGTTTCTAGAAAAAGAAGAACTTTTTGTCTTTTTTAAGTAACTTCCACGGATGCTTCTTAATATCCGCGACCAACTCGCGCATATCCTTATAAATCTCATCCGAATAAACCATTTTACCGACATTTCCCTCGCCCTGCTGCACATGCTTCATTAAAGCTTCAAAGTCGGCTCCGGCACGATCCATGGACTCAGTAAATCCCTTGATGTTTTTTACGGACGCGGACATATCACTTTGATTGCCTTCCATAAATGATTTCATCTGCACTGAAAGATCCGCGAAATTAATCACCATCACCTTCAAGGCGTCGGTTAATTCTTTATCATCGGTCATCTGTTGTACACTGGCCAAAATCGCTTCCATTTGCTCAGCAATCCGCATGGACCGGCTGAGAAGCTCATCTACGGGAACCGGCCCGATACCTTCCAAGTAAGACCCGGATTTGACAAACGGTAAATCGCCCGGAATGGGAGTAATTTCAATATGGGGCTCACTCAAAACAAACGTTCCCTGCACCGAGAAGGTATAATTTTCGCGGACCTCGGTACCTTCATTCAAAAAAATCTTCACAAACACGCGATTTTTCTTTTGTGCTTCGTCAAACTTCAGTGCGACATCCTTTACTTCGCCCACGCGTACACCGGCCATACGTATCGGCGCGCCCTTATCCAAAATGCTCACATAATCAAACTTAAGCGTAACAAAATAACCTTGCTTAAAAATAGAAACGCCGCCGACGAAAAATATAACAAAGGTAAGAATAAGAAAACCGAGACCAGCAAACAAACCAACCCAAAATTCGTTCGTATTATTTTTCATTTTTATTTTGATTCACTTTTTTAGGCTCGTCCGTAATCGGCCCATGCGCCGAGCCGGTCACAAACTGTCGAATCACGGGGTTCTGAGTTTTTTGAATTTCGTCCGGCGTTCCGATGCCCACAATTTGTCCGCGGTAGAGCATCGCGATCCGGTCTGCGACTTTGTACGCACTGACCATATCATGCGTTACCGCAACTGAAGTCACCTTCAATTTTTCCTGCATGGAAATGATTAAATCGTTAATCACGTCCGAATTAATCGGATCCAAACCGGTTGTCGGCTCATCGTACACAATAACCTGCGGATCATAGCATATGGCTCTGGCCAGCCCCACCCTTTTCTTCATTCCTCCGGATAAACTTGCGGGCATTTGATTCTCAATTCCCTCCAGCCCCACCATGCGCAATTTTTCACGCACAATCGGCCTCAGCTCAGACTCTTTCATGCCGCGATGCTCCTGCAAAACAAAGCCAACGTTTTCCATCACATTGAGAGAATCAAACAAAGCGGCACTTTGAAAAAGCATGCCGAATTTCATCTGATGCTGTTCGGCTTCATCCATGCTCATATCACTCAGTCTCTTGCCGTCAAAAAGTATTTCCCCGCGATCGGGTTCAATTAAGCCAGTAATCAACTTGAGTAAAACGCTTTTTCCGCCGCCGGAGCTTCCGATCACAACCAGCGTTTCACCTTCGTTAATCACGAGGTTGACGCCTTTTAAAACTTCTTTGCTTCCGAAAGACTTATAAACATCACGAATTTCAATTTTCATCAGTCATTCTCAAAAAAAGTAAAAAATCGCAGTAAAAAGAACGTCGGAAGCAATCACCGCGATCAACGCAACAACCACGGCATAGGTCGTTGCGCGCCCGACGCCTTCGGCGCCGTCTTTCGTATTGAATCCATAAAAACAGCCAACGATCGAAATAATCCCGCCGAAACAAAAGGCTTTGATCAACCCCGTCATGACGTCTTTCACCATGAGCGAGTTAATCGAACGCTTGATGTAATCACTTGAACTAATATCCAGCTTAAGAACTGAAACCAAATAGCCGCCCAGCATACCGATCACATCCGCGTAAATCGTAAGAACAAAAAGCATGATAATCGCCGCTAAAAAACGCGGCACGGCAAGGTACTCGACCGGATCCATCGCTAATGATTTAAGCGCATCAATTTGTTCGGTTACTTTCATTGTCCCCAGCTCCGCGGCAATTGAAGCTCCAACACGGCCGGAGACGACCATCGCGGTCAGAACCGGTCCGAGTTCACGCGCGATGGAAAGTGCCACTAAATCGGCCGTAAATTGCTGCGCGGCAAAAAGCCGCAGCTGATAAGCGGATTGCAAAGCCAAAACCATGCCGGTAAAAAGAGAGGTAAGAAAAACAAGCGGAAGGGACATGACACCAATTTTAAACATTTGATCCAGCGTGGATTTCCAGCGAATCTCTCCGCGAAAAATATGCCCAAGTGCCTGGTTTAAGAGAACAATAATGCCGCCGATTTGGGTAAAAAACGAAATCACTCCTGCGCCGGTCCTTGCGACGGCAAACTTCAAAAGAATAATTTGTTTAAGCTGAAAGCGCTTGATCATCGCGCGAACCTTTACCGGCGTTGGAGTCTATTTAAACTGCTTTTTCGAAATTAATCCGCCCACCGTGCAATTCGGCATGCAGCTTATCGCCATCTTTAAATTTTCCTGACAAAATTTCTTCCGCCAGAACATTTTCAATATGCTTTTGGATGGTTCTCTTGAGCGGACGCGCGCCAAAGACAGGGTCATACCCTTCATCAATCAAAAACTTAAGAACCTCATCTGAAACGGTCAGTTCCATTTTCTTGTCTTTGAGACGGTCGCGTACTTCTTTAAGCTCGATGTAAATAATTTGTTCCAGATCCTGACGGCGAAGCGGATGAAAGACAATGATGTCGTCCACACGGTTCAAAAACTCAGGACGAAAAACTTTTTTGGTTTCATCCAAAAGTTTTTTCTTCATACTTTCATAATCCACGTCATCCTTCGACTGGATAAAACCCATCGAGTCTTGCTTTTTAAGCATTCCGACGCCAACATTCGAAGTCATAATAACAATCGTGTTGCGGAAATCGACTTTTCTGCCGAAAGAATCAGTCAGACGTCCTTCATCCATCATTTGTAGCAAAATACTGAAAATATCAGGATGCGCTTTTTCGATTTCATCGAAAAGAACGACCGAGTAAGGACGGCGGCGAACTTTCTCAGTCAACTGACCACCTTCTTCATAACCCACGTATCCCGGAGGCGCTCCGACCAAGCGTGAAACGTTGAACTTCTCACCGTATTCGGAGCAATCCACGACAATCGTCGCGTCCGGATCGCCGAACATAAACTCAGCCAGCGTCCGCGCTAAAAGTGTTTTACCGACACCGGTGGGCCCTAGAAAAATAAAAGTTCCGATCGGACGCTTCGGATTGCGTAGTCCGGAACGGGAACGGCGCACAGCGTCAGAAATCGCGTGAATCGCTTCGTGCTGACCGATGACACCGCGATGCAATTCATCTTCCATTTTCAGCAAACGGGATGTTTCTTTCTCTTCCAGCTTTGCAAGCGGAACACCGGTCCATTTTGAAACAACATAGGCGATATCTTCTTCGGATACGCTGATTTCAATTTCAGACTTGGATTCTTTCCAGCTTTTCTTGATGGCCGCAAGCCGTTCTTTAGCTTTACGTTCTTCATCGCGAAGACGGGCGGCTTTTTCAAAATCCTGCCCCTTGATCGCAGCTTCTTTTTCGTTGCGCAAAGCTTCGATCTCAGCTTCCAGCTTCTTCAAATCTTTAGGCAAGGTGGTCACCGAAAGACGTGCGCGCGAGGAAGCCTCGTCAATCACGTCAATCGCCTTATCCGGAAGAAAACGCCCCGTGATATAGCGGTCAGAAAAACGAACAGCCGCTTCGATTGCGTGATCCGTAATCTTCAAACGGTGATGCGCTTCGTACTTATCACGCAAACCTTTCAAAATCAAAATCGCATTATCCACCGACGGCGGATCAACCATCACGGTTTGAAAACGGCGCGCCAAAGCAGCGTCTTTTTCAATATACTTACGGTATTCATCCAAAGTTGTAGCACCAATACACTGAATTTCTCCGCGCGCGAGAGCAGGCTTTAAAATATTGGAAGCGTCAATCGCGCCTTCCGCTCCGCCGGCTCCGACCAGTGTGTGAATTTCATCGATGAAAATCATAACGTTTTCGCTACGGCGAATTTCATCCATCACCGCTTTAATGCGTTCCTCAAACTGACCGCGGTATTTTGTTCCCGCGACCATCAAAGCCAAATCAAGCACAACAATGCGCTTATCCTGCAAAATTTCAGGAACATCTCCCGAGTGAATCCGCTGTGCCAAACCTTCCACAATCGCGGTTTTACCCACGCCCGCTTCACCTAAAAGAACCGGATTGTTTTTTGTGCGGCGCGCTAGAATCTGAATCACACGCTCGATTTCATCTTCGCGCCCAACGACAGGATCCAATTTACCTTCACGCGCTAAAATAGAAAGATCACGTCCAAAAGCGTCCAAAGCCGGAGTTTTTGTTTTTGCCGACTTTCCGCTTCCTCCGCCGCCACCGCCGCCATTTCCGCCGCCCACCGCCGGATTCGGCTCAGCACCTTCACCTTGCGGAGACGCGGACCCCAATAGTTTAATCACTTCTGCGCGAACTTTATTGAGATCCAACCCGACATTCAAAAGCACATGGCTGGCAACGCCTTCACCTTCTTTGATGAGGCCAAGCAAAAGATGTTCCGTACCAATGTAGTTATGCCCTAATCGGCGCGCTTCATCCATGGCAAGTTCAATTACTTTTTTGGCTTTAGGCGTAAAAGGAATATCGCCTGAAACCATCGTGCTGGGACCGTATTGAACCAATTTTTCAACCTCAAGCCGGATAGTTTCAAGCGAAAGACCGAGATTCTGTAAAACCGCCGCGGCGACACTTTCGCCCTCTTTAATCAAACCCAATAAAATATGTTCCGTACCGATGTAATCGTGGTTAAAACGTTTTGCTTCCTCTTTGGCAAGAATAATGACTTTGCGGGCACGCTCTGTAAAACGGTCAAACATAATAACTCCTCTCAAAAATCTAAGGGCTTAAGAATAGCGATATAATAACGGCGATATTATAGCAAGACTATAGGCTATCGCCTACAGATGATAAGAAATGCTTTAAATCGGAAGTTTAAGGAGCTGTTTACGAATCAGCTCAGCGCGGAAAGAGTCCCGTTCAGGGCTGGAAAGTTCGCACCCTCGTGTTTTCTGCAAATGTCCCGGCTGAATCAGCAAAAACAGCTGATTTAAGCGCGGATGAGTCAGGGTTTTTCCGAAATATTTAAGATTCACTCCAAAACGCAGCATAGAAAGCAGGCTAATAGCTTCCGTTGAACTCATCACGCGCGCCGACTTCAAAAGTCCCACGGCACGCCAAACCTGATCCTCCATTTCATAAGGCTTGGAGCGCTGCAGCTGTTCCGCGGCGTCATGCTCATGGCTGACCACTTGTTCAATCACGCTTAAAAGATTATCGATGACCTCTTCTTCGGGCTGTCCTAAAGTCATCTGATTCGAAAACTGAAAAAAATTACCCAAAGCCTGAGAGCCTTCGCCGAACATTCCGCGCACAGCTAAATTAAGTTTCGTCAGTGCTTGCAATACTTTCTGAATTTGCTTGGTAATCACCAGTGAAGGTAAATGCAGCATACACGAAGCACGCAAACCGGTACCGACGTTGGTGGGGCACGCCGTCAAAAAGCCAATCTTGGGGTTGAACGAAAAACGAAAATCCTTTTGCAGCTGATCATCGGTCTCATTGGCTTTTTTCCAGGCCGAACGGAGGTTAAGCCCTGATTCAAAAATCTGAATCCGTAAATGATCCTCTTCCATAAACATCAGACTTTGCGATTCATCCGATGAAATCAGAACCGCGCGGTCACCCTTATCGGAGGAAAATTCACGGCTGATCAAATGCCGCTCAAGCAACAGCTGAAGTTCAACCGCATTCAAATCGGCGGCGGAGAAAAAAGAACTATTCGGGAAACGCTCGGGTTTGCTGACGGCTTTTTCAAAACTCTTGATAAGCCGCTTACGTTCCTGACCTTTTAACCGGGAAGGGAAAAAATACCCGTCCACATTGCGGGCCAGACGAATACGCGAGCTTACCACCACGTCTTCATGCGGCCCAAGCGCGGACTGCCAGGCGGGTGCCTGAGTGAGCAATTGATCAATACGCATCAATCCACTCAACGGGGGGAAACTTTGTACTTCACGCCGTCTCGGCGGACAATCTTGCGGAAGCCCTTGAGCAATTGATTCGTCACCGGCCCGGGTTTTCCGGTACCGATCACGCGCGCGTCAATCTTAACTACCGGAATCACTTCCGCCGCGGTTCCGGTCAGGAAAACCTCATCCGCGTTAAAAAGATCATGGCGGGTCAAAACACGCTCTTCAAAGCAGATTTTTTCCTGCGCGGCAAGCTCGATGATTCCCTGCCGTGTAATCCCCTTCAGCGCACCCAAATAAGTCGGCGGCGTCAGAAGAATCGGCTTTGGGGAAGCGCCTTCATATTTAATCATGAAAACGTTATCGCCGGTGCATTCCGCGACATAGCCCTGATGATTGAGCATCAAAGCCTCCACACAGCCTGAATTTTTGGCTTCAATTTTCGCCAGAATATTATTCAGATAATTCAAACTCTTGATTGAAGGATTGACGGCTTCCGGAAGATTACGAACCGTCGGAACCGTAACAATACTGAGTCCGTTTTGATACAGAGACTCCGGATAAAGCTTGATTTTATCGGCGATAATAATCACGGTCGGTAATTTACAAAGTGCGGGATCCAACCCAAGATCTCCGACTCCACGTGTCACAACAACACGAATATACGAATCGCTGAAACCGTTTTTTTTCAAAGTATCAATAATCGCTTTTTCCATCTGCTTCTTCGTCATTGGAATCTGAATCATCAGCGTATGCGCCGACTCCCAAAGCCGGTCCAAATGCTCGCCTAATTTAAAAATGCAAGAATCATAAGCACGGATTCCTTCAAAAACACCGTCACCATAAAGCAATCCATGATCAAACACGGAGATCTTGGCGTCTTCTTTCGCGAAGAATTTGCCGTCGATGTAAATCTGAATACTCATAAATACTCCTTAAAAAAACAATAAAATGCCGCTCGCAAACCGCGCAAGCTCCTGCGCGGAGGCGTAGTATACCCCACGCTACCCAAGGAAGTGAACAGCGTTTTGCTAGTGTGCCGGTGTCAAAACCCCGGCATCCAGGCGGTAAACTTTCTTGTGCTTCATGGCAAGCCGTTCATCGTGCGTCACGATCACAAAGGCTTGTCCTTCTTTCTCGTTCAAATCAAGAATCAGCTGGAACATTTTTTCGGCTGTCTGGGTATCCAAATTTCCCGTGGGCTCGTCGCAAAGCACAAGTTCAGGACGGTTTACCAAGGCTCGGGCCAAAGCAACACGCTGCTGCTCTCCGCCGGAAAGCTCCGCCGGAAAATGAAACCGCCGGCTGGAAAGCTCAACCTTTTTTAAAACCTGCATAACCCAGCTTTGATCTTTTTTGCCGGAAATTAACGCGGGGAGCATCACATTTTCAAGCACCGTCAGCTCCGGGAGCAAATGATAGGCTTGAAAAACAAACCCGATCTTTTGATTGCGAATTTTGGTTCTGCGTCTTTCGCTCAAGCGCAAAAAATCATCTTCGTCAAAAAATAAACGTCCGCTCGTCGGCTCATCCAATCCGCCCATCAAGTGCAAAAGTGTCGATTTGCCGCAGCCGCTGCGTCCGATGATAAAAATCAAATCGCCCGCGCATACTTCCAAATTAACCGACTTTAAAATCGGCAAAGAACCGCCCGGCGCGTCATACTCTTTACTGATATTCTGAACTTCATAGAGCAACCGCTTCGCTTGAGGCTTATTCATAACGCAAAGCCTCCACCGGTTTCAATTGCGCGGCTCGGAAAGCAGGATAAAGCCCCGCCAGAATACAGGCAAGCATGGCAAAGCCGACGATCCAAACCACGTCGATCGCGTGAATTTCGGAAGGAATTTTTTCGAAGAAATAAATATCCCGCGGAAACACTTCCAGCCCGGTCGTCTGCTTAATAAAGTCCGCCACCGGATTTAAATTAAGCGCAAGCCAAACCCCGCTGATCGCTCCGGCTAAAATACCGAAAAAACCGATCGCAAAACCTTCAATGATAAAAATTCGCGCAATTCCAAAACGGGTCGCCCCAATCGCCCGCAAAATCCCGATATCTTTTGTTTTCTCCATCACGACCATGGTGAGGGTTGAAACAATATTAAACGCCGCGACTAAAATAATCAGCGCCAGCAAAATAGTCATCACGCTTTTCTCAACTTTAAGCGCTCTGAAAAAACTGTAATTCATATCGATCCAGGAACGAAAATAATAATCAGCGGAATAATTGCTGAGCAAACTCCATTTAAGCCGCTCCGCCGCGTCTACGTCCTTAAAACGCAAACTCAATCCGGTCACTTTACTGCCAAGCTGATAAACAAGCTGAGCCTGTTTTAAATCAATCAGCGCTAATTGCGAATCAAATTCGTTCATTCCGACGTTGAAAATACCGCGCACCACGAAAGGATACGTCTCAACCCGAAGATTCATTACTGAAGTAATTTGGGCCGAGGCCGGCGAAATAAACTGCACGACATCGCCGACTTTCACATCCAGCGTCCGGGCCAGATATTTGCCGAGCAAAATCCCGCCATATTCACTTTGAACGGTTTGCTTGAAAAAAAGCATTTTCCGCTTGGTTTCCTGTTGAGAAACGGGGGCAAAACTCAATTCACCCGCCGTTAAATGGTCTTTAAAAATATCAAGGCTTTCCCGTTCCGTATCGACGCCTTTAATCACAACACCGGTGGCATTGGTATCGGATTTTAAAATAGCCTGTCCTTCAATAAAGGCGGAAGCATACAGAAGTTCGCTTTCAACATAAGAACGAATTTTTTGAATTTCCCAATTCACATCATCCACTCCGCCGACTTTCTCAATGCGCAAATGAGGCTGAACATTGACGATTTTGCGTTTGAGCTCGCGGTCAAATCCTCCCATCACAGCCAAGACAACAATCAAAGCCATGACGCCGATACCCACCCCGCCAATTGAAATCAGCGAAATCAGGGATATAAAGCCTTTTTTACGGCGGCGCGTCAGATGTCTGGAAGCGATGAAGAAGGAGTAACTCATAATTTAAGCACCAAGAACCTGGAACCAAGAACGAAGTAAAAGACGCAAGATGGGTGCCTGGTTCTTGGTCCTTGGTTCCTGGTTCATAGATTTATATTTCGGTTTGCTCTTCGGCCGCCGGTGCGATTTCGGCGGCTTTCTTTTCGGCGCGCAGAAGCGGAAATAAAATCACTTCACGGATCGACTCCTGATTGGTGAGCAGCATCACCAAGCGATCGATGCCGATACCGAGACCGCCAGCCGGAGGCATGGCGTATTCCAACGCGGTTAAGAAGTCTTCGTCGATTTCTTTGTTCTCGCCGATTTCCGTGGCTTGCTGCTCAAGCCGCTCGCGTTGAACAAACGGATCGTTCAATTCCGAAAACGCATTCGCGATTTCCATCTTGGAGATAAACAATTCAAATCGATAAACAAGCGACGGGTCCTCGGTTTGCCCTTTAGCCAAAGGCGACATCGCTGTCGGGTAATCAATAATGAAAGTCGGATTAATGAGATGCTTCTCAACCGTTTCGGAAAAAATTTCATCGAGCACATCGACTTCTTCCATTTTTGGATCCAGTTTCAAGCCGATTTTTTTGGCGTTCTCATGCACCGAAAGATTTGAATTCTTCAAATCAATGCCGGTGGCTTCCTGAATCGCTCCGTAAAAAGAAATACGCTTCCATGGACGGGCAAAATTCAAAGTTTTATCACCAAAAGGAATTTCGTCTTTCCCGTGAATTTTCATTACGAGATGGTGCACCAGCGATTCGGTAATATCCATCATGTCATGATAATCCGCGTATGCCTGATAAAGCTCCATCATGGTGAACTCGGGATTATGGCGTACCGAAATCCCCTCGTTACGGAAATTACGGTTTATTTCATACACTTTTTCAAAACCACCGACAAGCAGGCGTTTAAGATAAAGCTCCGGCGCGATGCGCATATAAAGTTCCATCTCAAGCGTGTTGTGAAAAGTTTTAAAGGGTCTTGCGCGCGCACCGCCGGCAAGCGGCTGCATCATCGGCGTTTCAACTTCCATAAAATCCTGCGCGTCGAGGAACTTGCGGATTTCACGCATAATGAGACTGCGCGTTTGAAACACCTTGCGAACATCGTCGTTCACCATCAAATCAACATAACGCTGGCGATAGCGGGTTTCAACGTCCTTGAGACCATGCCATTTTTCGGGCATCGGACGCACAATCGAAGACAGGCGCTGATAAGATTCAACTTTGACCGTCATCTCACCCATTTTGGAGGTGAAAAGTTCGCCTTCGAGCCCAATGATATCGCCCAGCTTAAAATGCTTCAAATGCGTGAAAGCTTCATCACCCAAAGTATCTTGCTTGGCGTAAATTTGAATGCGGCCGTCTTGGTCTTTCACGTCCGCAAAAATACTTTTGCCCATGATGCGGATCGTCATCACGCGTCCCGCGATTTTGACTTTTTTGCCCGCTTCAAAAGCAGCGCGAATCGCCGCGATGGAATCTTTGGGTAAAAAACGCTGTCCATATTCTCTTGCTGCTGCGTCCATGCTCACCTCTTATAAATTATGATTTCGGGAAGCGGGTATTATATGCCATGCGGTCGGAGGCGGGAAAATGAAATTTCCTGGGCAGAAAAACAAAAAGGCAGGGATTCCCGTAAGAATCCCTGCCTGAAGGTATTAAATACTTGTGGTTTGCTGTTCGGGAACTGAAGTCTGCGGCACCGCAGGTTCGGGAATGGCAACCGTGCTCGGAGGCTGAACACCCAATTGCTTTTGTACTTCTTCGATTTCTTTTTGTTTTTGCTCTTCGCTTGAAGCCGGCTGAGGAATTGTGACCTCGCTCGGAAGAAGCGTGAAACCACCCAACGGCAATTGATCCATCTGGGTTGTATCAATCGTACCCTGAGCCGGATTGCTCCATTCATTTGCGTTGAAAATGCCGGGGAAATCAGCGTTATAAAAGAAATTCAGCTTACCGGCCGCTTTAAAGCTTAAAGGCAATGGCGCGGAATAGAGGCCGGAATTAGAGCTGATCAGAAGCGGCAAGGTTGCCCCGCCGACCGCGATCCCATTCAACAAAGCTAATCCCGGAGGTGTGCCAAGAATTTCAATGCTCAACGGTGAAATATTGCTGCGAACATTCGCTGACAAACCATTGGATGCTTTTCCACCCGCGCTCAAAAACAAGGTTCCGGGATTATTCATCTGAACATTAATCGGACGGTCTCCGGTTCCGACCACATTCCCCGCGCTCAGGCGCACAACATCACTTGCCGTGATATGCGTCGGAGTTGATGATTGCGATAAAATGGATCTTCCCGCCGAGAGAATCACTTGTCCGCTGGCCGCGTGAGCTCCGCCAAGAATAATGTCCTCGGTCGCGCCCAAATCAATGCTTCCGTCGCGTGAAACCAAATTAGCAATCACACTTCCGATATTGAAAAAGAACATGGAACCGATTGAATTCGCGGTCAAAGTATTCGCCTTGGTTTCAATCGGATCGCCTGAAATACCAATTGTTCCACCGGAAGTCATCACAAGATCATCCGCGATAATATTTAAATCGGGACCGTTCGTGTCCAGGGTTGAGCCTGTACGGGAGAAAGTCGTGACATCGCCGCGAATATCGTCCGCATCGGAATCCGCGTCCAAAATACCCACAAGAAAATCATCCGCCGCGTCGGCCAAAATATTTCCGGATTCCGTTTGAGCTTTCGCGGTTCCGCCCATGACGATATCACCACCGCCGATACCCGTATTACCGTCTTGGTTCAAAAGACCGTCGGTAAAATCTTCGCCTGAGGCCAAAGTAACGTTACCACTGCCCTGCGCGCCCACAATCACACCGTCTGCGATCGTGATCGTGTCACCCGCGGTTAAAAGAACATTCCCGTTACCGCCGCTTGTAAGAACATTGTCATTCAATGTCAAATCGTCAGCCGCAAGATTTCCAAGCGCGTTAAGATTGATGTCGCCGCCGGCATTATTGATGACGGGAGCGCCCGCTGAAACCGTCAAAGGACTGAATGTGCGAACGGTAATAAACTCACCCGCGTTCGCATCAGCGTTGTCCGTAATGCTCAAACCGGTTACGCCGTTAGCATCCACAATCGTGAGGCCACCGGTATTATCAACTTGGATATTGCCGGAATCTGTCACACCCGAAACATTCAGCATGCGCGTATCAAGCGCGTTATTACTGCCGATGCCCGACTTCGCGATCAAAGTCGTTGTTCCGCTACGCGCGATAATATCGGAATCGGTATCACCGTTATCACGAATTTCACCTTGTTGCGCGCGGATGATCACTGCGTCCGCCGCCGCTGAATCACTCTGAACTGATCCCAACGCGACATCACGGACTGCGTCGATATTCACGACACCTGAAGTGGTGCTGAGAACAGCGCCGTCAGCCTGCGTAAAATCACGACCCGCATCGGCTTCGATATTACCTGAAGTTGTCGTTACATCGCCCTCAGCGCTAAAACTTACATCACGTGCGGATTTCATCGTGATACTGCCCGAAGTTGTAGCCACAGTATCATTCACATTCAAATCACTACCGGAATTATCCGTGTCTTCAGCTTCAAGAAGAACCGTTCCGCTCGTTGCGGAAACACCCGATTGATTCGCATTTACAGTCAAAGAACCGTCTTCGGTTTTAACATGCACATCGCCTGCGCCCTGCTGGTCGATACGGTTAATACCGAGATCGCCGCCCGCGGCGATTTCAAGAATGTCGATATTGCCCGAAGCAGTGTTCACCGCGTCGAGGTTTTCAGCGGCTGTATTCAGCGGATTGCCGCTGCCGATACCGCTCGTTGCTTTCAACACGAGATCCTTGGCTTTCAAAAGCTGATCTGAATCCGTGTTCTGAATGCTGCCCGAGGTCGTATCAATCGTGGTCGTGCCGGAAGCATTTTTTACTTCGCCGGTCAAAAGTACGTTGCCGCCGCTGGTGTTATTCACCGTGATTGCGCCCGTGCCGTAACCGATATTCTGCACTTGAATTGTGCCGTATTCATTCGAAGTGACATCCGTATCACCGTTGATCGTAATGTTTTCGTTGATGCGGGTATCGAGATCAAGATCGTTGATTTCGAGGTCAAGACCGGAATCATTATTGATCGTCAAACGGCTGTAGCCGTCGAGCGCTTTCATCGTACCCGAACCGTCGATCGTACCGGTAATGCCGATATGGCCGCCGCCCTGTTCGATGTCTTTGATCACGATTTTATTACCGTTACGCGGAAGAACTTCATGATTGAACAGATTTGAAGAAGTATTTCCGGCTGCATCGATATCAAAAGAAATATCTTCATAACCGCTCTGCATCGTTCCGTCCAAAGTCGCCTTGGCGCCCGAAGCGATATCGAAATCGATATCCTTTCCGGCTGTGACATTATTCAAGTTATAAGTCGTCGGCGCAGCGTTGATTTTCAGGTCACTGCAAGTCGGACAGGCCGGATCATCATAAATACTGTAAAGATCGCCCTGATTCAATTTCACGTCGATGTTTCCAAAAGCCGTCAGATCTCCGATTTGAAATCCGCTGATCGAAGCTGTCGCCGCATTGTACTGGGCAAATTCGGTCTGAATGCTATCGATACTTAAAAACATATCGCCGTAAGAAAATGCGGAGAGCGAAGCATCGTCAGTGTTAAGCGCCGTGCTATCGGGCAAGGTCTTAGATTTGAACAAATTGAAATTCAAACGCTGTGACGCTGAACCCAGATTGCCGTTGTCCGCGCGCAGGCTGAAATGATATCCATCAAACGCAACGTTGTTGTCCGAAGCGATGATATCGCCGCCTTCGTTCGTGAACGTAAAATCCGCGGTGTTGTTTCTGATCGCCTGCGTAAATCGGATGTCGCCCAGTCCGTTGCCATCGATAAACAAGCCGGACGGGCCGCTGTTTGATTCGATGGTGTAACGCGTTGCATTCGGCGAGTTATAAATCACATCCGGTTCTCCGCCGTTATTCGAGATCATATCGACTTTACCGACCACAAGATTGTAATTCGAGTTATTAATGATCTCGACTTTCTCAAGGACTTTATCCAAATGGATGGTCGCCGTACCGGTAATCGAACCCTTCTCAGCGTTGAAGCGGATCTTGGATTTCGCATCGTTCTGAATATCGCCGAGAATCACATCATTGCCGGAGATCGTCCCCGTGCCGCCGATGATACTTCCGTCGGCATTGATAATAACTTGGCGGTCATTGCCGCCAATATTGTAAATATCACCGTTCATATGGATGTTGTCGCCCGTGACAATGCCTGAACCGCCGATATCAGAATTTTCAGTACTGCCGTCTATTACCGTAACAAGGTCAAAAACAACTTCTGTTACGTAGTCACACAGAGCGTCCAACGGCCACGGCAACCATGTGCAAACCTCTCTGACAACCGTACGCGCAACCTCGATAACTTTCGTCACAATCGTGTCGGCGGTCGGTTCGGAAAGACGCTCCATCTGATAAGTCGTGTTGACCGTTCCGGTGAGCTCGCCGGTCGTAATCGTAGAGCCGTCATCCTGCTGGATTTTTGAATTTACATACGCGGTTCCGTCAGCCAGCGTAGAAGCTGTGGCTGTAAACGTACCATAAGCCTTCACAACCGCTTTCACCATCAGGTTACCGGTCTGCTGAAAGTTCAGCGCTTGAATCAAAACTTTTTCTGCGCCGAAAATTTCCGATGTCGAAGTCAGCGTAACCTTCGCTTCAGCATGATCGCCCGAATCACCCACGCGCACACGTGCCACAGCGGTACCAAAAGCGGCCGCAATGTCTGCGTGCACATCAGCCTGCGCTTTCGCATTAATGTCGATGTTGTTCTGAGCAAGAATTTTTACATCCTTCGATTCAACTTTGCCGCCGACGGTGGTATATGCGTCGGAATCCACATAGACGTCCGTACCCGCAACTGCGTCCGCGACAAAAACACCGGTCGAAGACATATAAGAGTCCGCGGTCACACGTGAAACGGCATGCGAGCTGACGGTCGATTCATTACCGCCCTTAACGCTTGAACCTGTTTCAGTGCGCGTGTTGGCAAGCGTATTAACATTCGTCGTTACCGAAGTTCCGGCAATGGTCGCAATCGACGGAATGTCCGCCGCCGAGAAATTACCGGTAAAGAGAGCTTCGAGCGCGCCGCCGATATCCTGGCCCGCGCCGCCTTCCGCTTTGCTGTAAGAATCCGCAACAGCCTGTGAGCCTACCGCAGCGATATTACCCGCTTCAACCGCGCCTGTGCCATAAACAATGGCTTCGGCAGTCGTATTCAGCGTCGAGCCCGTGCCGGTATAACCGCCGGCCAAGAGACCGCCCGCTTTACCTAATGCATTCGCATAAGTTGCGTTGTTTGCGATTGCCTGAATAGTGGAATCGTTATCACCTTTCAGAAGCGACCCCGTCGAAGTCCATGCGCCCGAATTGATTGTTGAATTCACCGTAGACTTCGTACCCGTAATGCCGACAAGAGCGCCGGCGGAAGCATTGGAGTTCGCTTTTGTGCGGTCATCAAGATAAGTACCGTTGGCATCAACGTTAACCGTTGAAACAACCTTCGCGTTGTTCTTAGCGCGGATCTTTGAATTATGTCCGGTATGAGCCTGAACCGTTGCACTTGTCACGGCGTCAGCGAGAGACGCTGCGACTGAAAGCGCGCCCGCCGCAACACCGGCGGCCTGTGCCTGAGAAAATGTAATTGAGAAAGCCTTAACGAGCGCATCCCGTCCCGCGTCCACTTCATTGTTATTACCGAGGAAAGCTTTGACTGTCGGCGCCGTGCGGGAATCTGCGTCAGAACCGTTGCCTGAAATAATACCGCCGGCAGCGGACCGAGAATAAGCATCCGCATTTTCATCCGAATCAGCGATAACGATAACATCGCGCTTTGCGTTGAGAGTTGAGCCTGAACCCGAAGCGGAGTCATTCACTGAGGCTGTGACATTCGGCGCGGTTTCTGCATAAGAAAGCGCCACACCAACGGTCAAACCGCCGATTGCGACACCGAGCGCATCGGCATCCGCATTGTTACGTGAATAAGATTTAACTGTGATGTCGTTTTCAGCATCAATGTCGGAACCCGAACCGATTGTTGCGGAAGTATTTGCATTGGCTTTTGCAGTTGCGGAAGAGCCGGTACCGGAAATAATTCCGCCCGCTGCGGCCACAGCGTAACCCTGAACATAATTCGAAGCTTTTGCCTGAACAAGAACATCGTTAACAGTTTTGCTATTCGCTTCATCAGCTACGTCAACACCGCTTCCTAAAGAAGCAGAGGCCGTGCCGGTTTCGCGGCCTTCAGCAAGTGAAACACCGATTGCGCCTGCGCCGACGCTGGCACCGTAAGATTCAGCCTGAATGTTGGAATAATTTTCAGCAAGCACTTGGAACTGATCGGCTTTGCGGATCTTGGCGTTGTTGCCGACTGAAGCCGTTGCGTCGTTGTCTGAAAGAATTTTTGCGAACGCAGCACCAAGCGAAATCTGCCCCGCGGTACCCGCGATGGTCTGAAGAATCGATTCATTCACGGTCCCCTTCGCATCAACGGTGATGTCATCACCGGCAGAAAGATCGGCCGAGGAACCGACAGTCGCGTTTGTACGGCTCATCAAATTAACGAGAGCAACCGCGCCGCCCACACCGTAGAAACCGCCCAAGGCCACAGCACCTGCAATCACATCAACTTCAGTTACATCGTCGGCATCAACAGTGATATCTCCGCCTGCATCAACAACTGCACTTGAACCGATTGAAGCAGTAGTGGAATGAGTTACATTCGCAGCAGTATTAAATTCATCTGAAACGCTTGGTGATCCCTGTGCGTTAATTTTCGCATTGGCCGCATTCGCTGCATCAGAAGAACCCGCGAGCGAGCCATTCGCACTGCCGATTGCGTCATTCGTGAAGCTGGAAGTGCTCGCGGCGGCAGTACTGCCCTCGCCTGAGATCGCGCTGCCTACATTAATAATGGAAACGGAACCTGCAACGCCCATACCTGCGCCGCCCGCGGCAGCGACAGTTACGGAATCAATGTCTTTATTGGAAGAAGCCTGAACAAGCACATCGCGGTCGGCTGAAACTTTGGTATTATCGCCGATGGAAGCGGTCGTCGTATTACGCACGGTACCCACGTCAATCGAGGCACCGAAACCCACACCCACTCCGCCGGAAATACTTCCGTCTTTGGCGTTGAGCTTGGTCACATCTTTGGCGATAACCTTCACGTCCTGGCCTGCTCCGGCGTAAGTCGAGCTTTCGTTGATTTCAGTCGTACCCGAAGCTTCATTAACAAAAGCCTGCGTCGTTGTCGCAATGGTGTTGACCGTAACCGCTCCGCCCACACCCGCGTAACCGCCGAGATTGCCCGACGCCGTATAAGCAGTGACATCGGTGTTCGAGTCAGCATTCACTTCAGTAACACCGGTCGCATTCGTTTTAGAATCAGTAATGCGCGCAGTCGTGTCATTTTCAACATTCGTTACAACAACCGAAGCACCCGCGCCCGCGACGCCGCCGATGGAAAGACTGCCGGCATAGGCATCAACATCCACATCATCTTCAGCGAGAACCTTGATATCGCCTTTAGCGTCAACCGATGCGTTTTCGATATAAGCTTCATTCGTTGAATCGATATCAACAACCGCGACGGAACCCGTAACCGCAGCTGTTCCGCTGATACCGCCCGAAGCGATAATCGAATTTACTTTTTCATCGGTGGTCGATTTTACTTCAACGCCGTTCTCGGCTTTTAAAGTATTGCCCTTAATATAAGCTTTTGTCGTATTTGCGATCGTAGTCTTATCAACCGTCGCGCCGATACCGGCCGCGCCGCCCGCAGAAAGTCCGCCGCCCTTCATGTCAACGTCGCTGCCGCTGTAAGCGCGGACTTTGATGGACTGATCGGAATCCGAAGTCATGCTGTTATTCACTTCAGTGTCTTCGATATAAGCCTGTGTATCGTTTTCAACAAGATTGACAGTCACGGTCGCAGCGACGGAACCCGTGCCGCCCACCGCGAGAGTCGCGGACTTCGTGTCGATGTCATCAATCGATTCGGCAACAACGGCCAAACCGTTTACAGTGTCTGTACCTGTGGTGCCGTCAGCTTTGGAGATCGTGCCTGCGTCCATGCCCTTCGCTTTAACGACAGAGTCGCGTGTGCTGCTTTTACTGACAAAGGCTTTCGTAATATTATCAACCGTATTTAAAACAATCGTACCGCCGATACCTGCCGTACCGCCGCCTGAGAGAACCCCGCCAAGTGTCTGAACAACGCTCTTGGCTTTGGCTACGATGACAACCGCATCATCCGCAGTCGTGTGAGTACCCGACAGATAAGCGCGTGTGTCATTCGCAATCGTGTTGATCGCAACGGAGCCCGCAATGGATGCCGAACCCGCGGTACCGCCGGCAATCGCAAAAGTTTCAATCGTCGAATCGTTCGTGCTCTTAACGGCAACATAACCCGTCGTCGCGGTAAGATCGGAATTTTCGCCGAATGCATAAGTGTCATTCGAAATATCGTTCGTTGCAACCGCGCCGGCCACAGCCGTCGAACCCGCGCCGCCGACCTGGCCTGCGAAAGCCTGAATTTTAGATGTGTCTTCAGCCTGAATCAAAATATCAAGGCTACTCTTCACAACCGATGTCGTTGCGCCCGCAGTTGCAGGTGTGTTCACATAAGCTTTGGTTGAATTGTCGATATCATTTAAGGAAACCGAGCCGCCGAGAGAGTTAGAACCCGCGAATGCGCCGCCGACCGAAACAGTTTCAATTGTGGCTTTTTCGGTAGCTTTGACTTCAACGCTGTTTCCGTTCGATTCAACTGTCGCACCGTCAACGTAAGCATGAACTTCGTTCGTAATATCATTCGT